>JAFGPS010000049.1 GCA_016936075.1 Sedimentisphaerales bacterium | reverse complement strand
AATATCATGCTGTATCGACGAGGAGCTTGATAAGCTCGATAACCTGACGCGCGAGGTTATTATCCTGCATTTCCTGGAAGGTCAGAACATGACTGATATCGCGGAAAAGTTCGGCATTTCGCAACCAACTGTATCGCGCAGAATAGAATCAGGTATAGACTCGCTTCGACAAAAACTAAAATCAAGGGGCGTAATATTAACAGCGGCTATGTTGAGTGCCCTGCTTACAGAAAATATAGTCCAGGCCGCACCTGCTTCTATTATGAGAGAGCTTGGCAAAATAGCTATAGCAGGAAGTAAAGCAACTATCGGCGCAGAAATTGCATCAACTATTTCTACTATAGCCGCGGTAAAAATGAAACTTATTGCTGGTATAATGATTGTCTTAGCCGGAGCAGGACTGACTGTTATTTTTTCATTTATCGCTAACGGCGAAAATAAGCCCGCAAGTATATGGGAACTGGTCACTAAACCTCAAGAAAAAGAATCTCAAGAAAATCAACCTCAGGAAAAACAACCTGAACCAGATAATAAGATTACGAAAGTAAAGACTGTGAACAATAACGCTGATATTACAGCAAGTGAACTATTGGCTAAATATACACAGGTACTCGAATCAACTAAATCCTTTATTAGCAAAAGTGAATTTTCTTATACCTATGATTCTAATTTTGGTAAAGATGCCCCTATGCCAATGTTAATGAATACGAAAGAAAAAGGCGGCAAATTTCAAATGAGTGAGATTCGTTACGATGGTGAACGTACGCATATTCAAAGATACACATGGAATGAACCAAATCCACCCAAAGAATCGCGCATCAGGGATAAAGCTGGTGACTTCAAGTTAAACAATTTTGCTGATGGTGAAAACTATAGACACTCAACGGGGATTGTTAATGAAGGTCCTGCCGGATTAGTTATGATAAATAAAACAGCTTATTATATGCCAGACTCTGAAGAAACTTATCAAGGTTATTATCTTTTTGGTGACGAGCGTGTAGACGAAGTTTTGGGAAATGCAACTAATATCTCATTACGTTCTGCAACCGAAAAGATTGGTGATTCTGATTGTTATGTTATAGATGTTCAAACAAAATATGGAAAACTCTCGATTTGGATTGATCCTGCACATGGATACCAAAATGCCAAAGTCGAACTTTTAGCAACAGAAGGCGACTTTCCTAGTTCTGGTCCTGGCAAGCTAAGAAAAGGACAAAGCTCACATAAAGTTATTCATTTTGGGCAGTTTAAACAAATTGATGGTATCTGGGTTCCGATGGAATATAGACAATCTACTAGACATATTTTGGGACCTGATGGCTATTCTTCGTCTGAAAGTCACCATAAGCGTACTGAATTTATTTTAAATCCTGACCATGATGCACTTGGCTCTTTTGATAGTCCCCTTAGGAATCCTGAACAAGATACTGAACTCAGAAATGGAACACCGGTGCATATAGCTTATTTAAATAAAAGATTAAATTGGCAGGATGGAAAACTATTGGATGGAAATGGCGAAGTATTTGATATCGATAATATTAAACCTGTATCACTTTTAGGGAAGGCTTTGCCTAACATTACACAAGTCCGACTCGATCCTGATGCAATTAAGGATAAAAAGCTTCTTATATGCTTCTGGAATATGGACAATAACGAGAGTATTAAGTGTATTAAAACATTAAACAAAAAAGCAATGGCTTTATTAGATACCAGGGATGTATATATGGTATTTATGCACGCTGGTAGTCTTTCGGATGAGATCTTTTTTCCGTGGATTAGCAAAAATGAAATTCTGCCTCCAGCCGGATATCATCTCGATAGTTTAGATGGACTTCAATACTCGTGGGGTGTTAAATCGATTCCTTGGCTGATTTTGACGGACAAAAATCACATTGTCATCGCCGAGGGATTTTCAATAACTGATCTTGATGAGAAAATAAAAGATTGAAAAAGTATCATTTCAATACAAAATATCATGATATTTAAAACATTTTTCCGGATTTTTTAGTTTTTTATGATAAATATTTCCTTTGGCAACGCCTTATATTTGTGTAGAAAGTAAATAACGAATATAATAGCGATATGGAGACTTGAAAAATGCCGGAAAGTGAATTTGTATTATTGAGACGCTTTGCAGCTAATGGCGATGCCGAGGCGTTTTCGGAAATTGTAAAACAGCATGCATCTCTTGTTTATGGTGTATGTATCCGAATTCTTGGAGACAAGCATAACGCTACTGATGCCGTTCAGGATACTTTTCTTCAATTGGTTCGAGATGCTGCTAAGATTACAGGTTCACTTCCAAACTGGCTACATCGCACAGCAACGAACAGAGCCATCGACATTATTCGCCAAGATTCTCAGCGGAAAAAACGCGAATTTAATTATGCAACACGTCCAAAAATTATTAATGCAGAAGATAATAAAGCCGCATGGCGGGAAATTTCGGTTTTCATCGATGAAGAACTTGAAAACCTTGACGACCATACGAGGGAAGTTATTATCCTGCGTTTTTTCGAAAATTTGACAACAAATGACATAGCAAAAAAGTGCGACATATCACAGCAAAAAGTTTATCGCTGGATGGATTCCGGAATAGAATTGCTGCGCCAGAAATTAAAATCAAGAGGTGTTATAGTTCCTGCGGCTGTGTTTATGACTCTATTGAGTGACAACATCGTAAAAGCCGCTCCTGCTTCTATTATGAGAGAACTTGGCAAGATTGCAATTGCTGGAAGTAGAAACGCACGGCCGTACGTCTCTACAATCGGTACAAAAATTGCATCATATGTTTCTACAGGTATTACAGTAAAAATGAAACTTATTGCTGGTATGATGATAGTCTTAGCCGGAGCTGGCTTAACTGTTGTTTTTTCATTTATCGCTAACGGCGAAAATAAACCAGCAAGCATATGGGAACTGGTTACTAAAACTGAATCAGATAATAAGATAACTGGAACGAAGCCCGAAACAAATATTGCTAATATTACAGCAGGCGAACTGTTTGCTAAATATACACAGGCACTTGAATCAACCAAATCCTTTATCAGCAAAGGTGAACATACTATATACTCTGAAGATGATTTAGGTTCTGATGCACCTGCACCTGAACTAATGGGTTATAAATCCAAAATGAGCAAATTCAGTCAATATGAAATCCGCTGGGATGGTAAACGTTTACACGTACGATCATATAATTGGAATGAACTAAATCCACCTAAAGAATCCCGTATCAGGGAAAAAGCCGGTGACTTTAGATTAATGAACTTTAATAATGGCCAGTTATATCGACACTCAATGGCTATGAGTACAGAAGGTCCTGCCGGATTTATCATGGTAAATGATATAGATTCTTCTATAGCAAGTCCTGAACAATCTTTTCAGGGTTATTTCTGGACATCTAATAATCGTTTGGATAAAGTTTTAGAAGATGCAAAGAGTATCTCATTACGTTCGGAAATGGAGGAAATTAATGATTCCAAATGCTATGTTTTAGATACTCATATAAATTTAGGAAAAATCTCAATCTGGATTGATCCTGCACATGGATATCAATTAGCAAAATTCGAAGTTAAATGCACAGAAGGCGACTATGCTCCTGGCAGCAAGCTGAAAAAGGGACAAAGTTTTCATAATCTCGTTCAATTTGGTAATTTCAAACAAATTGATGATATTTGGGTTCCAATGGAATATAAAGCTTCTAATGAACATATATTCGGTCCTGAAGGCAAACATATGGCTAAACTTAATTACAAGCGCACGGAAATAGTTTTAAATCCTGACCATGATGCCCTTGGCTCTTTTGATAGTCCCCTTAAAAATCCGAAAAACGACCCGGAACTCAGAAATGGAACACCAGTTCAAATTGCGGGCTTTAAAAGATTTACATGGAATGATGGAAAATTATTGGATGAGAACGGCGAAGTATTTGATCTTGATAATTTGAAACCGATATCACTTTTAGGAAAAGCTCTGCCAAAATTTACAGAAGTCCGGCTCGATCCTGATGCAATTAAGAATAAAAAGCTTCTTGTATGCTTCTGGAAAATAGACGATTCCAAGAGTACTGATTGCATTAAAACATTAAATAAAAGAGCAGAGGCTTTATTGGATACCAGGGATGTTTATATGGTATTTATTCACGTCGGATCTATTGCAGACGAGATGTTTCATTCATGGCTCAGAGAAAATGAAATATTACCCCCTACAGGATACAGCACAGTTCGTTTAAAAGGACTTGGATATGGTTGGGGAGTACAATCTGTTCCCTGGTTGATATTAACAGACAAAAATCACATTGTCACCGCCGAGGGATTTTCAATAACTGAACTGGATGAAAAAATAAAAGATTAATTAGCCATTCACGGAAAATACGACTTTGTCATTCTCGCGAAGGCGGGAATCCATATTTGGTTATTTTCTGGATTCCGCAACAAGTGCGGAATGACAATCATGCGTTTTTTAGATTAAAAAAGTACCGTTTCAGATGAAATAGTAATGAATTTTTAAAAACTTTCGCATTTTGATGAATAATATTTTCTCCGGTAACGACTTATATTTGTAAAGAGAACGAAAAACAAATATAATAGCGTTATGGAGACTTTAAAAAATGGCGGAAAGTGAATTTATATTATTGAGACGTTTCTCGGGAAATGGTGACTCAGAGGCTTTTGCTCAAATTATTAAACAACATGCCCCAATGGTTTATGGAGTATGCCTTCGTATCCTTTCAAACAGAGAAATAGCAGCTGATGTGGTACAGGATACATTTTTCCAACTGGTTTGTGATGCGGCGGAAATTACCGACTCTCTATCCAATTGGTTGCACAGTGTAGCGACATATAAAGCAATTAATCTTGTTCGAAGTGATTCGCGACGAAAACAACGTGAATTGATATATGCTGCTGATTCCAAAAATGCAGAATCCGAAGATAACAAAGCCGCCTGGCGTGAAATTTCGTTTTATATCGATGAAGAAATTGAAAAGCTGGACGTTTTGACAAGAGAGGTTATTATCCTGCACTTCTTCGAAGGTCAGAAGATGACTGAAATCGCAGAAAAGTTCGATATATCACAACCGACAGTATCACGAAAAATAGAATCAGGATTAGATTCTTTGCGTAAAAAATTAACATCTCGAGGTGTGATAGTACCCGCCGCTATTCTGAGTGCCCTGCTTACTGAAAACATAGTCCAGGCCGCTCCGGCTTTTATAATGAAAGAACTCGGAAAAATCGCAATTGCAGGCAGCAAGGTAGTAACCGGCGCGAGTATAACAGCAGGAGTAAGCACCGCCATTAAAGCAAAAATAATTGCTACCGCGGCGATAATAACAATTTCGGTCGGCTCAGTTGCAATATATCATAACTCAAATAATGCTTTGAAAGCATCTATGAACACACAAAGCGCATGGGATTTAGTGCGGCAGGGATTGATTAAAAATACAGATTCAAATGCTCCTGCCGAATCAAATTCTTCTTTAGATTTACTTCAAGTCGAAACACAGACCGGTGAACGTATTTTGCATTTTCCAAAAGAGCGTTCGATAGGTCGTTTGTCGATAGCAGATGAAGGAACCGCACCCGATGTTCCAAATCCTTTTGAAGAAGTCGAATGGGAAAGTTTCGGCAGCGCACAGGGTGATGTAAAAATACCTAAAGGTAAAATATTACAGTTAATCCTGTATTCCTGGACATGGCAAAATCCTTCTACTTTATCTCTGTTAGAAAAACTGAAACCTGATGATATTTATTCACTAACTCTAAGTCCGAAATGGTCTATAGGAGGTCAAAGTCCGAACGATAAGTGTTTGCCTTATGTTCTACATTTGTCAGAATTGAAAACGCTGAATATTGACGGGGCAAACATTACCACCAAAGGACTGGAATCTCTGGCCGGTTTAAAATCGCTCAAGAGTTTTTGTCCGCCAGCTAATGTCTATGATTCGGGACTGGCCGCGGTTGGAAAAATTAAATCACTTCAAGTTATTCGTATGAGCGAAGATAACTCTATGACGAATGCCGGACTTAAACAATTAACAAATTTGAAATCATTAAGGATTCTCCAGATACCCGCCGTCCGCGTAACAGACGAAGGACTGAAGGTGCTTTCCGAACTCCCTAATTTAAATTATTTGATGTTGAGCGGCAATTTCACAAATAATGCTCCTTTATACCTTAAAGATGTATCTTCACTGAGAGCAATTAAAATTGATTCCGAGCAATTCGACGATTCGGGCATGAAAAATCTTGCCAGGCTGACTCAATTGGAAAGCATAGATGTGTATTGGAATAATCGAATAACTGATGAAGGTGTTAAATATTTAAAAAACTTACCAAATCTGAAGACCTTCAGTACATTGAGAGGCAAACTTTCTGACGAAGGCTTATCTCATTTGCAGGAATGTAAAAACATTGAATCTTTATTCTTACCTGATTCCTTTAGTGATGAAGGTTTAAGTTATCTTGGCCGGATGAGTAAGCTGAAACACCTTGATAGAGTAGGCGGAACTTATACAGATAAGGGAGTTGCTGAACTCGCCAAATGCAAACGACTCGAAAGCCTTGTTATTAACAGCAGGAATGTTACCGACGAGTCTTTGCGTTATATTAGTGAGCTTAAAAATCTTGAATCACTAAGTGTAATTAAGCCGGATATTAGTGATGAAGGAATAAAGTATATCGCTAAATTAACAAATCTAAAACAACTTAATATTTCCGGCAAACGATTGACAAACAAAGCAATAGAAGAACTTGCACCATTAAAGTCCCTGATAGAACTTGCAATTGGAGGCGATGCAATATCTGTCTCTGGATTGAAACATCTTAATAATTTCAAAAACTTAAAATATCTAAATATGCAAGGAATTAAGCAGGACAATTCCGAAATTATGGATATCTCCGGCTTAACCGAGTTGGTGGATATGATTCTATTTCTTAATGCTGAAATGAACTATAGAGATGGATCACTTTCAAATATTGCACGGTTTCGAGATGAAGACTGGGCCTGTCTTGCAAATTTAACCAAGCTCAACAGGTTACAAATTTCCGGTTTTGGTATAACTGATAATGGAATGAAATATTTATCAGGCTTGAAGAATCTTGAATCTTTAAGTATTCAATGTCTTCGTGAAGTTGGCATAACTGACAAAGGAATACAATGCCTGGCTGATTTGTCAAAACTAAATCGCCTGACCATTATGGATGGTCATTTCACAGATAAGTCGCTTGATTATTTAAGCAATTTACCAGCTCTGACATCACTGGAACTAACATCTGATTATGCTTTCAGCTTAAAAGCAATTAAAAATCTTCAGGTAAAAAATCCTTATATTGATAACTTGAAGATTATACCTTAATAAAATATTAGCCAATCAAATATAATTCGATAATCGACTTAAAATCTATTTGTATATGGATTCCCTTCCTTTCGATTATGTCATGGCAATTTTGCACGAGAAATGGCATATTTTATATTTTTTTTCAAAAATAGCAGATTTTCTGTCACCGATTTTGTTCTGCGTTTTCTTTATTATTAAGGCTATAATACAAACTGGATTAAAAGGAGTCTTAATATGATAAGCAAGACAAAAGAAACAAAACTATTACAACAATGTCTTAACGGCAAATTACAGGCTTTTGAAGCAATTGTAACGAATTACCAGGACCTGGTTTGTGCAATCACGTACAGTGGCACGGCGGACCTTCAACAGAGTGAGGAACTGGCACATCAAACCTTTATAAATGCCTGGAAAAACCTTTCTCAACTCAAGGACCTTTCAAAGTTCAGTCCATGGCTTTGCTCTATAGCCCGAAACAACATACGAAATTTTTTAAACAAAAATCAACGGGATATTATTGCAAAGGCCAAACCTATGGAAAATATAAACGAGAAAGCTGCCGATGAGTCCAGTCCGCTCGAATCGGCAATCAAAAAGGAATATAAAGAACTCGTCAACGATGCAATTCAACAGGTTCCGGAACAATACCGAGAGCTTTTGATTTTATATTACCGTCAGCAAAAATCCGTAAAGCAGGTTGCGATGTCACTGGATTTATCTGAAGATACCGTAAAACAACGTTTACAACGTGGTAGAAATATGATTAAAGAGCAGCTCAGTTCTATCGTTGAGGAAACTCTTTCAATCTCAGGACCTAAAAAGGCGTTCGCTACGGCTGTTATGGCGTCTCTTGCAGGCCTGGCAATAACAGGCACGAGTGTCGCCGCAGCCGCCGGTATTGCCGCAACTTCAACCACGACAGGAACTACCACGGGCGCAGCCGCGATAATGAGCGGCGTAACGGCAAAGATAATTACTACCGCTGCAATATTGATTATTGGTATCGGGGCAGTAGTGACATACAAACATGTTACCAAGCCGAATCCGGAACAGAATATTTCACAATCTGCGGCAATAACAATTTCTCCCGAACAAGAACAAGAGCAGGAAACAGAAATTGAAATAGAAGAAGCAATTGAGGCACCTGTCGAGAATCCGTCACAATTGTTAGCCATGAATGAAACTCAAAGCAAATTAGAAAATGAAGAACTCGTTGTCAAATCACCTGAACCGGTTGTAATTAAAGAAAATATCGAGAATAAATTTGTACCCAAAGGAATATTAAGCGGACTGATTACAAATGCAAAAACAGGCGAACCGATAATAGATGCGGAGGTATCTATCGGTCCCGGCAGACTCTATAAAACCAAAACCGACGCGAACGGCTTTTATAGTTTTGGCAAAATAGACCAGGCCGGTGATTACTCAATTGGCGTTTACTCAAATAAATTCATCGGACTTACAAGCTCCGACACACAACCCAAAATGCACCTGGAGAAAGACGGACAGGCAGTACAACACTTCCAGTTAGAAAAGGCATGTATGATTGACCTTTATGTTGTTGACGAAGAATTAATGCCGATAAGTGATGCTCGTATATGGGTGACATCTTTAGCAAATGAGCATGGCGTAGAAGTAGGCAACACTAATACTTCACACAAAACTGATGAAAATGGTTATATTCGATTGGGAGGTTTTCCCCCTTCTGACAAACCTTATTTGTTTACTTCGATACATAGCGTATTAGGTGACTGGGAAGAAAAAAATGGCCAAAGAATCCGTGAAGATATCCTGGATTTTGCGCCCGGATATTTTAAAGTTAAATTGACCGATCCCAATGTCATCGAATACGGCGAGATTGTCCTGCTCAAAGGTGAGCAAGTTTCCGGTTTTGCCAAATATTATGACGGTACACCCGCCAAAGAATGTAAAATTGTTCCATATCCTGACTGGTGGCACTGTAATCTCGTTCCACCCCAATTTGATATTGACCCGAATGGTTTTTTCACAATGAATCAAATCATTTCAGGGACATATCGTATCCAGGCCTTGATTCCAGAAGGTGGAGGAGGTTCCATCGGTATCACATTGTTTTCAGCGCAACTGCCTTCGGAGCAGGACAAACTATTTGAGGTGACAATACCTCAAAAGCCAACGCCTGTCCCGAATTATTATGTAAATACAACAAGAAATCAAAAGCTTTATGGTACTGTCACTGATGCTTTAACCGGTAAACCAATACCTGAATTCCGACTTCGCTATCAGAGAATGACAAGTACTCATTACAGTAGCGAAGGGAAGTGGATTCAATATAAAAATAAAGATGGAGCTTTTTCCTTAGATGTAATTGGTGATGGAAAAGCTACTTGTAAAGTTCAGGCGATTGCAGAAGGATATGCTCCAAAGTGGAGTGACGAGACCGAAACCGATACGTCACTGCATCTCGAACTGACTCCCGGCGGTTCGATAGCCGGCGTTGTTGTAGATTCAGAAGGAAATCCAGTTGTAAATGCTAAGGTTTTACCTTACTCATTAGCCGGAGATCCTAAAACAAATATCGAACCTGTATTTGAAAGCGAAGAAGGTCTTGTAACTACGGATGAGTCCGGACAGTTTACACTTGAAAACGTCGCAGCCGGAACTGAAACTATAAAGATTACTCATCCGGATTACACTTTTACTATGATACCAGATATCCTGGTCGAAGAAGAAGTAATTAGTGACTTAGGGCAGATTACTCTCAATAACGGCGGAATTGTCGAAGGTTTCGTTTATGATAGCCAGGGCAATCCCCAGTCGGGAGTGACCTTACATGCGAAAAATCATTTTCTTTACTCTTCTTCAGAGAAAATTTATGCTCAGGAAATTACGGATTCGAATGGTTATTACCGTATGGAGAATTTGCCGGAGGATTTGTGTTATATTGTCCGCAAAAGAGCATATGAGCAGACCGGTGTAGCCGCACGTGCGATCATTCCATCGAATAATATGATAATTCATCAGGACTTAGGAAACGGCCCGCTTATTCGCGGCCGGCTAATAGTTGACGGCAGCCCATTAAAAGATACACAGATTATGCTTACTTTAGGCAAATCGGACGCAAGCGGCCTTTACAGATATAATGCCTTTACTGATGAAAATGGCAGTTTTATTGTATCAGCGGAATTGCCCGGAACCTATACGCTTTCTTATGAGAGAAGAACACAAAAATCTATGACATTAACAACAAAGCTCACAGATATTGTAGTTGGTTATGACGATATCGACCTGGGAATAGTACCCGCCAAAAAGCAAACTTTAACAATTACAGTTGAAGCATCCGAGCAGCAAGAAAAATCTATAACTAATCTCAATTTACATCAGAAGGAACCCTATTTAGGTGCAATTATCTATTGGAAAGATGAACCCAAATCAAATGTACCTTACGAGATAAGTATTCCTGAGCCGGGACTTTATTATGCATGTATTCGATATGATGGAAAAGAATATCAATATCCAATCGAAATTCCCGAAGACCAGATAAATATGGATGTCACTCTGCCAATTCAGGAAGGCAATGTCACAGTAACCGGAGCACTTCCTGGAAAAATAAAAAGTGTTCGTTTCTTCAACTCCGAATATGGTATTTCCGGAACGATCACCAATAATAAGAGTAAAGATGGATTGCTCCCGGGAACTTATTACTTTAATCCGAAATTGCCGAATTTCAATGATAGTATAGTTGTGACAATTCCTGATTCTACAGAATTTACTTTGAAATTAGATACTGATGAGCTTATAGAAAAGCTCAAAGAACATCTTTATGTGCAGGTTTTCGATCAGGATGGCCAGTCGGTTGAAAATGCGAACGTCTGGATCGCTGGAGAAAATAGCTACAAAT
Source organism: Sedimentisphaerales bacterium (assembly GCA_016936075.1). GTDB lineage: Bacteria > Planctomycetota > Phycisphaerae > Sedimentisphaerales > Anaerobacaceae > JAFGPS01. The sequence continues at coordinate 56,997 of JAFGPS010000049.1, read as the reverse complement.
TGCCCGATTCAAAGGATAACTATAGCAGTGAATTTTTTCTTCCTGACGGTGAATTCATTATTCAAGCAGAAAAAGACGGTATAAACGCAACTAAAATTTACAAGATGGATATTAATTTAAACAATATCTCAAGCGGTGAAACTTTCGAAACATTCATCCAGCTTAAGTAAAAGTCAAAATTACTCTAAAATAAAAGTCTCAAATACACAAACTGACCGATTTATTACAAATAGTCTCGGTCAGTTTGTTTTTTTTGTCACCTTTTTTCCATTTTTGAATCTATGTTTGTGAATGTATAATGTATTTTTGTTAAAAAGGGTTTAACTGATGAATACTTTCACAAACGAAATAGATTTGCTCAACGCGAGTTTGAGCGGCAATAAAGAAGCGTTCGGCACAATAGTTGAGAATTACCAGTCGCTTGTTTGCAGCATTACTTACAGCGCAACAGGAGATTTTGCCAAAAGCGAGGAACTTGCGCAGGAAACTTTTATTCAAGCGTGGAAAGAATTAAAACAATTAAAGGACCTGGGAAAATTCAGGGCATGGCTCTGTACTATCACAAGAAATCTTCTCAGGCAATCCATCAGAAAACAAAGCAAAGATGTAATTGATTCCGCCCAACCAATAGAAAACGCGGCTGCTTCTGAAACATCAAAAACCCAGCCGGACCAGATAGCTATTTCAAAAGAGCAGCAAACAGTAATCTGGCAGGCACTTCAGGAAATACCCGAAACTTATCGCGAACCTATGGTGCTTTTCTATCGCGAAGAGCAATCCATAAAACAGGTCGCGGCTCAACTCGAATTATCCGCAGAAGTCACCAAACAAAGACTCTCTCGCGGCCGCAAATTATTAAAAGCCGAAATGTCAACACTCGTCGAAGATATTCTCGGAAAAACCTCACCCAAGAAAGCATTTACTATCGCGGTTGTTGCCGCTCTTCCGGCTCTTACACCGCAGGTTGCAAGTGCGGCTATTTTGAGCGTAGCAGCGAAAGGTTCAGCCGCAGCAAAATTTGCCGCTTACTTAAGTGTTATTGGAGCGTTCTTAGGTCCTTTGCTTGGTTTGCTTGGCTCCATCATCGGAACTAAAGCAAATATCGATGATTCGAAGTCACTAAGAGAATATGAATTTATGAAGAAAAGGGCTTATTTTACCCTGTTGTTCATCTTCATTGGGCTAACAATTATTTTAATTCTTAACTTAACGAATCCCGGCTCGGGGATAAAGTTTTTGAGTATTCCTGCTGTGTTTATAATTTCATTTTCTGCGGTATTTTATTTGATACATTTATCAAAACAAAAACGTAAGGATATTCAAATAGAAGACGGCACATATGTAAAACCAGATAAGCGTATAAAAACAAATGGCCAGATATACAGCTCATTTGCCGGAGGTATTTATGGTTTTCTTTCGTGGGCTTACCTAATCTCAGTTCAAGCCAAAGACTGGTTTATACTCTTGTTTCTCTCAATTATTGGAGTGTTAATTTATATTGTATCCATAAAAATATGCTTACGTTACAGGCAATATTATAACTTTATTTCAGTCGGTACATATGCTGTTATTGGTCTTATTAATCTTTTAGTTGTTAATCTGCGATGGAAAAAGTGGGTGTCTATGTACGGTGAGAAACATTTTTTTTCAAACCATTCTCTTCGTGAGGTTAATTTTGCAATTTGTGCGGTTATAGCTGTATTAGTATTGGGATTTTTAATAACCGAATTGTACCAGAGAACAAAAAGCATCAATAGACAAAAGGAATCAACTTAAAGGTCTTTTGCCTGCATTTTTTCTTAATTCATAACAATTACGGCTGTTTTGAGATTGAACCATTTCGGAATTTTATATTCAGGCGGCTTGATTTAATTTGTTTTTCGAGTACAATTAACACAGGCATTATATGTTTAAGCCGCAATGAATTACGGCTGTTTTTTTAAGGATTGCCTGATGAATAGTGAATCGAATGCTATTGTAGCAATAATTCTTATACTTATATTTGGTTTTCTCGCTTTTGTTTTCTTTAGCAATGATAATGAGTCTGCTAATGTTACTTCAGGCGAAAATTTTCCAGGTGAACCGGCGCCGAGTGCAATAAATATCAGTGATATGCAAACAGGTGAAGTTGCACCAAAATATATAGAAATACAACCAGAACCAACCAAGCAGAATGCAGTAAAATCACCTTTAGCGAATCGTTCCATAGAAGATTTAATTATTGTCACTTCCCCACTTCCATATCAAAAAATACCCAGTCCTTATATTATTGAAGGGAAGGCGAGGGGATTCTGGTTTTTCGAAGCGGATTTTCCTGTAATGCTCGCTAATTCGGATGGCAAAATAATTGCCAGCGGCAATGCAAAAGCAAAGTCTAACTGGATGACTGAGGACTTCGTACAATTCATCGCAACACTGGAATTTTCATCCGGTTATGAAAGAAGCGGTGTGGTAATTCTCTGCAATAATAATCCATCCGGCCTGGTGGAAAATAATAGGGAAGTAAGAATCCCTATTTTTTTCGACATGATAGAGATTCAGGTCTTTTTCGGAAATCATAAACTTGATACTGATCCGTTGCTTGACGAAGTGTACGCTACAACTCGTGTCATACAGAAAACCCAGGCAACCGCAAGAGCCGCTCTGGAAGAACTATTAAAAGGACCTACAGAGCAGGAAAAAGAAGCTGGATTTTATACCAGGATTAATACTGGTGTCAGAGTTCAGAAACTATCGATTATAAACGGAGTTGCAAGAGTTGATTTTAGTTCGCAACTTGAATTTCAAGTAGCAGGTTCCTCAAGAATTGCATCTATATATGAGCAAATAGAACAAACATTAAAACAGTTCTCGACTGTCAGAGAAGTTATCATTACCATAGACGGCCGCACAGAAGATATACTACAGCCATAACTACTAACAACAGTGACAAATGCAAGTTGGTTTATATACTTTACTTGTATGAAGAAACGGGAAAAGCCAAGATATCCTCTTTATTAATTGAAATTTAATAAATGCGTCCTTATTAATAACCGATGAAAACAAAAACTGTAACTTTTAAATAAATGTACAATGAAAACCACAACTATTAAGACGATTAGGAAATTAATATGAAAATTTTAGTTGCAGAAGATGATCTTGCTTCCCGAAAACTCATGCATAAGTATCTCTCATGTTATGGCGATTGTGATATTGCATCAGATGGTAAGGTAGCAATAGAAGCTTTTCGCTGTGCTTTGGATGAAAATGCGCCTTATGACCTGATCTGTCTTGATATTATGATGCCAAATAAGGATGGACACGCAGCACTTAATACTATTCGCAAAATAGAAGATGATCATGGTATAGGCGGCTTTGATAGTGTTAAAGTCATCATGACCACAGCTCTTAGTGATTCTGAGAACATTATGGGTTCATTTAGAGAAGGCTGTAAAGCATACCTTATTAAACCTATTGAAAAAAACAAACTTCTCAAAGAAATGTCTAATCTTGGTCTTATCAAATTTGCAGAAACGTCTGATAATTAAAGAGTATTAAAGACATTTTCTTTTTTATTCATAAAATAAGCTTGAGCTTCGAATAATTAAATCGAAGAATAATCTCAGAAAAATAGCAAAAACTATCAAGCAGCTATATAATACAGATTGTATAATTTTCCTGTATTGAATAATTGTTTTGAAAGTTTTGTTATGAAGAGATCAACTGAAAAAGTCTATGTAAAGCGAATCATGCATGTGCTTGTGCATATCCAGAAGAATCTCGACAACGAAATGTCTCTGGAAGAGTTGGCTAAAAAAGCTCATTTTTCCCAGTATCATTTTCATCGGATTTTTAGCGGCCTTGTCGGAGAATCACTTCAGGAGCATATTCGCAGGCTCAGGCTCGAACGTGCGGCTTCGTGTCTCAAGTACACTGAAAAAACTGTCACTGATATCGCTTTCGATGCAGGTTATCAGACACATGAGGCTTTCTCGCGTGCATTCAGGCAGGCTTTTGACTCCTCGCCTTCGGAATTCAGATCGAACAATACTCTCGTAACACAAATAGGCAAAACAAGCATTCATTACAAAGACAATGTACAGGAAAATGATATTACTATTTTGATTGGAGAAGAAAAAATGGATGTTGAAATTAAAACAATTGAGCCAATGCGCGTTGCTTTTGTGCATCATGTCGGGCCTTATGGCCAGGTTGGTATCGCGTGGGAAAAACTTTGTATGTACCTCGGAAAAGATGGCTTGCTCGGCGGGCAATGCCAGTTTATTGGTATTTGCTACGATGACCCGGAAGTCACCGCTCCTGAAAAAATCCGCTACGACGCCTGTGTTACAGTTGACGAGAATTTTGTTCCTACAGATGAGATTGCCGTTCAGACAATAGGCGGCGGCGAATACGCCGTAACTACTCATTTTGGACCTTACGAGAAACTTGGTGAGACATATTCAAAACTCTATGGCCAATGGTTAGTGCAAAGCGACAGAGAATATCGTTCCGAGCCGGGTATGGAGTTTTATCTAAATGCTCCGGATAATACAGAACCTGAAGATTTGGTTACCGATATTTGTATACCGCTTAAACCTAAAAAATAAAGGAGAGGTTCAATTATGCCACAAACTGAAAAAATTGATTTGTTCAAATTGCATAAAGATGAATACGTAAGCCCGAAAAAACCTAAATTTGTCGAAACAAAGCCGGCGAAATACTTAGCGATATCTGGTTCCGGCTCGCCTGGAGGTAAGGAATTCGAAGCTAAAATCGGAGCTTTATACGGCACAGCGTTTACGATAAAGATGACACGAAAGTTTGAAGGCAAAGGTGACTATGTTGTTTGTAAGCTGGAAAATCAGTTATGGCTCGATGATGACAAAGCAGACTATTCTGATTTCGAACCGGAACAATGGAACTGGAAAATGTTTATAAGAACGCCTGATTTTGTCACAAATGAGAATTTGGTAAAAGCGCAAAAAGCACTTATCGAAAAAGGCAATGCACCGGAAGCAAAGCAAGTAAAGTTCGAAACAATTGACGAAGGATTGTGCGTTCAAATGCTGCACGTGGGACCTTATGATAAAGAGCCCGAAACAGTGGAAATAATGAAAGCTTTTGCTAATGAACAGGGAATGGAGCTATATGGCAAGCACCATGAAATATATATTTCAGACCCGCGCAGGGTTCCGCCGGAACGTTTGAAAACTATTCTTCGCATGCCTGCAAGAAAAGTAAAACCGGATTGAAATAAAATTAATCCAATCAGCCTCATTTATGATGAAATAAAATCGCATTTCAATTAGTATATGATAATAAATGATTATATGCGTTTATTATTGGAGAAATTTTATGAAAGCGTTTTTATACGTACTAAATACATTGGCAGATTGGGAAATTGGTTATTTAACTGCTGAAATTAACAGCGGCAGATTCCTGGATAAAACAAAAACGCCGGTTAATCTTATTAAACTTGGAAATACTCTCGAACCTATAAAGACAATGGGTGGAATTGCTATTACACCGGACGAAAGTATTGATAATATAGAATTGCAGGAAGGTGACTTGCTTATTTTACCCGGAGCCGATACATGGCTTGAAGAGAGTAATAATAAGATATTGAATCTTGTTGCAGATGTGATAAATAAGAATGTAATAATCGCAGCAATTTGCGGAGCTACAATGGCTCTGGCACAAAGAGGTTTATTGAATGATAGAAAACATACCAGCAATGATAAAGAATTTCTGAAAATGACATGTCCAGAATATTCCGGAGAGAATTTCTATTTAAATCAGCCTGTAGTCGTGGATGACAACCTGATAACAGCTACCGGTCTGGCCGCTTTAGAATTTTCGTATGAAATCTTCAAAAAATCAAATCTAATGAAAACGGAAACTCTGGAAGCCTGGTATCATTTACATAAAACCATGGAAGCAAAGTACTTCTTTTCTTTAATGGAATCATTGAAGCAAAATAATTCCCATGAAAAGCTGGATTAAAAAACTAAAATATAATTTAATCGAGCTTGTATTGTCATCAGGCAATACTGAGGTTATGTATTTTACTAAAAGAGATTTGTTGGATGAAAATTATAAAATCTCTTTTACTTGGTAAAAATCATTTTTAGCGACACGAGAAGTAAAAAAAAGCCGAACATTTTCTTTAGTATCTGGTCGGGTATTTGAACGGCTACTTTTGCACCGATGAGACCTCCGATGAAAAATCCGAGGCAAATCAGGCCTGCTATTTTGAAATCGACAAAACCTTGTTTGTAATATGTCAATGCAGCAAGCAAACCTATCGGAGGGATCATAAGTGCGAGTGTTGTACCCTGTGCCATATGCTGATTAAATTTGAATAAAAGTACGAGAGTAGGAATTATAATTACCGCCCCGCCGATTCCGAACAGGCCGCTAAGTGTGCCCGTAAACAAACCCAATAATAAATAAAGAATAATATACATAATGAGAACCGCCTTTTTCAGTAAAACGAGAAATTACTTGCCAAAAAGCTCTATAAATTTCTCTTCGATATTCGGATGTTCACAAAGAGTTTGTCCAATTAAGACAGCTTTTACTCCAACTTCAATGAGTTCTTCGACATCGCTTCTTGTTTTCACGCCGCTTTCTGATACGAGTTTATCTGTGTCACGCAGCAGTTTGGCCAATTGCCCGGTTGTATTCAAATCCACCTGCATTGTCGTTAAGTCACGATTATTTATACCAAGAACAACGCATCCTTTTCGCGGAAATTCTAACAGGTTACGGATTTCCAGCAATGTATCTTCATTATGAACTTCAAGCAGAACAGTCAAAGAAAGTTCAGCGGCGACTATCATCAAATCCATCAATTCATCATATGAAAGTGCATCGGCTATTAGCAAGATAGCGTCTGCTCTCGCGGCTCGAGCTTCGAAAATCTGCCACTCGTCTATTATAAAATCCTTGCGAAGAACAGGTAAATCCACTGCATCGTGCACCTGCTTAACATATTCGAGCCTGCCTTGAAAATATTTTTCATCAGTTAAAACGCTGATAGCATTCGCGCCGCATCTTTTATATATTTGCGCTATAACAACCGGATCAAAATCTTCACGAATTAAACCCGCTGACGGAGAGGCTTTTTTTACTTCAGCAATAACATTTATACCTCTTGAATTCTTGTCAGTTACAGCTTTATAAAAATTGCGGCATTTGGGCAAGTTGGTGATTTTATCTCTCAGTTCATCAAGACTTGTTACGGTTTTTCGTTCTTCGACTTCAAATCTTTTATCAGCAATTATTTTATCTAATATATTTCCCAATTTAATTACCCTGCAACTTTAACATAAGCCATTCGAAGTTGATTGAGTGTGTCCGACAGAACTTTCTGCTCCTGCTCCGTAAGATTTCCTTTTGTTTTATCTTCAAGAGTCTGTAGCATATCAATATTATATTTTGCCATTTCCAAATCAGGCTCTTTAGGTTCCTGTCCCTGTACCTGTAGAAAACCCATAGCAAAAAGCGACTGTGTCATGAGCATACTGATAAGAGCGGCGAAATCTCCTGGAGGTAATGGGCCGCGGCCTGTATCTTCCATCTCTTCCTTTTCTTCTTCGGCTGCTAATATTTCTTTTTCTTTTTGAGCTTCCTGCTTCCAGTCTTCATCAATAATAATTTTTTTCTCTTCTTTGTTTTCTGAATCAGCCATAATTGTCTCCAAAACTAAAAAGTGCCTAAATTACTTAAAGTTATAAGTGACTAAAGTTATATTTTGAATTTCACCTTAAAACGTTAGCTCACTTTAATTACTTTAGTATACTTTTATCTATGATATTTTTTCATATTCCTGTCTAAATCACGTTTCTGGTCACGCTCGGTAATTGTTTTTCTTTTATCGTATTGTCTTTTGCCTCTTGCCAGACCAAGTTCAATTTTAGCAATACCTCTGTCATTAAAATATATTTTCAGCGGTACAAAGGTAAAACCTCTTTGTTCGAGTTTTATTTTTATTTTGCGAATCTCAGCTTTATGCAGGAGCAGTTTTCTTTTACGAGCCGGATCATGAGGTCTGGCTCCAGCCTGCTGATACAGATTAATACTTGTACCACACAGCCAGCATTGCTCACCATCGATTCTCGCGTATGAACCACTAAGGTCTACTGCTCCGATGCGAAGCGATTTAACTTCCGTACCCAAAAGCGAAAGCCCGGCCTCGAATTTCTCGATTATCTCGAAATTCATGAAGGCTTTTTTATTGACCGCAATTGGTCCCTTTTTGTCCTTTTTATTATTCGATTTTGCTGACATCTCCATATAATAGCGGCTAATGTCGCATTTTGCAAGATATGCTATTAGAAGTAATTAATTGTGTGCAGTATTTTTATGAATTATATGTTTTGAGGCAGCAAACATAGATTCCAGTAAGTGTGGAGCATTCTCATCGATTCCAGAAATTGCTGATAATCAAAGGACTTGATTATATACCCGGCAACACTTAGCTCAAAGCTTTTTATAACATCATATTCTTCTTTGGACGCCGTAAATACTATAACAGGGATATGCTTGAGTTTCTCATCAGTTTTCATAACCCTTAGAAATTCTATACCATTCATTTTTGGCATATTCAAATCCAGAAGGATAATGCATGGCTTTTCATTTATCGAATCCTGTAAATATTTCAGCGCCTCTTCACCATTAGTAGAACGAACAAGCGACACTTTCGAGCCCAGGTCACGAAGAGAACGTTGAACCGTCATTGCATCGATATTATCATCTTCAACCAATAGAATTGATTTCGCATTTAGCATTAGTTAACCTCTCTTCCTGAGAAGGCAATTCGCTCAGCGACCAATACATGTTTACTGTTCTGATTGCCTCGACAAAACTTTTATAATCAACAGGCTTAACTACATAACCACCTACACTGTATTTGAAAGATTCCTTAACATCACACTCCTCCGTTGAAGTAGTAAGAACAATCACTGGGATACACTTCAATTTATCATCTTCTTTTATAATACTAAGGAATTCTATACCGTTCATTTTGGGCATATTCAAATCAAGTAAAATCATGCACGGCATTTCATTGCATTGATCATCAAGATATTTCAAAGCTTCCTCACCATTAACTGAACGCACAAGCTTATTGGTGATATTTAATTCTTTGAATGCCCGCCTGACCGATAACGCATCAATATCGTCATCATCAACTAACAGAATTGGTGTGAAGTTCTTCATTTGATATCCTCTCATCTTCCAATTTATGTTTGGGTATTGTAAATAAAAATGTGCTCCCATTTTTAACTTGTGATTCAACCCATATTCTTCCACCGTATAATTCGATAATCTTTTTCACAACTGTAAGACCGACACCTGTACTCTCGAATTGGTCACGAGGTGATAAAGTCTGGAACATTTGGAAAATTTTCTCAAAATAATTTTCTTTTATACCAGGACCGTTATCATTGATACTAAATTTCCAGAAATCTTCATCTTCGGTAAAATCTATTTTTATTATTCCTTCTTCCTTATCCATATATTTTACAGCATTACTGATAAGATTTTGAAAAACCTGAAAAATTCTGGTTCTTTCATACATGACAACAGGCATTTGTTCATTAATGATAATTTTAATATTCTCAGGAGGTGAAATTGCATCAATAACATCTGCAATAATTTCTCTTGTATCGATTTCACTAATATATTCCTCAACACGCCCTATTCTGGAATATTGAAGTATTCCATTGATAAGATTTTGCATACGATCCACACGTGAAACAAGCAATTCGAACTGTTCTTTACCCTCCTGACCGAGCTTGTCTGCATAATCAGCACATAGCCAGTCAGCCAATACTTTTACGCCTCGAAGAGGAGCTTTTAAATCATGTGATACGATATAAGCAAAACTTTTTAATTCATCATTAACTTTTTCAAGCTGTTCGAGTAATTTCGTTTGTTTGTGTTCGGATTCCCTGCGATTAGTAATATCCGAACATACGCCAATCATCCTCTCAGATTTTCCTGCTTTATCGGATATAATTGTTCCGCAATCTGTCCAATAAAGAAATTTACCATCTTTTCTCTTTACTCGATATTCAGTGTCAAACGGCTTGATACCTTTAATATGTCCTTCCTTACGATTAATAACACCACGATAATCATCCGGATGAATTATACTTTCCCACGCCTGTAAAGTTCTCGGAAATTCGCCTTTTTCATAACCGAGTTTGCCGTCAATGTCACCGAACCATTCCATAAGCCCTGTTTTAACATCAAGTTCCCATATCAAGTCACTTGCCAGCTTAGCGGCTATACGAAAACGTTCTTCTGATGTCCATAACGCTTTTTCCGCATCTTTTAGTTGTGTTATATCGATAAAACTCTCAATCAAATAAGAATGATTTTGCCAATTTATCGGTGTAACAGTTTTCAAAATAGGAATTTTCTCTTTTCCTGTTCTTAACAAAACACGTTCAGACATATCAACTGTTTGACACAAATCGCTTATAGGACATTTGCCTTGCTCTGCTGGACATATAAATTTATGACAGACTTTGCCGACTATTTCTTCTTTTGGCAATCCAACCATTTTCTGGAACTGCAAATTGCAATTCACTATTTGATGTGTTTCTGCATCAAGCATTACCACGCCGGCCAATATAGAATTTAAGATAATACTTAGATGCTCTTCATTATTTCTTAACTTTTCCTCTGTCTTTTTTTGTTCTGTTATATCACGAAAACTCCAGACTCTTCCGACAATTTCGCCATCAATCTTTTGCGATTGAGAATATCTCTCGAAAATACGCCCATCCTTAAATTCTAATATATCGCATGATGTCTCTTCTGGATGAGAATAATATCTATGCACTTTCTTAATAAAACCTTCAGGGTCTGATAGCTGGTTCAATACAAAATTAAGCAATTTTTCATCATCTTTATCTTCGATTATTTTTTCTGGTAGATTCCATAGCTGAAGAAACTTTTTATTGCAGCTTTGAATCTTTCCATTTATATCAACAACAAGAATTCCATCAGCAGTTGACTCAAGTGTTGCAGTATATAGTGACAAAGTCCTTTTTAATTCTAATTCCGCTTTTTTTCTCTTATCGATATCCTCTACCATCTCGATAAATCCTTTTACTTGTCCATCATTAGAGAAAATTGGAATAGCGCGATTTCTTACATGTACACGTGTGCCATCATCCAGTACAGCTTGTGTTTCGACTTCCGAAGGAGATCCGGTAGCCATTGCCTGTCTGCCGGGACAATGTGGACATACTTCATCACGCTTTTCATATTCTTTAAAGCAATACTTACCTACAAATTCATCCTTGGATTTTTTAAATAATTTGCAGAACATTGAGTTTGTTAAAACTATTTTATAATTAGTATCAACTACTGTAATACCCAAAATAGAGTCATTCATAAGTGCATCATAAAACTCATGAATATCCCATGATGCTGCTTCACCAATCTGGCATGAAGATTTGTTTTTTTGAATTTCTGTGTTTATATCAAATTGCATTTTAAAACTCTAAATCATAAAAGTACCAAAAAAACTTACAGTTAGACAAATATCGACAATACTGGAAACGGTCTTAATCAGGAAGGAATAGTTTTGTTAATTTTGTATTAGAAAGATCCGCCCGAAAGAATTTTTGAAATGAACCACTTATGGAACTCCTCTCAATAGTCCCATAAGTGATTATAATATCTTGATTTTGTAATTTTTATGATGTCATCAATTTTCTTTAATTGGCGCAACACAATATATATATACGAGCGGCTCTGAACCTGTATTTTTAATATTGTGTTCTGTATGGGGCGGAATATAAGAGACTTTACCAACGCCGACTTCATATTTTTCACTCCCGCCAATAATTGCTTCTCCGTTACCTGAAAGAAAAACCAGCAATTCCTCATGCGCTTTTGTACTGTGTTGGCCGCATTCTTCACCAGGCTTCAGATACACTCTTCCGGACCTCATACCGCAGGTTTGAGGCTCTCCGCTTAGTAGTTTTTGATATTCTGGGTTACTGTTCAACTTTTCAATGAATACTTTCTGTGACGAAGCCATATTGTCTCCAAATCTAAATTTTAATATTAAAAAGAGCTTTTTATAAAATTTTCTCGTTTTTGTCAATTATTTTATTGACACCGTAACACGATATGTAGTATTTTATGCGCAGTAATACGTTTTTTATATTATTATGTCTTTATTCGGAGGATAAAATGAAAAATTTATTTTTTGTAATGGCTTTGATGTGTTTTGTTCTTATAGGAACTATGCAAGCCGAAGCAGCCCAGGTAACGCATTCGGAGTTTCAGGCAGTAGATGAAACAGGCGAACATACTTATAATGCTACCGACGAAGTAACTCTTGAAGGTATTCTACTTCATAATCCTGCTGAAATGCTGGATCCAACACCTGATGACACCATTACCCAAACCTACAATCTTAGTGCACAATGGCAGTTTTTCTTTCAGGGCGAAGGCGATGATCATGCTGGTACGGCAGTTTTTATAGCACAGCGATATGATAATCTGCCTTGGGTAGATACAGGTGGATATTCGAACGGAGAATTCGTTGCCGAGCTTAATCGCATAAATGCAGCTCAATTTGCTCCTGGTGATAGAATTAGAGTTACAGGCTATTATCTATCATATAAAGGAAAAGATAATATAAATGAACAACATAATAAAAATTCTGACCATGATTTTACCATTGAACTGGTAGAAAAAGGCGTGGGAATACCAAGGCCGGAACTTGTAACACTGGATGACTTAAAAAATGAATCGGATAATTTCGTTTTTCATGAATCCAGACTTTTCGGCTGTGAATATTACCAGAGCAGACTTATAAAAATCAAGGATGTCAATTTTGTTGATGCTGCAGCTACTATGGAAAACTGGAAACCGAACGGTGAATTTTTAGTTACTGATGGAACAAAAACGTTCCCGGTTAAATTAGGACGGGGCAATGGAATATATGCAGGCTCGAACAACCTGACTGAGCCTTTCGATGTGATTGGAATTTTGGACCAGGAAAGTTCGAACATGACCGACGGCTATCGTCTTTACGTAATGAACTATGATGGAAATGGTTCTGTATTGGCAAGCACAGAGCATCGCAGAGCAGATAAGCCCGGCGACCTCGATTTGAATGGCATTGTTAATGAAGATGATGTGTTAAAACTCCTTGAAGACTGGCTAAAATAAATATTGAAAAAAACGGAAGGAATTTATTGAAACGCGCTTTTACTTTAATTGAATTACTGGTTGTTATAGCAATTATTTCTGTGCTCATGGGGATATTGTTCCCCGTTGCGAATAAAGTGCGCCTTCAAGCCAAAATTTTAACTGTAAACGCCGAACTAAGAGATATAGGCCTCGCCCTCGAGGCCTATTCTCTTGATAATGATGAGTTGTATCCTCCTACACGAGTAGATTGCGCTCTGGGGGATCATTTTTATCAGCTTCCAATAGAATTGGTTGACGGCAAATATCTTCCCAAAGCCGCACAGGACAGTGACATGGCGGCAGGTATAGAAGACAGGTTCAATCAGGGATACACTTATAAATATCGTTCGGTGGGAACTTTAATTTACAACCGAACGACAGTCGAAAAGAAAGGTGCTTATATATGGGTTCCGGATAATTTCCCAAACGGTCAATCAGAAGAAGGAAGCAATTATTATGATTTGAGAGAATCCCCCGTAAGTTGGGTTCTTTACAGTCAGGGCCCGAATTTCGATTTGAGCCGCATGAAAGAACAAAAATATCCAGTTCCTAAACAAACATGGTATAATCCAGGAGAACGCAGCGGCGTTATTGTCCGGATGCGTCTTAATAACGGTAACCAGATAGGTACATTCGAAAATTGATAAAATGCAAAAAACAATTTCTTTGTATATACTAACTTTTACAATTCTCACAGGTGTGTCACTTTCAGGCTGTACAGACAAAAATAGTCCGACAAACCAATCTGAAATTGCAGTGACAAATTCTTACCTTCAATGTGCCGTACAGGATATTTGCGGCAATACAGATGAGGGATTTTGTCTTGCACCTCCCGGTATGTGCCCGGGACATTTCGATATTTCTCCTTCACAGGTGAGTCAGCTTAGCCGCTGTAAGATGCTTTTGCTATTCGATTTTCAGAGCAAAGTGGAAAATACACTATCAGGACTGAAAGAAAAAGGATTGAAAACGGTTTTAATAAAATCTTATCCGGGAATGTGCATACCACAGGTATATCTTGATACATGTGAAGAAATTTGCAATATTCTCTCTGCGGAGTTTCCGGAGAAAAAAGACTTTTTCGAGCAGAGATTGAATCTTGTCCGTGAGCGAATCGAAACGCTAAGCACAGATATCCAAACTCTGATTAAAGATTCGGGACTTTCTTCTATGCAGATTATTGCATCGGGCCATCAATCGGAATTTGTAAACTGGCTCGGACTTGAGACTGTAGCAAAATTCTCCGGCAGCGATTCGGAAACACCAAATAATATTAATAACTGTCTTAACGCAGCTAAACAAAATGATGTGAAATTTATCATAGCCAACAAACAGGAAGGGACATATCTTTCTGATTCACTTGCGGACAGACTAAATATAAATACTGTTATTTTCAGTAACTTTCCTGATACAACAGGTTTTGATACATTAGTGCAGCAAAACGTAAACGCAATTATTGAGGCCGCTCAGAAATGATATCAGGTAATTTGCTTCTGACACATATCAACATTGTTCGTTCAGGCAAAGTTATTCTGAATATTGAAAATCTGCAAATCAACTCAGGTGACTTTCTCGGAATAATAGGCACAAACGGTGCTGGAAAAACTACTCTTCTTCGACTTTGCTGCGGCTTGATTAAACCAAATAAAGGTACAATTAAATTAGATGATATAAATCTCACCAACCTGAACGCATGGAAAAAAAGCGACTTCAGGAAACACATCGGCTATATTCCCCAACAGGCGGAATATAATCCCGACCTGCCTTTCACTTTGCGTGAAGTAGTAGCGATGGGAAGAACAAGTATTAAGCCGCTCTTACAGAGACTCGACAATAATGATTATGAAATTGTTGACGAGTGGATTGATAAGCTCGGCCTGGCAGACAATCGAAATCAGACTTTCAGAAGTCTTTCTGGCGGCGAGCAGCAAAAAGCATTAATAGCACGAGCAATGTCACAAAATCCGAGCATACTGATGCTCGATGAGCCTTGCTCGAATCTTGATTTTAACTGGAAATATCAAATTACAGATATTATCGAACAGCTTTATAATATAACAAAAGTCACTGTCTTGATGGTATCGCACGAGACAAGTCTTTTGCCTTCATGCTGCAACCGTGCGATTCTTATGCACAAAGGCAGCCTCATCGCAGATGGTGACACAGACAACGTGCTTGAATCAAGCGAATTTCAACAAGCCTATGGTTCACAGTTCGAGACAGTAACCCTTGGCGGAAGAAGATATACAATTAGAAAATAACTAAAGTATTAATACATATGGATTCTTATTTCATTACAGTAATAATAGCCGGCGTTATAGCCGGAGCAAGCACTGGAATGTTAGGTGCATTCATAATCGGCCTGCGCATGCCTTTTATTGGTACGTGCATTTCGCACGCATCTATGGCAGGTTTTATTTGGGGCGGCCTGCTTTCATTCAATAATCCGACACTATGGCCGATTACCACTTCTTTGGGCGGCATAGTGGCATCTATTATTTCGGCTTTGAGTTTAGCAACAATAAGGGAAGACAAAACAAGACTCGATAAAAATGTCGGCCTTGCGATTATTTTCTGCTTCATGCTTGGAATCACATTTTTGGGACTTGGACTGAACCAGGGCAGTCGAACTGATATGCTTGGCTTGCTCTGGGGCAATATTCTTTTCGTGAACACAACAAGAACTATAACAATAGCCGTTCTTGCAGTTTTACTCGTTCTTTTTGTAGTACTCTTCAATAAAGAAATGAAAGTTCTTTTATTCAGCAGGTCGATTGCGGCTGCGACTGGCGTTCATGAAAGTTTTGTTTATAGCATTTTCCTGACCCTGTGCGGCATCATTTTAGCGGTTAATATGCCGCTAATTGGCGGCCTGATGATTTTCAGCCTTATTACCTGCCCCGCCGCTGCAGCTTACCAGATTTGCAAAGGATATGTCCCGGTTGTCATCACATCAGCCTGCTTCGGAATGCTAAGTACTTTGGCGGGCTTTTTCATTTCATACTACCTCAATTTACCTACTGGAGCATGTATTGTCATCGTTAGCGTTGTGATTTTTGCACTTACAACACTATATAAGCACATATCCGGCCAGAATGATTAAAATGATTCCAAACATTTGCAGCATGTCTTACGTAATAATTAAATTGTTCTAATTCGCATATTTTGTTAAAATACTTTAGTTTTCTTAAGGGTTGTATATGACAAAGGAATTGGGTGCTTTAGCAGTTACCGCCGCGACTATCGGCTTTTTTCATACATTGTTCGGGCCTGATCATTATTTACCTTTTATAATGATTTCCTGGGCACGCAAGTGGTCTAACCTGAAAACAGCTTTTATAACATTTCTTTGCGGTTTAGGTCATATCGGAAGCTCAATTGTACTTGGTTTTATAGGTATATTGCTTGGCTGGGCGGTTAAAGGTCTCGTTGATATCGAATCTTTCAGGGGTAATATAGCCGCGTGGCTTCTTATCGCTTTTGGATTAGTGTATATGGTTTGGGGATTGCGACAGGCAATCAGGAACAAACCTCACGAACATAGTCACGCTCACGTGGACAAATTTGTTCATAAACATATTCATAGCCATCAGGAAGGTCACGTCCATATTCACAATGAAGATAAAACTGTAAATGTAACACCATGGGTCTTGTTTATCATTTTCATTTTTGGGCCATGCGAACCATTAATTCCCATTTTAATGTACCCCGCCGCAGAACATAGTGTCTCAAGCTTGATTTTCATAACGGCTGTTTTTGGAATAGTAACAATATCTACAATGCTTGGGATGGTTATGTTAGCAAGAGCAGGAATAAACCTTATCCCCCTCAAACACGCACAGCGATATTCGCATTTAATAGCCGGCGCGAGTATATTACTTTGCGGCTTGGCTATTGCATTCCTCGGACTATAATTTTTTTTCTTACAAGAACCTGATAAATCAAACCCTATAAATTTGTTTGGGGGATTATTTCCCGGCTACGGGGTACATATTATTGTTGTATGAAACAAATCCCTTCCTGATATTATAATCCAGCTTATAATCCCAGGTTTCTTTATAACCTTTATCTTTCATGCACTTCTCGATAAGTTTTTGCCAGTTAGTTTTAGAAACTTTTGCAGAATCACCGGATTCTTTTTCTTCCTGTATTTCGGTATCAGCAATTTCATTTTTTACCTGGGACAAACACTCCCAGCAATCACTTCTTGCGCTATAATAGGTATTGTCTTTATTATACCAATAAGTCTGATTTCCGCATCCAATGCAAGCAAATATAACCAAAAAACAGGCAGTTGTTATAATTCTCATTTTTTATTTTCCTAAATTATAAAATATCTTATATTTCTTAATTAATTCTGATTCATCTTATGATAAAACCAGAAATTAGGCAACAACGTTTTATTCCTGCCTCAGTTTGAGTAATTTAATTTCCATAAATCCTTATTTATTTTGAATATCTCTGCATTCTCAGCGAACTCAGCGGTAAATTATTCAGATAAGTGCTTATTCTTTTGAAAGTTTGGGGTGTTTCTTTCGTAGAAGACTCCGGAGGAGTAGCCCTGGATTGAGTTGTCGGTTTCTGTGAGGTTTAAGCGTTTTGCGGCTAAGAGGCAATATTCTTTTTCTAATTCGATTGCAAAGAAATTGCGGCCAAGTTTTTTTGCCGTAACTATCGAGCTTCCTGTGCCCATGAATGGGTCGAAAACAAAATCGTTTTTATTTGTGCTTGCAAGAATCAGTTTGGCTAAAAGCTTCTCCGGTTTTTGGGTAGGATGGTCGGTGTTTTCAGGCATGGACCAGAATGGAACTGTTATATCGTTCCATAAATTCGATGGATGAGTGACACGAAAACTCCCATTTTCAGTTTTTTTCCAGTCTTTAGGTTCGCCGTTGGAATGGGTATAGGGAGCGAGTACTTTTCGTTTGAGTTTAACATCTTCGAGATTGAATACATAATCATCGGAGACACTCGCGAACCATATATCTTCGGAAGCATTTTTCCAGTTCTTTTTCGCACCCCTCCCCTTTTCACGTTCCCATGTGATTCTGTTTCGTACCGTCAGATATTTTTCCAATACAAGATGAATCGCGGTCGAAGTGAACCACTCCGAGCAGACATAAACTGAAGCAGTATTTTTGAGGGTCGGCAATAATTTGACTAATAAATTCTCGAACCACTGAGCGTATTGCTCGATGCTTCTTTTTTTGAAAGTCGAAGAGTTAAAAGTTTTTGTAAGATTGTACGGCGGATCAAGTATCAAAAGGTCCGCGAATTTTTCAGGTAAATATTCCGCTATCTGAAAAACGTCCTGATTCGCAATTTGATTTGTTATAGTGCTTACCTTTACAGACTCTGCAATCTGTATCAAATCATTTGTGAAAAGGTTTTTCTCTTCTTCAGTTAGAGTAATCGTCCTGTTTCTCGGCGCACGGATTTTCGACACGAATCAATCCTTTATGCAGACTCTTTTTTAGTTTTTTTCTTCAAATCGAACAAGCTGGCTTTACCTTCAACTACTTCCGGCGTTATAACATATTTCGCCGGCTTGGGCTCTTCGGGAAGCTGGTACATCAAATCAATCATCAGTTCCTCTGTAATTGAACGCAAGGCCCTGGCGCCGGTGTCACGCATGAGTGCTTTTTTCGCTAAAGCGTGCAAAGCACCTTCGGTAAATTCCAACTCGGCGTCTTCCATCTCGAAAAATCTCTGGTATTGTTTGCTCAACGCGTTTTTCGGCTTGGTCAAAATCTCGATAAGCGCTTCTTCATCCAGAGCAGAGAGAGTTGTAATAACTGGAAGGCGGCCTACCATCTCAGGAATCATTCCGTACTCGATAACATCTTCGGGTATAACCTGTTCGAGAAAATTCGATAACTCTGCCTGTACATTTACAGCTTTTGAAAGCTCGGAATCGAATCCAATCATTTTTTTGCCGAGTCTCTTTTTGATAATATTTTCCAAGCCGACAAAAGTTCCGCCGCATATAAAGAGAATCTGCGAAGTATCTATCTGTATGTAAGATTGTTCCGGGTGTTTTCTGCCGCCCTGTGGTGGAATATTTGAGATGGTTCCTTCGAGCATTTTCAACAAAGCCTGCTGGACACCCTCGCCGGATACGTCACGAGTAATCGAAACGTTCTGGCTTGTCTTTCCGATTTTATCAATCTCATCGATATAGACAATTCCTTTTTGAGCGGCTTCGATATCAAAATCAGCATTCTGGAGCAGACGCAGCAGGAAGTTCTCGACATCCTCGCCGACATAGCCTGCTTCAGTTACGGTAGTCGCATCGCATATCGCAAACGGTACATCAAGCTTGCGAGCGAGCGTTTTGGCGAGCAGGGTTTTGCCTGAGCCTGTCGGGCCTATTAAAAGAACGTTGGATTTATCAATCTCAATATTGATGTCATCGCTGGAATGATGCAGTAAACGCTTATAATGATTATGCACCGCGACGGAAAGATATTTTTTCGCATGTTCCTGCCCAATTACATATTCATCGAGATATTCCTTTATTTCTCTGGGTTTGGGCATTTTATCCAGTTTAATATCTGAAGATGTACGTTTGCGATCCTGCTTAATGATAGTCGAGCAAAGGTCCACGCATTCAGGACATATGAATACTTTGTTCGGCCCTTCTATAAGCGTTTCGGACTGATTAGACGGCTTGCCGCAGAAGCTGCAAACCGCTTTAGACGATTTATTCGTAGTTTGTTTAGCCATTTTATTACCCTGTTTTATCCAATCAATTATAAAATAATCACAATAAACTAACCTTTTTCGAGGAATTTTGCAAGCCTTGAAATATTAGCAAAATCAGAGTAATTCCCATACGATGTTAAAAAAAACGTGTTATTTGCGGATAAGTAAGGATTTTAAATGAATTATTAAGAATTGTAAGTTTTTTCCTGAATCTATTTTTCCTGGGCAAATCCTATTCCCATCTCGGAAAGGATTTTAATTCTTTGCCGAACTACATCAGGATTCGGATATAATATTTCAAGGTTTTCCTCTGATGCACTATCAGGATTTTCAAAACAATTGAGTGCTGGATTAATTTGCTGCTGTTTCTCAATCATTCCCTTTACACCATGCCTATAGCTAATGGAATATGTAATGATAAAAATTGAAGCGGTTATCACGATAAAAAGCTTATCTTTAAAGACTGGCATTCTATTCATCTTAAGATTAAGTATTGTTGAATTGTAGAGTAAAACTGCGGCCGAAATTACAAAAAGGGTAGAAATTGTAATATATCTGCTTGTCATAGCTTGCCTGACTCCGAAACCAACCCGGCCAAAACCAGTTAAACATGCGGAAAGAACGGCAAAAACAATAAAAGCCAACCATGGAATCATTCTGAGAGACTGTTCCTTATCCAACTTCCTTATATCAAGAAATGATAAAATAATGATAATAACCAAAACCAGTGCGATAAACACAGATGAAAAAATACTCCTCGCTAAAGGCGAGCCTAAATAACCAAACACATATTCTGCAAACATAATGGGGTGACTAAGAAAGTACATCATTGGTGTATCAAATGATGAGCTTGTATGTTTATAATAATACGAGCCAACAGTAGCACAGCCAGTCACCAACCATATTATAATATGTTTCAATTTCCACTTTTTTTGAAAAACTAACATGAATAATACAGAAGGCCATATTAATATTCCAGAGCCAAAAGAATAATTTGCAAATATAGCCGCAAAGATTGCTATAATTAAACCTCGCATTTGGCCCTGCCATTTATCAACTGACCATATTGCGGCGATTACACCCGTCATTGACATAAATATTTGAATCGCCCAACCAAATGACCAGTTTTCGTATTGAGCCATTGAAAATATTAATAAGGAAATAATAACTTTTATTATAGAATTATTTTTAGACGCTTGTGTGTTGTCGAGCAAAGAAAATAAAAAACAAAGACTTATCGTCGCGAAAATTATACTAAAGAATAATTCATAATAAATATTCCAACCTGAAATATGAGCAAAAAGAAGCATTAAAAGTCTCGGAAAAAATATACGATGTTCGCTATGCTGAGCCCAGAAATCACCTATCGTCAATGTATGGTTATGAAACTTTTCAAGCAAAGTCACAAATTCCCATTCATCCCAATATGGAACATGTATTCCATATTTATATACAAAATAGAATGCAAGTAATACCGGCAAAACTATGCCTGTTCTGGTAAGCCATTTTACAGTTCTTACTGATAACATATTATTCCTTTACTTCAGAACATTGAGGCATAATAGTCTTAAATAAGCTATCTTTTGAAATCTATTTTTCTTTATTGAACTCGATTCCCAACTCATTAAGGATTTTCATTCTTTCCCTTACAATATCTGGATTCCAACATAATTTTTTCAGGTCTTCATCAGAAGCATTCTCCGGATCATTCAGGGATACAGCCGCACGATTAATTACTTCGTATCTTCTTTTCATTTCCTTCATTCCGAATTGATAGCTTTTTATATATGAACAACAAAATAACAAAACAACTGATACTATAAAAAGCATATCTTTTATAAGCACAATCTTATTCCTTTTAAGAGCTTTATTTCTCCCAAGATGCAGTATTATCGAGTTGTATAGTAAAACAATAACAGAAATTATAAAAAGAGTCGAAATTGTAGTATATCTGCTATCCAAAGCCTGATGAACTCCATAATTTATTCGTCCTAAATATATTACACAAGCACATATTATCGTGTATATCATTAAAGCAATCCATGGAATCAGCCTTATCAATTGATCTTTATCCAACCACATGATATCAAATATTGCCAATACTGATATGACAAACAAAATTATTGTCACTAAACTTGAATAGACAATAGTTTGCCCCAAAGGCGAACCTAAATATACAAGAACATAACGAATAAATAAAACCGGGTGACTTAATGAGTATGATAAAGAAGGGTTGCCCTCTAAAATATTATAGTTATAATAATAAACACAAGTAATTACAAAACAAGTTGCGATCCAAATTAGAATATGTTTCAATTTCCATTTCTTTTGAAAAATTAACATAAATAAAATAACGGGGCATATAAATAAACCTGCGCCAAATGAAAAAATAGCAAATATTGACGCGAGCACCGCTATAATTAAGCCCCGCATTTGTCCCTGCCATTTATTTATCGACCATATTGAAACTATTACTCCTGTCATTGCCATATAATATTGGACTGAAAAACCCATTGACCAGTTTTCATACTGTATCATCGAAAACATTAAAAAAGAAATAACAATCTTTAGTATATAGCTGCTCTCTGAACTTATTGTATCATCGAGTAAAGATATTAGAAAATAAAGACTCAAAGCGGCATATATTATACTGCAATACAACTCAAGCATAATATTCCAGCCCGAAAGATTTGCTAAAAAAAGCATCTGGATATTTGTAAAAAACATGCGATGCTCGTTGTGCTGAACCCACATATCTGTAAAAGTAAGCGTATGATTATGAAACTTTTCGAGCAGAATTACATAATCCCATTCGTCCCAAAATGGAACAGTAAAGCCATATTTATTTACAAAATAGAAAACAAATATAATCGGCATCACAATGCCTGTCCAGGTCAACCATTTTATTGTTTTTTTTGACATCATTTTTTTTAATTCCCCTTAGACAAAGCGAATATCGCGGGCTTAACCAAAAAAAAGTTCACATGTATATTTTCATTATAAAAACTCTTATTTCCAACCGATATAGTAAAAGAATCAAGGTTATTTAGCGGCTTATTATTCCATACCTGTTTTAATTCTTCAACGTTAGTTATATACTGCGACAGAAAAATACCGTTTTGCGCAGTTGAAAAAATAATCCTGTGATTATATTCCTTCTCGCCCGACTTTATTTTTATCATAGCATAAGGAGCTTTGTACAGGATATTCAATATTTTACCGGCCGGATTGTAATCCAGATAAATATTAGCGAATATAAATCCTTCATCTATCTTTGGAATAGGTATCGATTCTCCGATTTTAGCATCAATAGAAGAAACCTGTTCGGAAGATGCCAAATTCGGCATATCACTTTTCTGCAATAACAAATACCCTTTATCAATTAATACCGGTTCATAATAAGTTAGTATAGTTCTAAAAGTTCCTGGAGTGTCGAAAAGATTATACCTTCCATCTATTGTTTCCAAACCATATAGAAGAATATCCGGCGAAATGTTTTTTTCATAATATTCGGCATTCATAATATCAAGTTTTTGTGTATAAGCAGTGTAACTCTGAAAAACAGGCCTTGGGGCCCAATTCAGATTATAAGCATATGCAAGGGATACTTCCCACGGTAGTATGTCCATTGTTTTATTATTTATGTAATCAAGTGTTCTTTCACTCAAATCATAAAATCTCTTCATATTATCTTTATTGTCATCAAGAATCTTATCTCTTTCTTGAGGGCTACTATTGATTGTAGACACGGTAGAATAAATGTTTCTGTATTGTTCTGAAAACCTTGGCTTTAGTGAGTGTGGATATTGATGATAAATAAATCCTATTAAAACACAAATAAGAACAAATGAAGAATGCTGCAAAAACGCTCTGGATTCAGCTTTAAGTGTGAAAGCTGCGATAATTAATAGCAAAAGCATATTTGAAAAGAAAATATATATGTGCCCACTATCATGCCTGACAAAACCATGCTTAAAACTTATAAAAATGAAACCCGAATTTATTAAAAGAAAAAGTACCAAATCCTTTTTTCGTTTCAGGATAGAATCCACCAATATAATTAATAATAAACCAATAACACAAAAACCGGCAATAACATCTTCATTATTGCCCGTTGTGGACATAGCAGAATTATACCCACTGGAAATTTCAAAACTATTAACCAAATATGCCAGAAAATTAACTACATCCTGTCCTATCATATACAACAATAAAAGAATCGAACCGACATATGTACCCAATACAACAGGAATATAAACATATTTTTTTCTATATAGATAATACACAGCTATAAATAACAAAATACTAAAGCTGGTTATTGCTGCAGTAAATTTTAATAGAGAAACAACAGCCATTAAAATGCATATTAGAATACATATAAGAAATCCATATTTAGAAACACGTTCATCTGCAACAGACAAATATAATAAAGCTGTAATGCTATACAATAGCTTATATTCAACAGGAAGAATCGGCAAAGCAAATACCAGGATAATTACCAAAACCAATAAATCCAATAAATTAAGAGACAGATTTTTTATCATCATATATATCGAATATACAAGAAGAAGATGTACAAACAAAGCAAACGTAAGAGAAATTATCCATGTATTAAAGTTATTAAATTCAGGCAAAAAGAGAAAGCCTAATGGCCCAAATGTTATTATAATATCCTTTCCAAACTGCATTTTTTTGATAAATGCCATGTTTAATCCTTCTAACCATGAGTGATCAAGCCCGGTTGAACTCAAACGCAATAAAATTGGTAGAGTATGAAAAGCAATAACTATAAACACAATGGTTGCTATAAATTCACTGCTGAATTTTTTATATAGGTTTAGTACATATTCAAATGTAATATTATTTTTTTTCATAAATAGCGTACACCTGTTAATAAATTTTATATTATCAAAAACATTCCTAAATTTCGTCTCAGGCCAGTTTTGAAAATCCTATGGCGAAGCAATATTTTACGCCTATTTAGCCAGTTATAATTATCTAAAGATGAAAATTCCATTAACAATTGTAAATCTTCGTTATTTAATTGATTTCCAAAATGCTCGACAAAACTTTTTGACTGCTCTACATTTTCATAAAAACGTTTTCTGGCAGCTTTTATGCCGCTGGTAAATTTACTAAAAAAATATGCCCATCCATATTTCGAGGCTCCTAAATAGTTTTTAGCATGCTGGCGATAAAGCAAAGTAGGCTCATCCAAATAAATCATTTTACCCAATGTTGCTCCTATTAATGCAAGCCAATGGTCGTGCATGACTGCCTGGTTCGGAATCTCTCCACATAAATCGGCAAAGGCTCGGTTGATCAAAATTGTACAGCCGCTGGGGACATTTTGAACAAGAAGATAATTAAGTTTTATTCTTTCAGGATTCAATTTCTGATACTTTAAATAAGAATTACTAATAACAGACAGATCACTGTTCACCACGTATTTATCTGTGAACAGCATGAATGGGACGTTCTTACCAGAATCATCTTCGTTTTTCTTTATTATCGAAATTGATTTTGAGATTTTGTTCGGAAGCCATACATCATCATGGTCACAGAACATTATGTAATCAGAAGAGCTTTGCAATAATAAAGCCGAAAAATTATCAATGGCGCAAGCATTTCCTGTAGAAGAATAATAAATTATTTTGCCTTTATAGTTTTGTGTATATTTTTCAATAATTTTGAGAGTATTGTCATTTGAGCCTCCATCTCGAATTAATAACCGCCAGTTCTGAAACTCCTGTTTTAATATGGATTCTATAGTTTGCTCAAGATATTTTGATGAATTATATGTAGCTAATAAGATATCGATCATCATTTTAATTCTGCATTTTTAAAACGGTTCTTAAGTTTTTCCATAGTACGGCTGTTACGAATCCGCACAGGTATCAAGAAATAAAAGCGTTTAATAACCAAACGCATACGTGGCCGATGTGCTATTAATAATACCCGTTTAATAAAACTTCCTATTTTTCGAAAAAGAGCAGTATATCGCCATGAACATGAAGTATAGACACGATATAGTTCATCTCGATAGCGGTCTATTTCAATAACTTTTTCTGATATAACATTTTTCATATTTAATTTTTCTGACATTAGCTCTTCATTCCTTTGTTGAGCTTTGACAAAATGATATCCACGTATATCAAATGTTTTTGCCAACAAAGAATTTGAAAGTATCTCATAAGGATATTGTGGTTTATGGTTAAGCATAAATCCCAAGTCATCGGCTTTAACAATTTCAGGTATATGTTTAATGGTAAATAATTCAGCATGTTTGGCTATATTTTCTTCAGGTATTAGTAACAGGCCAAGCTCTTGTGCTTCATCAAAGATATTCGTCTGATTTTTTCTGAAATTATTTTTACAATATGCAAAAGTTAACACTCCGTAAGCCTTATAATGAATATCTCGGCTGAGGTTAAGAACAGCGATACCGTCTTCAAGTGAATTAGCTTCAGAAAAAATATATGGCCTATAACGTTGAATAGTATTTATGCCTCCCCTTAGGACATCATATTCCATTCCCTCAACATCTATTTTTATAAAATCAACTTTTTTGAAGTCGTATTTATCAATAAATTCAACTTTTATATTATTGCTTAACTGCTCTTTTAATTCGTACTTCTCTTTGAGAGAAAAGGAGCCGTAATTTTTTGTTTTGTTAAAGTCAATAATTGGAGTAGAAATAATATTTTCTCTGGAGCCTAAAGCTACGTTAAATAAAATTGTATTCTCGAAATGATTTCGCTGGATATTTTTAGAAAGAATATTAAAAATATATTCTACAGGTTCAAAAGAATATACTTTACCTTCAGAGCCAACTAAAGAGCTAAAGACTGCTGTATGAGTTCCAATAAATGCTCCAACATCAAGGACGTGGTCATTTTTTTGTATAAAATGTGATATTACTTCCAGCTCATTCTGAGCCCACTCACCATAATTTTCAAGAGACCTGCATATTAGATTGTCATGTTCAACAAGCTCAAAAGAACCATACCTTGTATCAACTATTTTCACCATTGCAATCCTATAAATATTTATTAACTTTTGTAATTAAGATCTCTTTTTAATCTTATAGTTGTCTTTAAAATAATGAAGAATAAGATCATTATATATTTTCATTGAATTCCGTGACAAATTGAATTATAGAGTTAAGGGCATATTTAGAATCTATCTTATCTATAACCAAGCCTTTATTATAATTACAAACCCTTTTAGGTACAGCACCTATATTAAAAACTGCTACTGGTATATCCATTTCAATAGCTTCCTGAGCTGTTATGCAAAAAGTTTCTCCCCATATTGATGGAATAAAAATCAGGTTAATATGATTCTTTTCCATTAGTTCCGGTAATTGTCCCCGAGAATACAGACCTTTATATATTTTACTTTCTCGGAGCAAAAAGTTATCTGTTTCTCCGAAAAGAAATAATTTGATATTTTTATAATTTTGTGAATTTCTTATTAGTTTATGCATTTCCCATACTATTTGGCTTCCTTTATGGTAATTAATCCCTCCAATAATCGCAATATTAATATTTCTCGTTTTCTTTATATTAACCTTGCGAAGATAGTTAACATTGATAGGCCTTTCAACAATTTTATCACTCAGTTCAGGGTAATTTTTTACGATTATAGATTTTGTAAACTCTGAAAAGACAATAATTGATGTTGTGTTTAACAAAAATGTTCTCCACATTGCCTGCCATTCTTTTTTGCTTAAGAGTGCTTTTTTAAATCGTTTTATTACATGATTATGGTTATAGCAATATTCGCACTTGAGTGATTTATCATTTACGCAAAATTTCTTTCCCATATACATAAGATTGAAATCTGGACACAATAAGAAGAAATCATGAGTAATAAATTCAATTGACAATGCATACTTTTTGCTTATCATGGTTATGCGAGGTAGTATCACTTGAAGATCATAACCTACCAACTGATTAATTATAATCCTGTCGACTTTAATATAAGTCAAGAAGGATTCCAATTCGGTAATATCTGTTAAAGAGAATTCTGCTTTATATTCCTTATATACAATAGTTAAAGAAAAGCATTTTTTGTCAGGCAAATATCTAAGAGTGATATTTGCTACAGTATTGATAGTGTTCATAATTTCATCTTGAGCGACATTAAATGAACCGCCTTTAAGATCCGAATCAAATCTTAAAATAGTTTCCTTCGCATCATGTGAAATAATCAGAAATAGAAGAAGATTTCGGATTTTATTATAATCTCTATTATTAGCTGTTGCATTTACCTTAGCAGGATAATCAGGGTAGCGATTTTGGATAACCTTAAGATTTTTCCGAATATAGTCATTTTTACTTGCATGTTCAAAACTTGCTGTTTCTTTATGATAAACGTAAAGATTGGTCGTTATCAGGTTTTTAAATCCCTGAGACTGAGCTCTTTGGCACCAATCATTTTCTTCACCATACCCTTTTCCAAAAGCCAATTCATCAAATAAGCCTAATTGGTCTATAGATGTTTTTGACATGGCCATACAAAAACCATGACCAGTTGGAGTTTCAATATATATATCACTGTCAGGATTCAATTTTTGAAATTCATCATCAATTTCTTGCAATGACATTCTGCCAAACAAATTATTATAAGAAGTTTTAGGGAAACTCATTATGGTCGCTGAATTTGATATTGGAGTTACACTTGCAATCTTTTCCATTGACCATATTGGATGAAACATTCTTGAAAGCCAATTGGAAGGTACTTCAACGTCACTATTAATAATCAGAACATCTGTGTTTTCGGCATTTTTAATCCCTCTATTTACACTTTTAACAAAACCCAAATTTTCTTTATTGTACAATACACTGAAATTTTTATGTTGTTGAGAATATTTTTGAATCAAAGGTATTATTCTTGTGTCTGTACTCTTATCATCGATCGCGATGATTTCGAAAGAAATATCACTGTTTAGATAAATTGATTCCAATAGTTTTTCCAGGCACTCGTATGCATTATAGATAGGTATTACAATTGTTACTTTTTTATCTTTATACCGACTATTGAGTGGGTATTGTACATGGCTAAGCAAATCCAAAGGAATCTTATCAATTGTATGTTCAGAAACAAAACGATTCCCACAATAATCATGATGTGAATAATTGACAGATGGTTTCCTATGCTCTTTAATACCATATTTTATATAGTGAAAGAACGGATTTATATTTAATTTTTTAACGTCTGGATATTTTTTCAGATACCATTTTGTATTAAAATATTTACTTGGATTTGTTCCTTCATTCCATCCTTGACAGACATAGTGCTTTATTGGATTCATGCAGCTTTTTGCTATGTCGAGATTGTTTTTTAGATAATATTCTTTGTCGAATAAGCCGCTACGTTTTATTGTTCGGATAACATATATTTCTTTTATGTAATTTTGTAACTTGCCAAACATTATTATTTTTTCTCTTGCATATCTATATATCTTTTAATTGTCTCATCTACAGGTAATTCTGGAAGAGAATGGCCGTTTTCTATCTGAATTACCTTGTCACAGAAATTTCCAATGGCATTCAAATCATGGCTAACAAAAACAATAGTCCGGCCTGTTTTCTTGAAATTATTAAATGAATCGTAACACTTTCTTTGAAAATCAATATCGCCAACAGCAAGAACCTCATCAACCAATAGTATTGGGCACTCAACGCTAACCGTTATAGAAAAACCCAAACGAACAAGCATACCAGATGAGAGATTCTTCAGTTTGGCATCGACAAAATTCTCAAGGCCTGAAAAATCAATAATCCAGTCATACCTGTCTTTTATCTGCTGCCTGCTTAAACCAAGTAAAGCACCATATAAAAGAATGTTATCTTTGACACTCAAGTCACCTTGGAATCCTGTTCCAAGCTCAAGGAATGGAGCTATAGAACCATCGTAAAATACTCTACCTGCACTTGGCTGAAATACACCCGCGATTATCTTTAGCAGAGTTGATTTGCCGGCACCGTTTCTTCCTATTATGCCAAAAAACTCGCCGCTCTTGACTTCAAAACTCACATCCCTTAAAGCATTAAAATTCTCATATGTGTTCTTTTGAAAAATGCTTACAAATCTCTGTCGCAATGTATATTTTCTTTCATGAGGCAGGCGGAAGGTTTTGCTGACATTTTCAACCTTAATCATAATTCCTCCGCAAAGTTTTCTGATAGTTTGTTATACAAACTCAAGCCGACTGCAAACAGGAATCCGGCCATAAAAATTACGAAGAGGTGGCTTTTCAAGGTTAAAAATCCGCTTCCCTGGCCTTCAATGAGAGCCTGTCTTGAACCCTGTATAATACGAGCAGCGGGATTCAAAAATATCCACCTGTGATATTTTTCCGGTACTTGCGTGATAGGATATATGATCGGGGTAAGCCAGAATCCAAGCTGTGCGAAAACTTCCCATATATGATGAATGTCCCTGAACCTGGGATATAGAGCACTTAGAAGAAACGCTATCCCTACAGAAAAAATATAAAGTTCGATTAAATATACAAAGAGCAATAAATTCGATATATGAAAATCTGCACCTGAAAAGATAAAAAAAATAAAAAATACAATCAGATTAAGTAGTAATGTAAGTAAGGACGTTAAAGAAGAAGATATAATGATAATCCAGCGAGGAAAATTAATTTTCTTTAAGATAGCTCCCTTCCCTTCAAGAAGAACCATGCTATTCAACGTTACTTCTGCAAAGAAATTCCATAGAATAATTCCAAGAAGAAGATATAGTCGATAATTTTCAACTTCCCATCTTATAAATTTCGAAAATACTAAATAAAGCGTACCAAACATCAATAATGGTTTAAGCAGGCTCCAGAAATATCCTAAAATAGAATTATCGTATTTGATTTTAAAGTCCGTGAAGGCTATCACGAAAGTCATAAAAAGATAGTTCTTTCTATGCGGCTCACTGCTTCCAGAAATAATTTTGTCGTTAGCGACCATAAGTTATAAATAATTCTATACAAATAATAATTCTCGAATTAGGGTTATTCATACTCGATTAGAGCAATATAGTATTCATTCTTCGAATATTTATCAAACTTTTTTTGATTTTGACATAAATGCTGCAAACCTGATAAATAATTGTTATAAATAAAAATAATTAACAATTCTTATAGAAAAATAACAAAAATAGCATACACTATGCTCTAAAAACAGAAATCAGTTTTTCTTGGATAATATCTATGGAAATTCCCCAACGAAAATTAGCTTTATTAACTCTTGCCCTTTATTGGCCCGCTTTGATAGTTTTTGCACATATTCCTGTTCCAGCGTCAGTACGAGGTGCTAATGTATCCGATAAAAGCTTACATTTTCAGGCTTATCTCGTTTTGGCGTTTCTGGTTTGGTTTTCGATAAAACCTCAAGAAAAAGTTAACTGGCGAAAACTTCCAGTATGGCTAATATTCTTCTGTTTGACGGCGTACGGCGCAATTGATGAAGTAATTCAGGGCCAGATAGGGCGAAGTTGCGATGCAATGGATTTAGCAACAAACTTTGTAAGTATATTGTTTAGCCTCCTGCTCCTGACATTCCTGTCTTTCCTGCCTGCAGCTCTCTTAATCTCAGGTATTGTGATTTTTGGTATTTCTAATGTAGCGAAAACTGACCTTACAGAATTATTTCCCCTTGCATATGGTGTATTTTATTTCTTCGCGTATTCAATATTCACTTCGTTTTGGATTTTAAATATGGATTTAATTTTCACGAAAAAGCCCGAAAAACTCAAATGGTTGATAATAGCTGTTGGTATGCCAATATGTTTTCTCCTCATGGTAAGATTCTCTTCATTCTTACTTGGAAGGGTATCTAATCTGGAATATTTTATTATACCAATCACCGCCATCATAACAATCGCAGCAGCCAGGTATTTGCTGGTTGTTGTTACCAAACGAACCAAGTCTAATTAACGCGTTGCTTAAAAGGTTTGTACAGCGGATCGCCAATTAAAACCATCATCCATGAGTTATAAGGCTTCGTTCTGTAGTATGTTTCAACAAGACAGTAGCCATTAAAAAGCTCTGTAAAAAAATCCTTTGGCTTGGGGAACGTATGAAGATACGGCTCCGCCACTGGCCCCAATGTTGCGGTAATACCATCTTTTAGCATTGCAGGACACCATGTTTGTGAGTTTATATCACGAAGGCCTTGTGCTTCAAAACTGGCTATATGATAACCGACCGCACCGTCAACAAAATCAAAAGCATCAATGTATTTTTTAAGACTATACCAGCCGCAATAAATCGCTGTTTCTGGGCAAGAATTAGGTTCAAAAAGGGTTTTCGACTGTTCCTGCTTGACAGGTAAGCCTGACAATGTATTTGCCACAAAACCTATATCACGTAATGACTGGTCATATTCGCCGTATCGGTCCTTGTCAATAATCGCTCTCGAATCGAAATAAGCGATACCTTTAAGTCCTGTTTTTTCCGTTCTAATCGCCTTATCAATAAGCGACATTATTATCTCTTCAGAAGGTCCATCAAGCCGACTCACCATCATAATTTTGTCCCTGATAGAAGCCAACTTATCGTTAGAATCTGCAATATGTGAAATTGCAATTTGAAGAGGATTAACCTGCCAGCGATACAGTTCATAACCTTCGATAAGAACCATGGAAAGCTCGCTGTCCAATGAAGCATTTGTCTCTTTCCCTTTTATTATGTCTACCATAGCCTGAAGTTGAGCAAGCTTTGTTTCGACATTTTTCTGCTCGGTTGTATTTTTTACAATTTGGTCTTTTAGTTTCTCCTGCACTTTTTTGCCTTGTGCAATAAGCTCATTAATCTTTTTTAACTGCTCTTCATTTCCCTTTAACTGTCCCCTGCCGCCAACCGTTACTGGTACTCCGTATATCGTCAGAAGGCATTTGATTTTCCCGCTAAATTTTTCACTGTTCAAAACATTACGAAGCGGATTAACAATTTTTTCGTCATAATCTGTTCTGCTTATCGAATTTGCTGGTTTCTTCCCGAGAGGTAAAAGAACAAGATTATCAGCAGGCACTGCTCTCTGCTGACAATAATATTGCGCGATATGCTCAGATACAGGAATTTCACTGTTCGCTATTACCAGAATTTCATTTGGTTCAAGCGCATAAGTCAGACCGCTGATTATTATGAAAAATAATAATACCGTTTTTATTATTCTGGTCACTATTAGCCGTCCTATTCTTTAAAAATCACTATCCATTACTTTCCACCCCTGGTATGTTCAGTGCGAGAATATCTTTTTTCATAGATATTTTTCTTTCCAAATACCATAAAGAAAGTAGCCGTTAATATTTTTAAATCATTCCAA
This sequence comes from Sedimentisphaerales bacterium, assembly GCA_016936075.1. Taxonomy (GTDB): domain Bacteria; phylum Planctomycetota; class Phycisphaerae; order Sedimentisphaerales; family Anaerobacaceae; genus JAFGPS01. The sequence continues at coordinate 23,749 of JAFGPS010000049.1, read as the reverse complement.
AAACTCACTGTTTCAACATACTGAACATCAAGTTCGAGTTTTTCTTCCTGTGTCAATTCACCCCTGCCGTTAACCTGCGCAAGACCAGTCAAACCAGGTCTCACAAGAAGACGTTTTTTCTGCCTGTCGTTCCATTCGGCCATCTGTGAAATATACAAAGGCCTGGGCCCGACGAGACTCATATCACCTTTTAAAATATTATACAATTGCGGCAACTCATCAAGTGAATATTCACGTAAAAATTTTCCGATTTTTGTTAACCTGGCATCCTGCCCGGATTTTGGGCTTGGACCATAAGGATCAGCGTCCTGCCTCATAGTCCTGAATTTGTAAAAAACAAAGGGTTTTCCGGACTTTCCCGCCCTTTCCTGCTGAAAAATCGACGCTCCTTTGCTCTCAAATCTGATTACAATAGCGATTACAATCCAAAATGGACACAGTATTACCAATGCCAATAATGATATCAAAAAATCAAATCCGCGTTTGCAGATGAGCCTGGCCATACTGCATATATTGAATAACTTCATAATATAAGTATAATCCTTATATACCTTTATGTCAAAAAAGAAATATGTTCCCGAATATTGTAAACGGGACTTTACTTTTATATCGGATTTTTAAATGACTCTAAAAACTATACTTTTACAGAAGCCGGCTTTATCTTGTGTTTCATCCATGGACAGGTTTCCTTCTGCGGACATTCCTTGCAGCCGTGTTTGGTCGAAATCAAAGGTAAAATAACAAAAGCATCAATAGCAAATATGATAAGTAATATCAAAAGCGGCCATGAAAAACTTTTCACAACAACAGGAATAGCTGCTATTAAAGGAATGAACCATAAAGGAACAATAACAGGGATATGTTTCTTGAATTTTTCAGAGAAACATTCGACTGTGCTTTTGGGCCGGAACCGGGAAGCGATTCGTCCATACCCACAGGGACATGACTTTGTATTCCAGTACCTGCAATAAGGACATACAAAGATCATTATCCATACAGCGCCTGCTATGCCGTAAAACAAATATGCAAATCCGGCTATCGTTCCCCATATAGAATTATGAAAAGCCGTTATGAAAATTATCATCCCAACCAATGTCATAACCGCATAAGGAATATTATCTATTACCTCCTGCAACGGAGTATATTCAGGCATTGTGTTTTTTTCTTCTGCCGCCTGTTCCTTATTCTCTATATTTACAGACACATTCACTCCCTTAAATATTTGCATTTACCTCAATTTATCTATTCTGCCTTTACATTATAAACCATCAAGACATCAGCATATCTCAAATAAAGCTTTCCGTCAAGAATTACCGGATGCGCCCAGGCTTGTCCGGTTGCTCCATCGCTTTTGGCGGGAGTGAAAGTACTTTTGACAACAAACTTTTCCGGATTCGCTTCAACCAAGACTAATTTATTATCCTCATAACGGAAATAGACATGACCATCCGCATATAAAACACCCGCCGAACCTTTTCCCGGCTGATCTTCCTGCCACATTATTTTTCCCGTCTTAAAATCAATACAGGTAGGCTCACTCTTGTTTTGACCATGACCACCGTAAATATAATCTCCAACTTTTACAACACAGCCGTGATGATTCTGAAAATCTTTGCCGTCAATAAAATAAACCTCTTCCATTTTCACACCGTCACCGTCTGGACTAAGTTTCAGTAAAGCCGCTCCGGCGTTGTATCCTGATACACCAAAAATATAGTCACCATCAACAACCGGAATCGGAACTGTAGCTGCGCGATTTGCTACCTTGTTATATCCCCAGAGAAATTTACCATCAGTTGAAACGCTTATCAATCCTTTACCAACCATTTTCAGGTATTGCTTTACACCCCCGCCATTACTGATAATAACAGGTGTATAACCCGCGTCTTCTTTGCCGATTTCTCCGATATCAGGCATTGAACATTTCCATATCAAGTCACCGGTCTTTTTATTGAAAGCAATCATAATCGCATTACTATTGCCCGAAGAACATAAAGCCATGTCACCGTCTATAAAAGGAGATTCGCAAAATTTCCAGTTCGGACTTTTACCATCAAAATCTTCAACCAAATCTTTACTCCAGACAATGTCACCCTTATCCGCACTTAAACAGGCCAAATCACCTGAAGTACCAATCACATAAACAAGACCGTCATCAATTGTAGGAGTACATCTTGGCCCGCCTCTTTCATCTTTATGTATCGGGCCAATTTTCGTTATCCAGAGTATTTCATGAGTTTCCATATCGACCGCGATAACGCATTGAGCATCCTGGCCGTCAACTTTCAAATCACCCATCGTAAATAATTTTCCATCACATATCGAAACAGTTGAATAACCTGCTCCAAGACCGGACACTTCCCAAAGAAGTTCAGGGCCGCCTTCCGGCCAGCTTTGAAGTAATCCAGTTTCCGTGCAAACCGCATCCTGCTTTGGTCCTCGCCATTGTGCCCAATCCTGAGCATTTGTATTAACTGCGATAAAAATACTTATTAACAAAACAACTATACTACTTCTCACAAATTGCATCTTATTCATCTAATTGTACCTTAATATTGAATTCATATTTATATCTAACTGAACGACCTAATCAGTTATTTTTACTTACATCAACGCAGACTAATTTCCCTTCTGTATTGCGAGCGTAAATTCTTCCATTAACCAGAACAGGAACTGTCCAGCACTGATATGTCAGAATTTGCTTCGATGCCAATTCCTTGAATCCTTCCGGCGAAGCTTCTGCTATTATCAACTTGCCATCCTCACTGAGAATAATCAACTTTTCATCCGCAAGCATAAGCGAGCCAGTTCCCATTCCGCCTTGTGACCATTTTACTTTGCCCGTCTCAAATTCAACACATTTCAAGTTGCCTCTGCCCGGGCTGTTCATACCAATATTGCCATCGAAACCATAAAGATAGCCTTCCCACAAAACAGCGCTATTGAGTTGCGTACTAATTTCCTTGTTCTTATAAATTTCTTCCGGCTTGCCCGATTTCAATTCATAAAGCGCACAGCCGGTATTATACCCGGTCGAAACAAACATTTTATTATTCGAAATTATTATATCAGTAGCATTTATCTGGCCGTAAGTTTCCCAGGGAATTTGCCAGAGAACTTTTCCGCTCTCGACATCAAGCCCGACAAATTCCTTCTCCACAAGCATTGCCAAACTTTTCTTACCATCCAAATCAAATGTCACTCCAGTCGAATATGCCCCGATACCTCCTCCGTTTTGCCATTTTTTACTTCCATCAGATTTATCGAGAGCAAGACCCTTTGCACCCGCGTTGAGAATAAGTAAATCACCAATAATCAGAGGTGAACTTGAAAAATGCCATTGAGGCGGCACACATTCAAATTCATCCTGGATATTTTTCTGCCAGACAATATCACCCGTATCAGCTTTAAAACAAATAATATCACCTTTCTTGCTCAAAGTATAAACAACGTCACCATCTACAGTCACAGAAGCACACGGGCCGCCTTCGTGCAAATTATTGTACAAAGGACATTCGTAAGATTTGCTCCATATCTCATCACCAGTTTCGGCGTTAAAGCAATAAACATAATCTTTGCCGTCTTTATTTCCCATCGTATAAGCTTTGCCCTTACTTATTGTAATTGACGCAAATCCAATCCCGATAGATTTTTCCCAAAGCACTTTGGGCTCATCACCCGACCAACTCGAAGACCAATCCGTTTCTTTGGATATTCCATTATAATCAGGTCCACGCCATTGCGGCCAATCTTCGGCAATAGAACTTTCTATGAGAAATAATGATACGATTAAAATTAAAACTAAATTCCTCTTAGTTTCCATCTATTTGCTCCTTTAAAAGTTAAAAAAAAACTGTATTTTATAACATACAGTATATTAAATTTTCATCACATTTTAATAGAAAAATTATATTAAATCATTCCTTCTGCCCAATACAGAACAGATTTTTCATACCTCTTATATAGATTCTGCCGCCAACAAAAGCCGGTGTAGCATATATACGTTCCCCCAACGCAGAAGTTCCAAGCAGCTCAAACTTTTGATCCATTTTAAATACCCTCATTACCCCGGATAATTCTATGATATAGACTCGATCATTCACAAGGATTGGTGAACTGTAAAATCCATCATCAAATTCATGTTCCCAGAAAACTTCTCCATTTTTTACATTAAGACAATCAACGATACCATAACTTGAAGGTATAATAAGATAATCGTCATTAGCCAGAAGACTCGATGCGTTGGGTAATATCTCATCCCATTGCCAGATAATTTTCGGCTCTGTACTATGATTGCTTATATCAATTGCTGAAGCTATAGAATACTCATTACCCACAAACACAATTCCATTTGCATAGGCCGCTGAAGAAGCAACCTCGCCGCTGAGGCATTTCACATGCCAGAGTAGTTGTCCGGTTTCAGGATCATAACTATCGACAGATTCACAATTAGTCAGAATAAGTTCCATCCTTCCATTATTGTCAATGAGGATAGGAGATGACCATGAAATTTCAGTACGAGTGACTTGCCATGCAGGATTTCCCGACGAAATATCAAAAGCAAAAAGTTTTGAATTACTTTTCTGGTCATATTGAACAAAGAGCAAATTCTCATAGCTGATTAAAGACGAAGCATAGCCGTATGTGTTATCTGGAATTCCGAGATTTTTAGCCCATACCCGCTTGCCCTGCATATTTACACAAACCAAATCACCGGTTGCAAAAATCGCCGCTGCATATCGGCCGTCAGTTATCATAGTTGGTGCCGCCAGAGTTGTATCTTCCATCACTTCCGGTATATCCTTCTCAGAAGGAGAGCCGGGGATATTAACCACATCATGTTCCCATAGTATATTTCCAGTGTTTGTATCAAAACAATATATTTGGCGGCTTGATTCGTCAGCTCCAGTTAAGAAAAGTTTATCATCCCAAACCACCGGCGAATTCATACCCGGTTTTGGAATCTCGGTTTTCCATAGAATATTATTACCATCCTCTACATTACAATTTAATGGCGGATTTGCATTAATCGCATGTCCATTAGAACCGGGTCCACGAAAATTTGGCCAGTTCCTCAAAACCTCTTCATAAGGAGGAAAATCGGTTACGTTATTAGCAGAAGGAAGCTGACCAATTTTTCTTTGAGTGAAAACAAAAACGACAAGTAGTATAACAACCAATCCTATAACGCTAAAAACAATCCCTTTTCTGGTCATACAAATCTCCGCCTGAAACAGCACAATTTAATTGAAATTATTCGGCTACTTTAACACACATTAACTGTTTTTGATCCCTGATTAGAAGCTTGCCGTTTGAAAGTGCCAAAGGCGCCCAGTTTTGTGTTGAACCTCCAACTTGTAAAGCAATACCTTCGCTGTCCGTTCCTCCCTGATTAAGCAATTCTGCAGACGCTAACGGTTTGAATTCAGATGGACTCGGCTCAATCAGATACAACGTGGTTCTGCCATCGGTACTGATAATTAATCCATCGACAAGAATCATACTGCCTTTATCGAATGCAGGTGAACGTTGTGTTTTCCACATAATCTCACCATCCATATTCATACATACCAGTCCGTCGCGCGCGCTATTGGTTGAATATTGAGCGTAGAAATAGCCGTTATGCATTATCGGTGGTTTGGTATGGTCACCGAAATTATTATGTTTAAAAAGTTCAACAGCATTGTAACTGCCATCTTCCTGTTTTTTAATCTCCAACATAACTACGCCGGTTTCATATCCGCCCGCAACAAGCACTTTATTGTCACTGGCATCATATGCACTCGGTACGGAAATATGATTTTGCCAATCTTTGTATTGCCAGAGAATTTTTCCTGAAAGAGGTTCTATCCCTACAATATTACCCAGAGTTTGCGGCAAATCTCGATTGCCGACTGGATTAGTAGAAGAAATAACCATTACAATATGGTCCTGTCCGTCTATTTTCGCAAGTGAAGGACTGGCATAAGATTCATTGCCAAGATTAGCTGTTTTCCATTTTACATCACCGGTAAGTTTATCGTAAGCTACAACGCCGGCTTCAGGAGCTTGCGATGCTACAATAAGTAAATCATTATAAATAAGGGGACATTGTGTAATCGCCCAAATAGGAAGACTGTCACCACCAAAATCTGTCCAGACGTTTTTATTCCAGAGAGGCTTGTGTGTATTAATATCTATGCAATACACATCGCCGTTGTGGCCGCACGAATAAACATAATTGCCATCGACGACCGGCACACTTCGGGAGCCAGGAAACATAACCGACCCTTTAGCTTCGTAACCAAATTTCCAGAGTTCTTCACCATTGGAAAGGTTAAAACAACGCATAGTGTCACCGACTTCATCATCCCGATCGAGCAGATATACTTTATTATCTTTGATTACGGGACCGCCAAAACCTCTGTTAACGGCAACTCTCCACAGAACTTCCGGCCCACCTTCAGGCCATGAACGCAAAATACCTTTCTCAGGAGATGTACTGTTTCTATCGGGCCCAAGATACTGAGGCCAATCCGAAACAAATGTATTCCCAATCCAAAATAGGGATAGTAAAAGAAAAAAAATAACTTTTATATTGGCTTTCATGTCTTTGTTCCTTTCAATGATACACAGACTCACTCCACAATTTAGCAAAATGCCTAACAGCGCTATGGAGCCTGCTTTTAACAGTCCCGACTGGTATACTTAGTATATCAGCAATTTGTTTATAAGAAAATTTATTAAAATAGGCAAGAAGTAATATTTCCCTATAATGTACTGGCATAATCGATATGACTTCTCTAACAAGTAATACGTATTCGCGTTCTTCAAGTTTAACAGCTGGTGTTGAATTATCACTTACAATGGCATTAAAAAAGTCTTCAAAACAATTCTCCTCTGAATCTGCGAGCATTACAAAAGGTACTTCATGTATCTGCTGTAATTTACGAATAGCATCCTTCGCTTTATTAGCAGCAATCATGAATAGCCATGGGCGTACAGGCCTGTTCATATCAAAGAGATCCAAACTCTTAAAGAACTGTAAAAATGTCTCTTGAAAAACATCCTCTACATGGTCATCTCTATAAAGAAACATTCTTAAAAAAGAATACAGGCTGTTTTTATAACGAACAACCAACTCTCGAAATGCACTTTCATCACCTACTGAATATCGCTTAAGAAGTTCATTATCAGAAAGTTTTTTAAAGGCTGTATCAACTATAGATAAATGCTTTTGTAATTGTAAGACTTCCATAGAATTCTACTCAAATATTAGCCATAGAAATTAAATTAATTATTCATTAACCTTAATACATTTACCTTATAGCTGCCATCTTCCTGTGGTTCAATTTTCAGCATCACAGCACCAGCGTTGTATCCACCTATAATCAGAATTCTATCTTCACCGACATAAAAAGCACTCGATACAGGAATAATGCACTTAAAATCAGGATAATTCCAAAGGACTTCACCATTTTTCGGATTTAATCCAAACACACCTTGACTACCGCCGCCTCTATCTTCTGAGGCCGTAATCATTACAACCTGGTCATTTTCGCCAATTTTTACAATCTCCGGACTAACATATCCGACTGGGCCGAGAGATGGTGATTTCCATTTAACTTCACCTGTGAGTTTATCGTAAGCTACAACACCGGCTTGTGGTGCTTGCGAACCTACAATAAGTAAATCTCCATAAATAACAGGACACTGTGTAATTGCCCATGTCGGAAGTGAACCACCACCAAAATCTTTCCATACGTTCTTATTCCAGAGAGGCTTGTGTGTGTTGATATCTATACAATACAAATTACCGTTGTGGCCGCACGAATAAACAAAATTCCCTTCAACGATTGGGACACTTCGCGAACCCGGAAACATAACTGAACCCTTAGCTTCGTAACCAAATTTCCATATTTCTTCGCCATCGGAAAGATTAAAACAACGCATTGTATCGCCGACCTCATCATCCCTGTCGAGCAGATAAACTTTGCCATCTTTGATTACAGGTCCACCAAAACCTTTACCAACGGAAACAGTCCATAGAACTTCCGGCCCTCCTTCAGGCCATGAACGTAAAATACCCGTCTCAGATGAAGTGCTGTTTCTATCGGGCCCAAGATACTGAGGCCAGTCCGCAGCCAGAGTTCCGCAAGTTACCACCATTAAAATTACTGTTATTAATATCACTTTAGCATTCATTTACTTACTCCTTTTAGAATTTATGTTGAGCTATATTATTTTGGGTTAACTACAGGAATGCCGTCTTTTGCAACATCAGCAATCCAGATTTCATGATGCCATGACCCATATACACGTTCGATAAACATTTTGTTATTATCATGAGCGGACCATCCACACCATGCATAAAAACCATCAATCAGTTTGGCAGCAGTCTTATTGTCAATATCATAAATCCATAGGCCTTCATCTAAATAAGATCCTATCGCCAGTTGTTTTCCATCAGGAGACCAGCTGATAAAAGTCATTTCATTTATCTTTCCTTTAGGCCCCGACCAGGATGCTAAAACTGATTGACTTATTAAATCCACTACTTGTAACGTACCGCTCTTTTTATCAGTGAAAGCTATTAAATTCTCATCAGGTGATACAACCGGAAAAGTTGAATTACACACAAAAACTTCCCTTGGTTCTGTATTGTTAGAATCCAAAGATAAAGAATAGACCATGTTGTTCAAACGGCTTTTGTAGTAAAACCTGCTCGAATCGCTTGTCCAGTTTGGCCAACCACCCTGTGCAAGAAATCGTGGACGTTCTTTACCTTCGGCTTTGATAATCCAAATTTCTTCCTGTTCGAAAGGCTGATGCGCCAATTCACCTGGAGATGTCAAGCCCTTAATTGATAAAACATGCCTGTCACGAACATAAAGAATATATTCTCCATCAGGTGACCACGCCGGGTCTTTGCCGGGAACAGTTAGCAACTGAGTCTTACCTGTACTTAGATTAAGTATTTCAATAGCACTGGCACCAAGCACACCTCGACTGTATGCCAACTTAGTCCCATCCGGTGAGATACTCGGATGAAAACCTTCTGCTACGACACGCCTGGCCCGCTCAGCAAGCTGGTTGTATTGCCTGACAGCTTCATACATACTAACAAAGGCTTTCCCTTCCGGCGGCCTGTTCTTCGGATAAAATGAAACTTGTGAACATAAACTATCAAAAACATATTTTGCAATCATATTATCAAAACGCATTCTATCCATAAGACGTGAATTTTGAATATTGTCATATTCTGCCTGGGCTTCTTCATAATCACCCATCGCCAATAAAGTGCAGAACATATTAAAATGATATAGCGGCTCTTCCGGCTGAATATTCATACATGTCTGAATATCGGTTAGAGCATAATCATATTTGCTCATCTTCATAAGAGTCTGATATCGCTGATAACAGATTTCTTCCAGACGTTTATCACTTGGTGACGTAAGTCCTACTGCACGATTATGATCATCAAGAGCTTCGTTGAGCATTTCACTATTATTTTGCTGCAATGCAAGTTCACGTCTTGCAATAGCACGAAGAGAATAACCCGCCGGATTCTTAGGCTGACTGCCCACCATAACAGAAGTTTCTGTCTCCATCTCACGATATTCGCCAAGCGCATAATAAGTTAAGGCACGAGTGCGCCGTGCACTGTAATTGGAAGGATCTAACTCCAGCGCGTCAGCAAGCCATCCGAGTGTCTCTTGTACAGTCTGTGATATCATGGCACGCAGCAGATAAGCTTCAGCAGTGCTCGGCATCAGTTTTTCGCCCTGCTCCATGTGAACGTCAGCTTTGTCTTCCATATGAGGATCGCCTGATGCCGACTCCAGATAAATTCTCGCAAGAAGTAAATGCGCGTTGGCAGCGATTTCTGACTGTTCGTTAAGCAGCTTATTCAATTGCTCTATACTGGCATCCGGCCTTTGAAGTTCCAATAGTATACGCGCATTCAAGAGCTGGGCTTTTGACCCAACGAACTTACTGGAAAGGTAAGGCTGAACTTCAGTAAGCGCATTTTCATAGTCTCCGTTAGTAATTAAATCTTCAACCAATGAAATAGACCTGATATGGTCGTTTTTATTTCGTTCGGTCCTGAAGTGAAAATACAAATTAAATACAAATAAAAAACCAATAACAATAACAGCCGCAGACGACCACATCATTACTTTAACTCGATTTCTCTTAATAAATTTATGAATTCGATAGAATGTACCCGGTGAAGATGCGGTTATCGGCTCATTTTTTAGATGTCTTGCAATGTCTTCAGCTAAAGCATATACCGTCTGGTAGCGATGAGCCCTGTCTTTTTCCAAAGTTTTCATCACAATCCAATCGAGGTCACCGCGAACAGTTTTTCTGAGAACTTCAGGTGTAGTTTTGCGATGCTGCGCAACTTCGGTCAAAGCTTCTCCAATAGTACTCATTTTTGTGGATGGACGCATCGGTTCTTCTTCCCGAATAATCCTCTGCATTTCTCCATAACCTTTGCGCAGCAAGTACTCCGAATTGAATGGAGTTGCACCAGTAAGTAATTCATATAGGAGTACACCCAGCGAGAATACATCAGACCTTGTATCAATATCAAGCCCGCTCATTTCCGCCTGTTCAGGACTCATATACTCCGGCGTACCTATCATCTGAGAATATCGGGTAAAAACGGTTTTTTCAGTTAGCCGCTGATTAAGGGCCTTGGCAATTCCAAAATCAATAACCTTAGCTACCGGCTTACCATCGTGAAGAGTAACCAGCACATTTGAGGGCTTAATATCTCTATGAATGATTCCTCGCTGATGGGCATGCTGTACGGCATGGCAAACTGAAATGAATAATTCAAGGCGTTCCTCTGTATTCAAATTGTTTTTGTCGCAGAACTCAATTATAGGAAGTCCCCGGACCAATTCCATAACAAAGTATGGCCGACCAGTTTCGGTTGTTCCAGCATCCAAAACGGTTGCAATATTTGGATGGTCCATCATCGCGAGAGCCTGACGTTCTGCCTCAAAGCGGCCTATAACCTGCTTTGTATCCATGCCCAATTTAATAATCTTCAAAGCAACACGACGGTGCATAGGGCGTTCCTGTTCGGCCATATAGACGGTTGCCATTCCCCCTTCACCAATTTTTTCAAGCAGTTTGTATCTACCTATTACTGTACCAGAGTCTTCGGAAATGGGAGTTATATCAATTATAGTATCTGATTCAAAAACAGGAGCATCAAGAAAACTACTCGAATCATGATACTCTAATAATTTCTGGATACTGGAAAGTAGTTCGACATCATCGCCGCATGCTTTTATTACATAAGCATTCCGCTCTTCTGGATTTTCAAATTCCATCGCAGCATCAAAAATTGCCTTTTCTTTCTTTCTGTCAATTCCCACAATCAAATTCCTTTACAATATGGTACTATCATATAACGCGTAAATTAACTCCGACTGGGATCAATATTTTTAAATATTTTTTAAAAAAGCTTTTTCTAATGCAAATGTGGACTATTTTTTAATTTTATCCAATTTCACGAAGCAGCCATGCACGAGCATAAGCCCAATAACGTTTGACTGTTGGAGGAGAAATCCCCAGGACTTCCGCTGTTTGCTCAACAGTCAATCCGGCAAAATAACGAAGTTTGACTACTTCCGCTCTTATTTCATCTTCAGCAGATAGTCTTACAAGAGCCTCATCCAAAGCTATCAAATCATCAGCGGATGAATTACAATTTTGATTCAGAATAGATTCATCATACTCAATCTTTTGATGCTCTCCCCCATGTTTAAGGCTCTTTTTGCGGCGTGCGTTATCGATGAGAATCCGCCGCATCGCTTCGGCAGCGGCTCTAAAAAAATGTTTTCGACCATTCCAATTCTGGGATTCTTCGCCTGCCAATCGAATATAAGCTTCATGAACAAGAGCAGTAGCTTGAAGTGTCTGGCCAGGTTGCTCACGTTTTAACTTCTGAGCAGCAAGAAGTCGCAGTTCATCATAAACCAGTGGAAGCAACTCATCCGCAGCTTGCGCTTTTCCCTGACTAATTGCATTTAATATGCGAGTCACTTCATTCATTTTTACACTCAATATCTTATATTCAATTCATGCTTTAGGAATTTACATTCAATTCAAAACATAAAAGAATACCCGCATTGTATCAATTATCAATATAACTAACAAGCATTCGTATTTTAAATGCTTAATACTCAATAGTTTATTTTATTTGTCACTATCTGATATTTTGAATGACAGCGCCCCGGTTGGGCAGGCTTTAACGCATTCTTTTGCGGTGTTTGTCTGTTTTATCGCGTCCAGTATAGAACGCTCGAACGGAATCGCAACACGCACTTTGAATCCCCGGCCGGTAAAAGCTAAGCCCGTTTTTTCGCCGGCTTTGGCGGTTATTTCAATGCACAAGCCGCAGTCGATACACTTGCCCGGCTCAAAAATTAATTCGCTATGCTCGGCAAGCTGAACAAAAGAACGATTCTCACCTTTATATTGATTCGGTTTTGCGTTGTATTGATCCGAGTATTTTCTTAATTTACAATTCACCGGTTTTCTGCAATCACAATGCAAGCAACGTGCGGCTTCTTTAACAGCTTCATCATTACTGAAACCGTTTTCTTTATTCGCAGGTTCTACTCTCGATTCCCTGCTATGTCCGGCTGTAAATTTCTCAACTTCCTCTGCGTCAAGTTTTCCAATTCTCGTGTTAAACTCTTTAGCCTTACCAGTGACTTCTTCACCTGATAAATATTGACTTATCGCGGCACATGCTTCCTTGCCATCCGCAACAGCACGTACAGCAACTTTTCTTTTGCGAACCGCATCACCACCAGAGAAAACTCCCGGAACATTTGTCTGATATGTCTGGAAATCAATAACTATCGCGTTAGCTTTTGTTTGCAATCCCATCGAATCGGCTTCATCTTTAAGCTTGCCTGTAGCAACAAAAACCGCATCGAAATCTTCTCGCAAGTTTTCAAGCATTATATTTGTACCAATTCGAGTTTTGAGCTTGAACTTCACTCCAAGTTTTTCAACTTGCGCAATTTCCTTATCGAGTATATCTCTCGGAAGCTCGTTTTCAGGAACTCCATATTGCAGCATTCCGCCGGGCTTTTCATGCTCATCGAAAATCGTACTATCGTAACCTTCCTGCGCTAAATAATAAGCAGCCGCTAATCCGGCAGGACCTGCCCCGATAATTGCGACACTTTTATTTTTCTTTTCTTTACATTTCGGCAGATAAGATTTTTTTGAATCCAAATCGATATCCGCAACGTATCGTTTCAATAAGCAAATTGATACTCCCCCATCCAGACTATCACGCCTGCATGCCTTTTCGCATGGCGCAGGACAAATTCTTCCAAGCACTGCCGGTAATGCAATATCTTTTTTCACCGTAACGATTGCATCTTCAAGTTTGCCTTGTGAAATCTGACGAATCATTAAAGGAATATTCATATTCGCCGGACAAGTGACATGGCACGGCCCCATGCAATCACCCAAATGGTCACTGAGCAAAAGTTCAAGCGCGGCTTTTCGAGCAAGGTCTATTTCCTGCGAACAAGTCTGGACAACCATACCTTCTTCTACAATAGTCGCACATGATGGAATAAAACCCGCTTTTCCTTCTACTTTCACAACGCAAATCATACAACTTGTCGAAGGCCTGAAACCTTTAAGAAAGCACATAGTCGGAATCTCAATACCGATTTTCTCCGCGGCTTCGAGAATCGTCTTGCCTTCTTCGATTTCAACTTTACGATTATCTATAGTTAGTACAGGCATTGTTTATTGAACTTTCACAGCGTTGTCGGGACAAACATTTTTACACCCGCCGCAGCGAATACATTTTTCCGTATCTATTTCATGTTTCTGGTAAGGTGCCATAGCGATTGCTTCAACCGGGCAATGCTGGGCACATAAAGTACACCCGATACAATCATCTGTCACCGAGTATGTAATCATAGCTTTGCACTTACCCGCGGGACATCTTTTTTCTATATGAGCTTCGTATTCTTCGCGGAAATATTTTATAGTCGATAGAACAGGATTCGGCGCGGTTTTACCCAATGCGCACATACTGGAGTTTTGAATAATCTTCGCGAGATTCTCAAGGTCCTGTATATCAGTTTTCTTTCCTTGTCCAGAGCAGAGTCTCTCTAAAATTTCGAGCATTCTCTTTGTACCGATTCGACAGAAAGTACATTTGCCGCAAGATTGGTCCTGCGTGAACACAAGGAAATATCTCGCGATATCTACCATGCAATCCGTCTCATCGAGTGCGACCATTCCGCCGGAACCCATCATTGCGCCAACGTCTTTTAAAGTTTCATAATCAACAGAGGTATGTGACAAATGTTCAGGAACACAACCACCTGACGGCCCACCGATCTGAACTGCTTTAAGTTTTAAACCGCCGCCAATTCCGCCACCGATATCTTCGATAATTGTTCTTACAGAAATACCCATAGGAACTTCGATTAATCCGCCGTTGGCAATTTTTCCGGCAAGAGCAAAAACCTTTGTTCCTTTACTGCGGCCGGTTCCATGTTTCGCGAATGATTCTGCTCCATTGCGTATAATCCACGGCACAACACAATACGTCTCGACATTATTGATAAGAGTGGGTTTTCCCCATAAGCCGCTCGTCGCCGGATATGGAGGCCGGTATCGAGGCATTCCTCTTCGCCCTTCGATACTCGCCATAAGTGCGGTTTCTTCACCGCAGACAAACGCTCCTGCGCCGGGCATTATATTAAGATTCAGCGAAAAGCCGCTCTGCAAAATATTGTCACCCAGGTAACCACGCTTTTTACAATTTTCTATCGCGTTTTTTATTCTCTTAAGTGCAAGCGGATATTCCGCACGAATATAAAGGTAACCTTCGTTCGCACCCACGCTATAAGCCGCGATTACCATTCCTTCGATAATACGATACGGGTATGACTCCATGAGCATCCTGTCCATAAACGCTCCAGGGTCACCTTCGTCACCATTACATACGATATATTTTATACTGTCTGTTTTTGCATTTCTTACGGCAGTCCATTTCAAATGCGTTGGGAAACCCGCACCACCTCTTCCCCGCAGTCCGCTCTGTTCTATTTGTGAAATAATATTTCTCGGCTCAGGTTCGCTCAAACATTTCTGCATCGCGGCGAAACCATCTTTTTCGATATATTCGTCGATATCGACCGGATCAAGTACACCGCCATACTCAGTAGCAATATGAACCTGCCTGTCCAAAAAATCCGCTACTTCATTTTCTCGCACATTTATCTCGTAACGTGTCACCGGCTCCCTCTGCTTGTCCGTCAAAACTCTATCGAGTAAAACAGAAGTAGAGTCAACCAGCTTCCGGGCAAGACCAACTTTGAAATGTTTTGTTATTATGGCTTTCGCATCTTCAGGTTCTACTCTTGCATATAAATAAGATTTGTTATCCGGCATTACGACTTCGAGCAAAGGAGTCTGGAAACACATTCCAACACATCCCACTCGTTTGATTGCAAGATTAAGCCCTGTTTCTTTCAATACCTGGTCGAGTGCTTCGCGTAATTTTCCACTGCCGCGAGCAACACAGCATGAACCAAGTCCTAATCTGATTTCGCCAGCAAAATCTTTTTTCGTAGGGTGGGATTCTATCCCACCGCCGCGACCTTTTTGAGAAGCTCGCGATTCTTCATATTTCAGATAATCGCTTATAACATTCGGAACAGCCTCAGAAGTTAAATGTCCATATGTCACCGGGCCTATCTGAACAGCCGGAGCTAATGTGCAGCAACCCAGACATGCGATTTTTTCTACTGTGAATAATTTATCCGAATCTGTATCTTCGCCTTTAGGAATTTTCAGGAAACGCAGGAAAGCATCATAAACAAGGTCGCTTCCCTTTACGTGACACGCCGTACCTGTGCATACATGAATTATATGCTTGCCCGCGGGCGAGTGACGAAACTGGTCGTAGAAAGTCGATACACCGGCTATAGAAGCAGGAGTAATTTGCGTCAATTCACAAACTCGCTCGAGTGCTTCTTTAGGCAAATAGCCGTAATGTCCCTGTATAGCCTGAAGCAGTTCGAGAACTTTCTCACTGCCTTTACCTATTCGCTCTACAGCTTCGTCAACAAATTTCAAATCTATCGTTTCCATTAATTCTTTTTTTCAATACAGAACAGGTTTTGCTCACTCCTGATATAAATTCTGCCATCCATAAACGCAGGCGATGCAAAGCATTTCTCACCAAGTTCACACTTTGCAAGCTCTTTATATTCGCTTCCGGCCTGAGCTATGAACATTACACCCGAATCACTGAGCAGATATAACTTGTTACCAACGAGACTGGGTGACGCCTGGAAATAATCTCCGACATCCTGCTCATATATTTCTTCTCCATCCGAAGCCCTGAAACAACTCAGATAGCCATCCATAGTCAATGAATATACATATTCACCATCGCAAACAGGTGAACATATATCAGGTGCGTTTCCGCCTGCGGACCATGCGATATGTGTCTCAGTGACATCACCTTTGCCATCTGGTTTTATCGCAACCAGTTCACTGTAAGGCCTGATTCCAAATACAAGCCCGGCACCGTATATCGGCGAAGGAGCAACATCAGTTCCGAGGCAATCCGCACGCCAAAGCTCCTTGCCATTTTCAGGATTATACGAAATAACCCATGGATCCGCGGCGGTTATATATTGGTAACCATCGCCAATTTTCGCTACAATCGGAGTCGTCCACGAACCGGGTACAAATCTTTGTACCTCTCTTATGACACGAGAAGTAGCACCATCCAGGAATATTATCTTCGATTTCCCATCTTCGCCGTCACCCTGGTCGAACTGAATCAGGAGCATATTTTGAAACATAGTCAGAGAACTCGCATAGCCATACATACTGTCAGGGATTCCGAGGTCCTTTTCCCATACTTTATTACCGTCGAAATCAAAACACGCTACAATTCCCGTAACGAAAATCGCATAGACTCTCCGGCCGTCTGTTGTAACAGTAGGAGCAGAATATCCTGTATCTTCAAATACTTCGAAAGGCTCCTCTTCGCTTTGCGCAAAAAGGTTCGTGACGTCACCGGTCCAGAGAAGTGAGCCGGAGTTGGCATCGTAACAAAATACACTGAAAGCGTTCGGGTCGCCACCGGCTAAAAACACTTTATCGTTCCATACAACAGGGGAGTTTCTTCCGGACAGCGGGACTGGAGATTTCCATAAAATATTTTCATCTTTTTCCGCGTTCCAGCTTTCCGGAATATTCGTATAAGCATTTATACCAAGCCCGCCGGGTCCACGAAAACGGGGCCAGTTTTGTGCAATTTCTTCATCAGTCGGGAAAGTGACTTCACCCGCTTGCTCTTCATAGAATGCTACGTATGCCCTGCCTGCAAATAAAATTGCTCCAAACGCAAGAATTCCCAAAGCGGCTGTAACCGACCATCGAGATAAAAACGCATCGCGAATCTGTTCCTTAAGATTGTCACCGCCATGTTGTGGAGCTGGCAATTTCTTACTAAGTGAAAACGCAATTTTAAAACTAATCAGCATTATCACGACAGAAGCCAAAAGAAAATGCGCACCTTTATGGTTGAAATCCATTCTTGAGAATAAATTTTGCCTGTATCGCAAATCTCGCTGCCGTATTTTCTCCAAAAGCGCCGTATCATCAGGATTTTTTACAATCTCAGCTTTTAGATTTACTAACTCCTGCTCCTGCTTTGCTTCGACTATGCTCGAACGAACGAAATTTGCAAATAGAAATATAATTACAACAAATGAAAATATCCCGGCTACAGCCGCGGTTGAAATCGCGGTTTTGTACCACTGGCTCATTGTATTGTTATTCGTATTTTTATTGTTGTTTTCGTTCATTTCTTTTTTTATGTTCTACGGGACAATACTCGAAGCATCTTCCACATGCGAAACAACTCGCCCTGTCCGCTTCGTAATCCTTTCTTTCTCTCCAGACAGAAACTAATATAAGTTTCATTCCAATTATAAATCCTAAGAATGCTCCCAATAATATTCCACCTAATCCGAAACTTTGGCGTATATTAGATGCCTGCTCGTATAGTTCCACGTTTTCCACGCCGGTAGTTCTGAATGCGTCACTTGCATCTGTTGTGCCTTCGACCTGTCCTGTTTCTTCCATTCGAACTCGCTCGGCTAATCGTACAGTCGGATGCATTTGTGCTAATGTATTTTTCACGCTTTTCCCGATCATGCCTCCGAGAAAAATCAATACAGGTAAAAGTATTAGCAGGAACGCAATTCGTATTTTGCTCTTTTTATATTGCTCTTTCGTCCATTGCTCCGCTGGTTTTTGTATAGCGCCGTATGGACAAGATTCTTCACACAACCTGCACTTGATACATTCATCGGGAGTTATAGTGACACGTTTTTTCGAGATTCTCGATATTTGCCTGAATATTACTCCAAGCGGGCATAAAAATCTGCAGTAAGGTCTGCCGACAAACATTCCCACAATCAAAAAACATGCACCGAAAACCAGGATATTCGCGTTTCCGCTCAACCTGAAAAATCCCACAAACGGGTCGTACCTGCAAATCAAAAAAGCACTTCCAGTCGCAGCAAATAAAATCGCTAATCCAAGGTAAAGATACGCAAATAATCGCAAGCCGCTTTCGAGCCATCGCGGCACAGAAATTGGTTTTAATAAAACTATTTCCTGAATCGCGCCAAGCGGACATACACTCGAACAGAATGTTCTTCCGAAAAACAGTGTGAAAATAAGCGGTAATAAGAAAAATATTATTACTACTATCGGGACGGCATATAACGGATCAAAAAAAGACATGGTGACATTTTGAATTGCACCTATCGGACAAATACAACCTTCGCGATAGAATCCAAAGTAAAGCAGGGAAAAAACAGTTAATCCCAAAATTGCCTTTCTTCTCCGTTTTTTCAATGCAAGATACGTCGCCAGGCCAAGCGTGCCTAATAGAACTATCGAATCGATATATGCGAACACACCTTCGCGGGTTTGCGGAGTTGTAGTCTGCGGAAATTCGTGGCCGTTCTCGAATTCAGGAGGCGGAAATCTCGACTCTGCGGCTCGGACCAGACCGCCGAGAATCAACACCGCAGCTAAACCTATTACAATATACCTGAATCGAATCATTAAGAGTGCCCCGCTTTTTTCAATAGGTATGGATTATCAGCGGGTACACGAACAAAAGCATCTGAAGGACAAGCGGCCGCGATGGCACACTCGTTACAGTTTTCGCATCTATCGTGACGTACTTGTAGGAAAAACGAGCCGTTGCCGAAAGTATTGCACCCCTTTACGCATTTGCCGCAACCTATACATAGTGACTCATCGATTGTATATTCGTAGTACGGGTCCTCGATGAATTCGCGCAGAATCGCGCCGGTTGGACAGAGCTGATTTTCCGCTCCCTCATCTATTTCGTATGGGTTCGGCTCGAAAAATCCGAAACATATTTTACAATAGCCGCAGATTGGATAAACCTGCACACATTTAACCGCCGATTCTTCAAGCACGCAATGAGTGGCGCAGTTGCCGCACGCGGTACATTTATAAGGGTCAATCTGCCAAACCTGCGGCCTGTAACATTTTACGAATTGCGAACAGCCGGAACACGGACCATCTTCGGTACACAAACCTTCCTTGACAAGCCGGTGTCTTTTGGCGAGCGTAATTCCACCAATAGCGCCAAACACGCCCAAAGCGGCGTACCTCATCGTCTCGGCAAGAAATTGTCGTCTATCTGGCCTATCTGGGGATTTTTCAGCCATAAAATACCTATCAATAATACATTTCAACTATACGCTTTACGAAAAGCCTGCAATTCGGTTCGTAATCGCCGATTATTTGTTACTTTCTACACGTTTTTTTAATTTTTTGCAAGGTTTTTAGGCTATTCGCTATGGCTCGAAAATAATTCTGCGATACGAACTTAGATTATGTACGCCGTCGTCTATTACTTCGCAAATTACGTGAAAACTCTTTCCTACAGAGTCAGACGGAACCTGAATTGTCGCGCGATTTGTATCGCTGCCAGAAATTATAATTTCCTGAGTATAAGTTCCGGCTTCAGGCAAAATCCACCATTTGAATTTCAGATTATCGCCATCAGGATCTTTTGTCGCCGAGGCATCGAGCGTAACTGAAGTGCCCTGTTCTGGAGTAAGCTTGATAATTGCAAGACTACTGTCACCATTAACGACTACGACTGGATTTCTGTTTCCTTTGCCGTCTTTTGCCCAGTCCATTCGAGCGGCGAAATTATTGAAAGTTGCTTCATAGAAATATCGTTGATATTTTCCGGAAACTGCATTTTCGTCACCGGCATGATTTTGATAGGATTTGGTTTCATTATCCTTGCATTGTCCGAATACGAAATAGCCGCCCCAGCCTACCTGGTTCGGGACGTCCGGATTGTTCAGCCCTGTCGGTATGAGATGAAGAAATGCCGGAGTGTCACCTTCTACTCCATATTTATATTTCGGGTATCTGCCGCCAAGGTTGCCATGTCCCTGTATATTATCCGCGTATTTCTGCCAGTTTCTCGAGCCGGTACCATTTTGATAACGCCATGCGGATTCGTCCCAGATAAAGAACAGGTCCTTTTCAAATTCTTTGCGCATCCATTGATGAGAACTTTCCGGCCAATCGATTGTATTACCGGGTTTTTGTGCTCCATCCTGATCGGTTATCGTATAAACGCGAATCTTATTAAGAAACGCCTTGAGTTGTTCCGGCGTTCTTTCCTGCTGAACTTTCCAGCACGCCTGCGCGAGAGTATTTCCGCCGCCCCATACAGTTACCCAGATAGGACGAGCATCGTTTTCATCAGCAAGTTCAATAATTTTATTGCTGCCATCTGAATTATTTTCTGCACCGATAAACCGCTGGCCCCTGTTTTTGCTTCCCAACAAAGTACGCGCCCTCAAATAATCAGGACTCGGCCAATATCCGATTTCCTGTTTATCGTTGTCATGTATATGCCCTTCCTGATTGGAGCGTTTCATCAGATTAGGCAAATCTTTTTCGTATAAATCAATATCTTCCTTAATCAGATTTAAACCAGTATCACCGGCGTTACCAGAGATACTCCAGCCGGTCGAATGAATAAGAGCTTCGATTTCGAACAGGTCGGCGTGAACGAGAAGCCGAATCATAGATTCCATATCATCTGGCTCGACCCTGTCCGGCGAAATATCAGTAAGCACAACCAGCCGCGGCTTAAGATCAGCAGCGGATAAGGTGTTTGTTAATACCAGAAATGATATAAGCAAAATTATCGTTATTATGTTTCTTTTTAACATTTTATTTTCCCTTTCTATGATTTTAATTCAGGAAGGTCATTCTTACTGCTTAGATGAAGGAAACGTCTATATTCTTGTTCAAGAATGCGTTTTCCTTCAGAACTAGTATTATCTCTAATTTGCCCGATGATTTCCAGAATAACATCTCTTTTTTCATTTTCTGTTTCCGGATTTCCGAAAATTTGCTTTTCGAAATCCGTCATCTTATCAGGAAGTTGTTTTTGAAATTGTAAATAAAATGAATAAGATTTCTCTGTGTCATTTGGGTCTTTTGGACGTTTGAGCCAATCCAAGGAAAATCGTGTACATGATTCAGCATATCTTACTGCGAAAAAATTCGAGGAAAAATCAAACGGATCAATATCAATAAACGAATTTCTTGATTTTTCGGGATCGGATTTATAAGAAGTCATCATATAGCTCATAATCGTATTGAGAATACCTTTTTTATTTGTATAATTTTTTGCAAATTCCGGAGATGCTTTAATTAGCATATTAATTATTAAATCATATTGAGAATCGTATTTTGTTTCAGATTTATAATTTATTTCCCGTTCGAATATATCACTAAGAACTTGAGGAGTGTAATAAGTCTCAAGTATGTTCCTTTCCAGATACGATTTTATTTTTTCTAAATTCTGGGTTTTGGAAACTGCTTCTTCCTGAAAAATTAATGCATCGATTAACATTGATATACTATCTGCTAATTGAATATTATTTACACCTAAAGGTTTTGCATTTAAGACATGCTTTTCGAGAAGCACCAGTTCTTCAAGATTTGCAAGACGTATTTGCGAATCTATTTTTCCCATCATATAACTATAAGCTATATTCGCAAGTCCCTTCAATATCTTCTGTGCTTTTATCACTTGAGGTGCCTTACCATCAGAATTAAGTTGTCCTGTATTTTTATAATACCTATAGCTATGTATTGTACCAATTTCAGTTTCTTCACAAAGTTGCTTTAAGATAACTGAATAATCTCCAGAAGCTGAATTTGAATCTGCGAATTTAACGAATAAATCATTATTTGGTGAAACATTATTTTTTAATTCAGAAGCATTTGCATTTATAATACATGATAAAAGTAACAATATAAAAATTGACCGCTTAAATAACCTCACTCTATTTCTTTCTATATACATTTAGAATCCTCTCAATATTGTCTTTCTTAAAAATAGGATAATTATAATTTGTCAATTATCGCTCTTATTAATAGCTGAAAATATTCTGACTATATTTTTGATTGTATCCAATACAATTACTCGGCCTGACGAATCGACCGCTACGTCGAAGCCGCCGAGATGACATTCTTCCGGATTATCGCAAACCTCTACTTTTCCACCTTCTATCAATTGTTCGGGACCGGCTACGACTGAGACAAATTTTCCTTCGTTGTTATATGCTTTTATTCTTGTTAGTCCTTTTTCGCTTGTTATAAAACTATCCTCGTCACCTGATGGGTCGTCGCCATACAGGATTGCGATGTTTACCGGGTTGCAGCAGCCGCAGAAACCTTCGACTTTGTTGGAATACTCGCCCCATGAAAATTCGAGGTCGCCGGCGAAAGTGTATGCTTCTATTTTTTGTATTCCGGGATTTACAACTCGTAACAGGCCGTCCCGGGCAATCGCTAAATCGAAATATGGACTTGGTATAACAAAACCAGAGATATTCCTGGATTCGTCTTTTTCGCCGATTTTATTTACGATATTACCTTCTTTATCGAAACGAATTACGATACGATTTCCCGCATCAGCGATGAAGACATCTTCATCGGAAACCGCAATACTCGAAAGTACTGATTTGTCACCGAGGTTCTGCCATGTTTTCGATAACTTTCCATCGCGATAAATTTCTACATGGTCCTTCATTCCGATATAGATTGCCTTACCATTTTTTTCGTTTTCAATCGCCAGGCATCGCGGCTCAGAATTCAATTCGATTTCGTCAAGCTTTTTGCCTTTGTCGTCAAAATTTCTGATTGCTTTATCACCTGCTACATAAATAGCTCCCGTTTCATCGACCGCAACGGCATGTGTTACGGAAAAACCGGTAGTAATGGGTGACACAGATTCTTTATAATTTATCAGGTTGGGATCAATTTTTGATAGTTCTTCGATGTTATACTCGAAATCCGAACCTAAGCCGCTGCCTTTTTTGCCTGTAGCGTCAAATCGAAATACAGAGATTATTCCTACGATGCAGACAATTCCTATTACGATACCAATTAAGGTTTTATTATCCGATGATCCTGAATAATTAGTCATAAAAACCTCCTGAATTTTGCGATCATATTTAACTATTAATTCAAATTGACCGACTTTTTGTCATACCCGCGAAGGGGCTTGTTGCCAAAGCAGTTTCTCAAAACATTTATAGTGTTCTTATAATAATTCAATTCTATTTCGAATCCAAATCTTTCATTT
>JAFGPS010000048.1 GCA_016936075.1 Sedimentisphaerales bacterium | reverse complement strand
TTATCGGCGCCCATCTGCTCACTAATTATATCGATTACTTTATTCTCTATTGCTTGAACATCTATGTCAGCACTCACTTTGTATTCCTCCCTAAATAAAACAGGAATTTATTAACTATCATACGAATTACAATTTTCAGTTTAACAACAACATTTATGATTCGGGGGGTATATTACCACAAAAACTTATTCAGACAACTATTTTTTTAAAAATATTTTACATTGCCATCCCGCCGTCAACACAAAGCACCTGGCCAGTGATATAGCCAGAGTCATCATTTGACAGGAAAGCGACGGCTTTTGCGACATCTTCAACCTGTCCAAAACGACGTACAGGAATAATCTGTTTTGCGGCATCTTTTACTGCATCCGGTAAAACTTCGGTCATTTCCGTCATAATAAAGCCCGGAGCGATACAATTGGCAGTAATGTTCTTTTTGCCCACTTCTCTGGCCAATGATTTGGTCATTCCTATCAAACCAGCCTTGCTTGCGGCGTAATTACTCGAGCCTGCCTGCCCCATTACACCTGCGACTGAACTCATATTGACAATACGACCGAATTTATTCCTTACCATTGACCTGAGAGCAGCTGTAGTGGCAAGAAATGCAGCTTTAAGGTTAATATTAATTACTCTATCAAAATCATCTTCATTCATTTGCATCATGAGCTTATCACGAGTAATACCGGCATTATTAACTAAAATACCGATTCCACCATGCTCGGAAGCCAGAGAGTCGATAATTTCCGTCAATTTGGGGGTATCTGTGATATCAACTTTTTTGGTGATAACAGAAAAACCAGCTTCTTTCACTATTTTCTCAAGTTCTGCAAGCTGTTCTTCGTTTATATCAAGACCTGCTACGATACGTCCCTGTTTTAACAATTCAAGAACTATCGCTCTTCCAATTCCCCTCGCTGCCCCAGTTACTACAGCCAACCTTTGCTCAGACATCTTTTGTCTCCATACAATCCTGTGATTCCAAAAAACAGGAATCAAGTTATTCATTTACCCTTCTTTTACTTGGGTTTGATTCAAGAAGCTGTTAACTATATAAGCAAATCGCCATTTTTGCAATGTTTTTTTCACTTTTTTTCTAAGAATGCTAAGGATTATTATTTCATAAAATCAATTTGCTTTTAAGCATCAAATCCAGGACGAAGAAATGAACGGGCATTGGGAAATGCTGATTCCAGTTGAGACATGAAGAAGTATTGTCATTTAATCTGGGACAAGATAGGATATCAATAATGTATTTCACACAGTTCGTTTAAATAATTCAACTGGCAGCCTTTATCACTGCTATAATACAGAGAAAGTAGAGATCATATTACCTCAGGTAAAGCTTATGATTCAATGTATTTTTTATTTAGGAACTACTGCACAATCATAGATTCGCAAATCATCGATAAGTCCTGACCAGAATTTTCCCGGTGTTTTTTCATCGTCCGTACCGAGATAAAGGCCATTATGTGATGTTAAAAGTACACGCGGTTCCATGTCTCTGGCAGCTTCAATTCCATCAATATAGACAATTCTCTCATCTCCATCCCATACAAGACCAATATGGTGCCAATTGCCGTCGGTCACTACAACATCAGTGACCAGCGTTGGCGTTGAAGGACGTCCTGTCGTAGGGGCTAAGTTGGCTATAAGTTTACCATCAATATCAACTGACAACCAATTCACATACTCTTTTTGCGAGATAATAACCTCTCCAGGTGCACCGTCTTTAATCCATGTAAAAACACTAAAGGAGCCTTCAGCGGGACCGACAATATAAGGAATATTTACATAATCATCGAGCCCGTCAAATTGAAGAGCGCCACCTACTTTTCCACCATCAGGCATCCAGAGCCTATCTCCAAACAATATAGCATTGCGTGAATCGATATATTCTTTGGCTATCGGACCGCTTTCTTCATCCAGCTTCCAATAGGCTCTCAAACCCACAGGTAAAATCTCCTCAAGCCAATTGTCGGCCAGAAGAGCTATATCCTGTATGTCAATAATGCCGTCTCCGAGAGTCGTGGGCCCAAGGTCAACATTAGGTTCGTCCTGTTTCCATGATTTGACCATATTTGTGTAATCGAGAAAATCCACGCGTTCATCAGAGTTAAAATCCGGTGAGAGTGAAGCACCCTGCACATTCATTTGAAGTGAATACAACGAACCTCCAGCGGTAATGTAAAGAGTCCTGGCATCGGGACCTCCAAAAGTCACATTCGTTGTACTTTCAGGTACACTGATTGTTTCGATTTTATTTCCCAAACGGTCGAAAACAGCAACGCCGCTTTTCGTAAGATATATATTACCTTCCTCGTCAATTGTCATACCATCCGAACCTTGCGAACAGAACAAACTTTTATTACTCAATGTTCCATCAGGTTGAATAGTATATCGATAGGTTTTATTACCACCATAATCAGCCACATAGAGATAGCGTCCATCCGGCGTGCCAATAATACCGTTAGGCTGTTGAAGATCGTCAGTCACTTGTATCAAAGTCATCATGTCCGGTGCCAGGTAATAAACATGCTGGCCGCTCTGCTCCATCCCGCTGCGATGATCCCAATAGTTACGTGAAAAATACGGATCAGTAAAATATATACCTCCCAAACGCCTGATCCACAAGTCATTGGGACCGTTTAAGAGTTTTCCCAGATAATTACTTATAACAACTATAACGGTACCATTTGGGTCAATTTTCCACAGTTCGTTATGGTAGTCCGCACAAGCCCAGAGATTCCCCTGCCTATCGAAGAAAAGACCATTTGCCCGGCCGCAGGGAGAAAGGAATGTACTTAATGTGCCGTCAGTGGACAATTTCATAATTCTATCTTTAGGCTGGTCCGTAAAGAATACATTTCCAGCAGCATCCACTGCAGGACCTTCTGTAAACGAATAACCAGCAGCAAGTTTCTGTAATTGTGCCCCATCGGCAACCACAGATGCTTGAACTGTGGTCAAAACTCCTGCGATTAACGATAATGTTAATACCGTTAAAACAACTAAGGAACTCTTCATATCGACCTCCAATGCTAAAATCCCATTAATAACCAACGATTATTACTATAATTAAGATTTTACCATAATTGAAGCCCAGGGGCAAGGCAAAATATCTAACGCTCTTTGTATAATTTATTCAATTAAATCTCTTGAGAAATCTATTGCAAAGATATAATATTAGGCTAAGTTTGACTATTATCAGGAATTGCTGTTAGACAATATTTAATAGCCTAATTAGCACATGTGAATGAGGTAAGTCCGTATAAAAATGATTATGGAGAATCATATATGATTAAGAAAATATTTTTAATTGCAATAATGTCACTTGTGCTGACTGGCTGTGCGGGTGTGACTGTAACAAAAATTACCCCAAAAAATGATAAATCCGCCAAAGGAATACGCTACTATCGCCCCTGGCCGTATCTTCTGGTTTCGCAGGATGTCAATGACGCAAGTTCGCTTAACATTACAACAGTTTACTTACCCAATATAAAAGAAAACTATGCCATAAATACCAAGTCAGGCTTAGGCAAACTGGATGCGACAATCACCCTCGAAGACGGCTGGAAACTCACGCAGTACTCTGACAAAACCGATACAAAAATACCCGAGACAATTCAGGCAATAGGTACTGTTTCAACAGACACTATAAAGGCAATTTTAGAGGTTATAACAAAAAGAAACGGAAGTGAAAAAGAAGCGATTCCTCTGATTCCCGGATTATACCGATTCGAGTTCAACGACGAAGGAGCAATCACAAACTTCGTATATGTCCCCTTTGTCGTGAAAGAACAATAAAAGGATTACAGATTTAGGTAAATCATCAATTTACCCGATTATCCTGATTCAGGATAGAGACTTGAGTAAATCCATAAGATTCCTGACAATTTGGCCGTGTCCTTCATGTATGTAAAGGCCCATCTGTGCTATTAGAGAGTATGCAGCCGCGAATTGTGCCAGAGCGAATCCAGCAATTGTAAACTGACTAATACTTACTACACCGATTCCAAATTGTGAAATCGTTAAAAATCCACATGCAAACTGGCCGATAGCAATAACACCCTTAGCTGGAACAGGTCTCCCAAAAAGATTACCAATTCGGTTTCGATACTTGAATGATATATGAATTAAAGGCAAACCCATTATTGTAGTTTTTGATTTATATTCATATCCCCAACCGTCCCATTTATCTTTCGCCGGGTATGGAGCGCCGCAATTCGGACAAGCCATCGCCTGTTCAGATATTTCATGTTTACATTCTCGACATGGTTTCATAATATCTTCTTTCCATAATACAACCAACCAAGCTGTATAAAACTTCCAGTTAGAAAAATATAGTTATGACGAATCATATACGCATTGTATTATTCTTTATTAGTTATTTCAAATTTAATTCCTTTCTCATTGAATTCCTTATTAAAAGCATTAACAAATTTTTCGTTATCAGGATTGGTTGTTTTTAAAGTAACAATCAATTTGCCTTTTTTAAAATATAATCAATCCCATTCACAAACAAACCACTGCTCACCAACTGACTCGCCATCTACTGGATAATCTTCCCATTCGCCAGTCGCAAGACGCAGATTCAGAAAGTTTTCAACTTCGCCGCCGTGAGAAAGAAGATTATCTTCCATTACAAGCGGCTCACCTGTAATCCATTTCCATTGCGATTCGACTTTTTCATCTGTCGAACCAATCCAGCAGCAGGTATATTCGGGATAATCCTGTTCGTGGGCAAGAGCTAATACGAAATCATTTTCGGCTTGCGATGTAATACACGCAAGGTATCCATTCATAATAATACATCTTTCATAAGCTTCATCCCAAGACAGCCGCTCGTGGAACACTTTGTAATAGTGACCATTGGAACTAAAGCGGCTGGCATCCTGCGGCACATAGGACGGCCGCGTATATATCGAACTGCCCCCTGCGATAATCGCGACTACAAATAAAACTAAGATTAAAATATTTGACCTTTTCATGATTTCTCCCTTTCAAATTTATACACTACTTTTAAGTTACCAAACCAATGCTTAGCAAATATCTTCATGCAAGTTGTTCTTATCCACAAAGATTAGAACAACCTTTATATTTCCTCAAAATTTTATTCTTATTCTGGTCTGAACTCAAAATCGTCCCAAGCAGCAAATCCACCACCGTTCCATGCAATTCCGAATCTGACAGTTTGGCATTTAGTCAAGTCTGGATGCTTGGCTTTCAATTCGAAATCATCAATAAGGCCATAAGTACCCTGGGAATTTACCCTGATTGTAAGTCTATGCCATGTACGATCAGTAGCATACTCCCACCTTGGACCACTATCTATGTCGCGATTATCTGTGATTGACCGACTGTAATAATTCATGTGGGTATCACGGGTAGGTATTTCAGTGCCTACCGTGATCATGAATTGCTTTCCACTATTATCTAAGACTTTGAAAAAGACTTGAGGCCATTCTACTGAACGTCGGTCTGACCTACCCTCTTTTGGTTGTATAGGAAAACAAACCCACACAGAAAATTCTCCTTTACATAGAGTATCAAAACTGTGTTCAAAGCCAATTTCATTCTGTCCCATTTCTTGGTATGTGACTCCAGAATAAAGACCAGAGTGAGTTGCTCCTTCAACTATCTCTACGATCCCATGTGGACCTGATGTTACTGATGTCCTTATATCCCAATTGGCAGCATATCCATTCTCGAAACCATCTTTAAAAGCAACAGGTTTAAATAGCCGTCCCAAACCTTCCTTATCGGCGAGAAACTTCACTCCGTCTAAGGGACGCCAGGATGTTTTTGATATGGCCATATTAATTGGAGTCATATCAACACTAAGGAAAGACTGCTGTGCGCCACTGGAAACAGATGTAGTATTTTCAATGCGAGGTTCACGTACACCACGTCTTGCTATACTTCCCCGGGATGGTGGGGACAGATTAGCTTCATCCGACCTGTCACTGTTATTATCATTTGTCCTGGTAATAGACGAATAGGAATCATTCGTTTGAATAGAACTATCCGGCGATTTGCCATTAGGCCAGACTTTCCATAGAATTAATCCACAAATTAGAATTGCAACTACAACCAAACTCACCGTGAGAAACCGGTTACGAACTGGTCTTACAGACTTAAAGCCTTCAAGAATTTCCTCAATTTCATTTCCATACTCTCCATCCGGATAATCCTGAAGGTATCTTCTACATAGTGACTCAGAGGGAGTTTGCAATATCTTCTCATATAGAGCTTTCTCTTTTATTGACTTTGCATACTTTATGAACACGGCTGGTATTTCATCTGTATTACTATAACGATCTTCCGGCTTCTCCTGCAAACATTTCAAGACGACCTCATCCCATATACGCGAAAGTCCAGAAATTACTTTTGATGGCGGAGCACTAAAACTCACAGGTTTCTTTCCGGTAAGCATACGATAAATCATTAAACCAAGTGAATAGATATCGCTCCTCTTACCCACTATTGCTCCAAGTTCCCGCTGCTCAGGTGACATGTAATCGTATGTTCCAAGTATACCTTCGTTTCCACTTGAATAACGAGACTTTTTTCTATCCGAACCAACTGTTTGCTCAATATCAATGGTATCTTCAACTGGATTATGATGTGCCGGGTTCTGGACAATCGTTGGTGTATTACCGAATGAGGCCATAGTCGTGTGTATTTGACTCATAATGAACTCTGCTCCAACCGCTTTGGCTAAACCAAAATCCGTCAGCTTTACGCGTCCCCCTTGAGCTAAAAGTACATTGGCAGGCTTGATATCGCGATGAATTATTCCTCTCCCATGTGCATAAGAAAGAGCTGAGCATAATTGAATAACATAATTAAGTACTGTTTTTTCGCCAAGTCTATGGTCTTTTGCCCGAGACATATATTCACTGAGAGAACATGATTTGCCTTCGGGACCTTCCACATAGTCCATGACAAGATAATATCTCCCATTGTATTCACCCATGTGATGAACTCGTACAATCCCGGGATGGTCCAGTTCGCTCATGACCCTGGCTTCGTCGAGAAATCTCTTGCGAAAACCTATATCTTTAGATAAGTCCTCAGGAAGTATTTTTAAAGCATATTTTTTATGATGATGAATATTTTCAGCAAGAAAGACCTGCCCCATTCCACCTGCACCAATTGTTTCAATGATTTTATAATCACCGAGTTGTTTATCAATGAATCCAGTCATAAAGATTTATTATTAGGTATAACCTCATAATCTCGAAGGATCATTTTATATTTATGTGGTCTGATATGCAAGAAAATATTTTTATAAAACAGTATACAAAAAACCGGAAACAGAAATTAAATAGTGATTATTGAATTGAGAATAAATAACGAATTTTCTATTTTAAATAGATTCTTCGGCGGGCTCAGAATGACATGTCTTCTTCTTTCGACTCCGACAAGGCAGGTAAATTCATTCGTGTTAATTCGTGGTTATACTTCTGCCTTTTATGTAGGATTATTCGAACATTGTTGGGCGTTGGCGTTCGCCGACTTTTTTGTAATGCTCAAGCGCACTTTCACTGCTATCGAAATCCTCATCAGTGTACATTAGAGTTGTTTGTCCGATAACTATCTGGTCACCTTCTTTTAGAGCTGTAAGCTGGTTGATTTTGTGATTATTTATAATAACGCCGTGCTTACTTTCCATATCCTCAGCAAAATGCTGGTTGGAATTCTCATCATATCGTATTCTGAGATGTTTTCGGGAAATCATGTCATCAAGTATCTGCATTGGCAGTGCTTCTGCCCTGCCGATTACGTTAATTCGATTGCCAAGAAGCAAATATTCACCTTTTTGCTCGCCGGAAGTAATAATTAATGAAGCCATTGCTATTCCTTTAGTTCCCGTAAAAAACTTAATTTTACACAAATGTATACTATATTGACGATATTTCAAACAACGTATATAGTATTACTGAATCACGGGTTAGTCAATTTTTTTTTAGATTTGCCAATTTTTTGAGGTTCTCAAGCGTCTTATATATAAAAGGACCTGTTTAAAGACACGAATTTGAACTAAATAATACATGGATAACGAAAACTTAAATAATATTAATAAACGTAAACACAAAACCGATAGCGGCAGACCAACAGTGTCGTTTCACAGTTCTACAGATGGAGTACCTGTAGGGAAAATTGGCCAATATAAGCTGTTAAGCGTGCTTGGTGAAGGCGGCTTTTCTATAGTTTATTTAGCTGAACAGGACAGGCCTGTAAAACGACTGGTAGCGCTGAAAGTTATCAAGCCGGGAATGGATACAAAGCAGGTAATCGCCCGTTTCGAGGTCGAACGGCAGACATTGGCACTTCTGAATCATCCCAACATAGCGGCTGTTTACGCCGCCGGAGCCACTGAACAAGGTTTGCCTTTCTTCGTAATGGAGCACGTTAAAGGGATTCCAATTACCGAACATTGTGACCGCCATAAACTCAGTATTGAAGACCGTCTCGAGCTATTTCTACAAGTCTGTGATGGTGTGCAATATGCACATCAAAAGGGTATTATTCACAGGGATATAAAGCCTTCGAATATACTTGTATCAGTCGATAGTGAAAAAGCAGCTCCCAGAATTATCGACTTCGGGGTCTCTAAAGCTATTACCAAGCAAATAAATGAGCGTACTCTTTTTACCGAACAGGGCCAATTCGTAGGCACACCCGAATATATGAGCCCCGAACAAGCCGAGATGGGTGCACAGGATATCGATACACGTACGGATGTGTACTCTTTAGGAGTTGTGCTTTATGAGCTTCTATCTGGAGCATTACCTTTTGATCCGGATGTTCTTAGAGAAAGCAGCATAGACAATATTCGAAAAATTATCAGGGAGCAGGACCCGAAAAGACCAAGTACTCGTCTCACAAGTATGGGCGAAGAGGCAAGGAAGATTGCAGAAAACCGCGATATAGACTTGACCAATCTTAGGAAACGTCTGAACAGGGAACTTGAATGGATTCCTTTAAAAGCGATGCGTAAAGACAGAACTCGCCGCTACAGGTCTGCATCCGAATTCGCTGATGACATTCGTAATTATTTAAATGGCAAACCTCTTATCGCAGGTCCCGAATCAACTGTTTATAAGCTGAAAAAATTTGCTCACCGAAACAGGCCGCTCATTACTGGTGTCACCGCTTTCTTAGTTGTACTAATTGCGGGAATTATAGTCTCGACAAATTTCGCCATTAGAGCATCACATGCACAAAAAGAAGCAGAAACGGCACGTGCG
The DNA here is from genome assembly GCA_016936075.1 of Sedimentisphaerales bacterium. Classification (GTDB taxonomy): domain Bacteria; phylum Planctomycetota; class Phycisphaerae; order Sedimentisphaerales; family Anaerobacaceae; genus JAFGPS01. Next base: position 972 of record JAFGPS010000048.1, on the reverse strand, counting down.
AAAGCAGAACAGGAAAGGATATCCGCTCAGGCAATAAGTGACTTCTTACGGAAAGACCTGCTCGAATTTATGGACCCGTATGTCGTCGGAGAACAGGACATTACTGTTCGCTCTCTGCTCGATGATACTTCAGAAAAACTTGAAGGCAGATTTGAAAACGAACCCCTTATTGAAGCTCAGATACGTTATTCATTAGGAAAGTCATATTTCAATCTTGGAGCATACCAACCAGCTATTACACACCTGGTACGAGCATATAGACTGCAAGCTGAAAAACTCGGAGAAAAAAACATTGAAACACTTAGTACAATGGAACTTCTCGGAAGCGTATATATGAAAACGGGAGACTATTTCCCTGCGAAAACTCTATTCGAGAAGACATATGAAGTCCTTGGGCCTAAAGATCCAAATACATTATCAGTCATGAACGGCTTGGGATTTGTTTATACCGTAATGAAAAATTATGATCTTGCAAAGGAATATTTAGAATCTGCACTGAAAACCGGACGAGAAAAATTTGAAGAGAATAATCCGACTACTCTTACGTCACTGTACTGCTTGGGGTGGATGGAATATAATATTGGTCTTTTAAAATATGAAGAGGAAAATCTTGATGATGCAGATCAGCATTTTTCTGAAGCTGAGGAGTATCTTATCGAAGCTCTTTTAGGCAGACGAGATGTATTAGGCTACGATAATCCAACTACTCTTGAGACTGAAAATGCACTTGGTATGTTATATTGGGCGATGGGAAAATATAGCGACGCGAAATCTCAACTGGATTATACATTAACACAAAGAACAGCCAAACTGGGTGCGCAGCATCCAGATACACTTGCGACAAAGGATGCGCTAAGCGAACTGGAATATTTTATGGAACATGAGCTGTATTAGTTAAAACTTTATCTGACACTTACTGAACAAACATGGTATGATGACAGTGTAACGGAGCGAAGGCGTAGCCGGAGCGGA
>JAFGPS010000047.1 GCA_016936075.1 Sedimentisphaerales bacterium | reverse complement strand
GGTACAGGTAATATACATTTTACTCCACATTATGACGCTGGACGTAGCAAAGAAACTGAAAAATGCCCTTCAAGAGAGGATGTTAAATATAAGAAAAATAAAACAGGAGGAATAAATTCTGAACAACTTAAATGTCTTGGAATTAGTGGAATTAATCCTCCACAAAAAGTTTGGATTGGCCCCTTGGGAGATAAAAAAATATTGATAAGAGATTAGCGAAAGTAGTCGCTCGAATTTGTCGATATAAATAAACGATATATTCGGGAGACTATAATGATAAAGCGGATAATCGAAATATCACAAGCGAAAACATTTTTATCAATTCGCTACGGGCAGTTATTATTGAGCCAGAATGGTGAGCAGGTTTCAAGTATTCCGTGTGAGGATATCGGGATTCTTCTTGTTGACCATTCAGGTGTAACATATACACATTCAGTTTTTACCGAACTGCTTTCCAAAGGAGCGTCTATTGTTCTCTGCGGCTGCGACCATCATCCGACTGGGATGTTATTGCCTATAGAAAGCAACAGTCTTCAGACAGAGCGATTCAAAAAACAAATTGAGACAAAAAAGCCTGTAAAAAAGAAACTCTGGAAACAAATCATTCAGGCCAAAATCAGACATCAGGCTGTAATTGCAGGTAAAGACAGTGAAGTTTACAAGCCGCTCATGACTTTAAGGCACAGGGTGCGTTCTGGTGACCCTGATAATATAGAAGCTCAGGCAAGCAGGAAATTCTGGCCTGCTTATTTTTCGAGTTTGACAGATTCTTCGTTTTCTGGAATAACAAGAAATTTTGATGGCCATCCACCAAATAATATGCTCAATTATGGCTATATGGTTATGCGAGCCGCTGTTGCAAGGGCTATTTGTTCCGCAGGTCTTTTGCCAAGTCTCGGTATTCATCATTGTAATCGTTACAATGCTTTTTGCCTTGCTGATGATTTGCATGAGCCGTTCAGGGGATTTGTCGAATTAAAAGTCAGGGACATTTGTAAAAATAACGGTTATGTTGAAACTCTTACACAGGATATTAAAGCATCACTTTTGGAAGTTCTTTACGAGGAAGTGACAATCGCGGGATATAAAGGCCCTTTGATGGTCGGTCTGCATAGAACAGCGGCGTCTTTATATCGCTGTTTCACAGGTGAGCAAAACGAACTGGATTTGCCGGAATTATGATTTTTAGCGGGTATAGAGCAGTGTGGATATTTGCTATGTTCGATTTACCGACCGACACGAAGAAAGCGAGGAAAGACTATACACAATTTAGAAAAAGTCTTTTAAAAGATGGCTTTTCTATGTTACAATATTCTGTATATGTAAGACATTGTGCTAGTGAAGAAAATGCTGATGTACATCATAAAAGAATTAAGAATTTTTTACCCCCTGATGGTGAGGTTCGGATTGTTACAATTACCGATAAACAGTTCGGAAGAATGCTTACTTTCTGGGGAAAAATGCGAAAACCGTCCCCTCCAGCACCTAAACAACTCGAATTATTTTAGGCGTATTCGTCTGCAAATCCTTGAAAAATAAAGGGTTTGCAGACGAACTATTGTAACTAATCCGTGCCTGAGTGCAAGCCACAACAGACGCTTTAAGATTGCCAATTTGCACCGATTGTAACTAATCCGTGCCTGAGTGCAAGCCACAACGTGGGAACATATAATAACAAGTAGCTTATATTGTAACTAATCCGTGCCTGAGTGCAAGCCACAACGATGAGCATTTTGGCCACAAAAACATCATTATTGTAACTAATCCGTGCCTGAGTGCAAGCCACAACTTACGGCCAGCGTCAGATCAACTATAAGCAATTGTAACTAATCCGTGCCTGAGTGCAAGCCACAACAGTATGGATATAGGATCCAATTACTTAGGGATTGTAACTAATCCGTGCCTGAGTGCAAGCCACAACTTGAGCTACAACAGGCGTGATTTGTCTTTCATTGTAACTAATCCGTGCCTGAGTGCAAGCCACAACTTCGTCCAATCAATTACTGTTTCTTCGTCAATTGTAACTAATCCGTGCCTGAGTGAAAGCCACAACTGTGATATTTCAATCAGATTATCAAGATTAATTGTAACTAATCCGTGCCTGAGTGCAAGCCACAACCGGCAAGCAGTACGGCAACAACGAAAATAAATTGTAACTAATCCGAATAATCTGGTGACAGCTTACTAATTATTTTTTTTTGGGTAAGAGAAAGAATTTGAAATTTGTAATTAGAGATTTGAGAGGAAGATTATCAGGAGACACTTTACTAATTAATTGTGCAGAAAAACCGCTTGTAAAAATTCTGGACGTGATCCGCAAGACCATTTTCTTGATGTCAGTAAAATGGTCTTGGAGGAGAATCTAAAGTGTACGGTGCATTATTTATTCAGGGTATAGGGGGGATAGGGATTTGAGACTAAAGATTTGAGATTTGAAATCTGAGATATAAGATATAAATTATTAGATTTGAGAGTTGAGACTAAAGATTTGATATCTGAAATTTGAGATTTGAGATAGAAAGTTTAAGATATGAGACTAAAATATAATATTTGAGATTTGAGACTTGAAATTTGAGATAGAATGTCTAAGATTTGAAATATGAAATTTGAGATTTGAGATCTGAGATATAATATTTAATATTTAATATTTGAGATATGAGATTTAAAATTTGAGATTTTTAAAGGGAGTATGTAATAATGAAGTATGAACGATTTGAGGATTTGCCGGTTTGGAAGGCTGCTATTGAGCTGGCTGTTCGCGTTTATAACCTTACCAAAGATAAATTCTTTAGTCAGTCGGGCGATCTTAAAAGTCAGATACGACGTTCTTCTCTTTCTGTTTCCAATAATATTTCCGAAGGATTCGAGAGAGGTTCTACAGCGGAGCTTCTTTATTTTCTTTATATCTCACGAGGGTCCTGCGGCGAGACACGCTCTATGCTCATTTTCTCAGAACAATTTCCAGAAGCCGCTCATCTTAAATCTGAAATTTCAAGTCTCAAATCTCTCGCTGAATCATGTTCGAGGCAGATACGGGCCTGGGCAGATAATCTGCAAAACAGCGATATAAAAGGACAGAGGCATTTAAACGAACAGGTTCGTGCCGTTTACGAGGGCAATAAAAGAAGAGAAGCTTTTGAAAAGCAACTCGAAGAGACTTTGCGCAAAGCAAGGCCGCAGGACTACCCAGACGAGAAAGAGTAAATCTCAGATCTCAGATTTCAAATTTGAGATTTGAGATTTGAGATTCTGATTATCTTATTCCAAACCGGGTTGCCATAGGTATAGGAATTTGCTTCCGCCGGAGCTTAGCCAATCTGGTAAATCGATATTGATTAGCGGCTCGAGGCCGCTTGCGCTTGCGGACGCGGAGCTATAGGCGTTTGGCGTGTATAAAGACGGGCGGTGGTATAGTACTACTTTTGCTTTTTTTACGTTTGCCATTTCTTTTGCCCATGCTATCGCTTCGGAAAGGTAGCCGATTTTGTCAATCAGGTTTTCGTTGAGAGCCTGCTTTGCGGTGAAAACTCTGCCGTCTGTAAGCTCCTGCAATTTCTGCTCGCCGATAGCTTTGCGGCCGTCACGTACAACCGAAACGAATTGCTGGAACATTTCCATAATTACTCCCTGCAAGACTTCTTTTTCCGGCTCGGTTAAGACGTGCAGTGGTGAGCCGATGTCTTTTAATTGGCCGCTCTTGATTGCTACTGTTTTGACTCCGATTTTATTCATTGTGCCTTCGATACTGTATGTCTGGAAAATCGTACCGATATTTCCGATGACGCTGCTCGGCTGTGATATTATTCCGTCTGAAGCGCAGGAAAGATAATATCCGCCGCTGCATGCCATGCCGGTAACGCAGACAATGACGGGTTTTTTGGTCTTGCGTTTGAACTCCTGCAGACTGTGATACATAATATCTGCGGCTACGACTGTTCCGCCGGGGGAGTCCATACGAAGTACTACTGCTTTTACGTTTTTATCATTTGCGGCTTTGTCTAATTTTTCGATAAACACACTTACAGGATTTTCGCCGGAACTTAGCAGGCCGCCCTGACGCTCGTTTTCCATTGTTCCCTCGACGTCGATAATTGCAATCTTATCGAAAACGAACAGGCCGCTGTCTTTCTGGACCTGGCTTTCTTTGAGTTCCTTTTCAGCGGAAATCATCTCTATCTTGAATGCGCCTATATTGCAGCCGGATAGCATTAGTGTTAATATAAATAACTGCACAAACATCCATTTCTGTTTCTTATTCATAATATTCTCCATAATTCAATTTCTTCTTTTATATGTATTGAAAACCAATAAGTAACATGTTATAGAAAACGGACCTTATTGTCATGCCTTTTAAAAAAAGTTTTATTGTACCGGTAAACTCAGGGATTGTTTACTTTGTACGGTACGTAATACTGAAAAAATATTAAGAATACGGCCTATAAAATGACATGTCAATATACAGTAAATAGTGTATATTATTTGTTTGGGGGAAAATTGCGTTTTCATCACATTTCCAGCGGTTTTTCATTCTGTTTTAATACGATATATTATTATATTTTAAGTGAGATTCTTTTTGTTCGGAGAAAGAACGTTTATCGGAGAAGTTGTCTAAACTTTTATATTAAGTTGATAGTAATATATATCGACATGGATTAATGTCAGAATGCTGAATTTAAATATACGTGATAAAAGAGCCAAAAAGATGGAAAGACGAATAGGGTTAGCCCAAAAAAATAAATCCATATCATTTCACAAGCCCAAAGTGGCGAGTTTTTTTGGCTCTACGATTTTTGTGCTTTTTCTGTTATTTGTAGTTGCGCTGCTGGCAATGCCGGCCTGGCGTGGATGGAGATCATATACTCAACTCAAAATCGCAAATCAGTATCTTAAAAAAGTTGTCAATATGGAAGGTACTTATTTATATCGCGACGAAGCTCTGACTATGTCACTTAATATGGCCGCTCAAACGGGTGACAAAGTATGGATCGAACGCTATGATGGACTCGAAAAAAGAATAAGACCTGTTATTGAGCCGGGATGGGGTATTTCTGAAAACAGTAATATCGCCGCGGATACGATTTTGACTAACCTGGCCTGTGACAATCTTAACGAACTCGATGAAGATATTCTTGATTTGTTGAAAGTTCGCAATTACTCATATGCTAAGGTGTTACTTAAGAATGCCGAATATGAGGATCAGAAGCAGACTTATAATCGTGGTATGAAAAATTTCGTAGTGAGTATTCGCAAGATTCTTGAAGACCGCTGCGACACAAAATGGAAAGAAACGCAAAAAGCAATCGTTGCGATAATTATTCTAATGCCGCTGATAATGATATCCTGGCTTGTTATAAATAATGCTGGGAAATTTCTTCGCAAGCGTGCCGATGCAAGGCGAAATTCAGGTGCTTTCGGAAAACAGTGGCAGGAAACTTTCAATGCAATAACCGATGGTATTTGTATTCTTGACAAAGATGGCGATAAAATAATCGAATGTAATAAGGCAATGATAAAATTATTTAAAAGGCCGCAGAGCGAAATAATCGGGCATAGTTGTTGTGAGCTTCTTCACGACTCAAAAGAACCGGTCAAAAAATGTCCCCTTGCCAAAATGATGAATACCAAACGAAGTGAGGAAGCGGATCTTCAGGTCGGTGACAAATGGGTAAATGTCAAAGTTGAGCCGCTTATTGATGATAAAGGAAATCTCACCGGAGCGGTCCATATTATCTCTGATATAACCAAGCACAGGAAAACACATCGGGCACTGAGAGAATCCGATAGCAAGTTCAGGCTTGCATTTGCCAATGCGCAGGATGCGATTGTGTGGATTGAAGCGGAAACTGGTAATATTATAAATTGCAACAAGGCGTTCGAAGAATTGTTCGGACAAAAGAAAAAGGACTTTGACGGGCAGCATTATTCGAATCTCTTCCCGGAAGACAAAAAAGATACTTGTAAAAAACTGGAAACGAAATCCGGCCAGGATATGAATAATATTATAGAATCTGAAATCCTGGCGGCAAACAGCCAGCTAAGATATGTCACTATAGCAACCTCTGCAATGCAGGTGGAAGAAAACGAAATTGTACAATGGATAGTTCGTGACATTACCGAAAGCAAAAAAGCAATCGAAGAAGCCAAAAACCTCGCTCGATTCCCCGGCGAAGATCCGAATCCAGTGATGAGAATTTCGACAGATAGTGAAATTCTGTATGCAAACGATTCCAGCGCACCTGTTCTTGAGACATGGAAAACTCAATTCGGGGAGAAACTTTCTGAGCCATGGTGTAACAGGATAGATGAAGTTTACAATTCGGGAAAAGGTACAACATTCGAGTTGACTTGCGATGACGGCCATATTTTCATTATAACGTTACAGCCTATAACAGGCTCAGGTTATGTCAATGCTTATGGTCTTGATATCACAAATAATAAAAAGGCAGAAAAGGAAAAAATGGACCTGGAACTCCAGCTTAGCCAGAAGCAGAAGATGGAAGCGATAGGGACACTTGCAGGCGGAATAGCTCATGATTTCAATAATATCCTTTCTGCTCTGCAGGGCTATACTGAATTGTCACTCGATGACCTTGCCGTTGATCATCCAGTTCGCGATAATCTCGAACAGATACTTACCTGTACAAACAGGGCGACAAAACTTGTAAAACAGATTTTAACATTCAGTCGCAAGAACGAGCAGGAACAGGAAAAACAGCCTGTCCAGATAAGCGCTATCGTTAAAGAAGTTCTTGGTATGCTTCGCTCTTCATTGCCGACTACAATTAAGATATGCAGAAAAATAAATGCGGAAAAAAGCAAAGTTCATGCGAATCCTACCCAGATACATCAGGTGTTATTAAATTTGTGTACGAACGCTTCGCATGCAATGGGACAGAATCCTGGTACTTTGGAAGTAAGTCTCGATGATGTGTGTTTCGAGTCCCAGACAAGAATCGCAGATGAGCATCTTATCGAAGGTTCTTATGTTAAATTAAGTGTAAGTGACACAGGCTGCGGCATGGAACCTGAAGTTCTCAAACGCATATTCGAGCCGTTCTTTACTACGAAAAATCCAAACGAAGGAACAGGTCTCGGATTACCTGTAGTACATGGAATCGTCAAAAGTCACGGCGGCGCGATGGATGTCACCAGCACACCGGGGCAGGGTACTACCTTTGAGATATATCTGCCGAAACTGGAAGCAGATGATTCATTGGAATCTCAGGAGCCAGAGCCAAAAGTCAGAGATAAGAAGGTCGTGCTGCTCGTTGATGACGAAGATATGATTGTAAATGTAACAGGGCAAATACTCGAGAGACTCGGATACGAAGTTGTCGCCGAGACAAACAGTTTGGATGCACTGGAACAGTTCCAGGAAAAACCAGATGAGTTCGATCTTGTGATAACCGACCAGGTAATGCCGAATATGACCGGAACGGAACTGGCAGAGAAAATGTTTGCAATCAGGCAAAATATTCCTGTAATTTTATTCTCCGGGTATCCGGAAAGAATATGTCACGAAGAACTCAAGAGAATCGGGATAAATCATTTTATTATGAAGCCGATAAACAGACAGGAATTGACGACTATAATACAGGAAATCTTAAATCCTGAAAGCGTACCGGTTTAATACATATCACATCCATATAAAAGTGTATAATCACTTAATCTTCCCGTAAACAAGGATTAGTCATAGTTTGTTTTTGAATTCCATTAATACCTTGATTTAACGAAAAGAAAGAACTATTATACGTCTGTCTTTAGTTTGTTCGCTAATATATCTGGCTAATGAAAAATATTAGCTTATGGGAAGGAGCAATAATGAGACATAGAAGAGGATTTACACTTATCGAACTATTAGTCGTTATTGCTATTATTGCTGTATTAGTGGGAATATTGCTGCCGTCACTTTCAAGAGCGAAGAAGCAGGCAAAAATGGTTGTGTGCCAGTCTTTGTTGAAACAGTGGGGAACAATCTGGTCTATGTACTGCGATGATAATAACGGTTATTTCAGTTCAGGAATATCTTCTGGCGGATGGAATCGTGGTGAATGGGTAATAAGCCTCAGGTATCAATATCAGACTAAAGGTGATATTCTTAAATGCCCTATGGCTACTAAGCGTCTTCCAAGTGGTGATTACTGGGGCGGTCCTTTTAATACTTACTCTATGCCTGAAGATGAAACAGGTTTTTCGGGAGTTGCAGAAGAACCAAGTTATGGTCAGAACTGCTGGGTATATAATCCACCTTCAAATATAGATATACAGGGACGTCCCGCTGCCTACCACTGGAGAACAAAGGATTCACTTGGAACTGCTTATATTCCTGTTTTTGCAGATTCTATGTGGAGAGGAGGTGGACCTTCATCTGATAAGGGAAGTATATCGTGTGACCCTCCTTCTGAAAATGGACAATGGGTAGATGTTAACCATGAGATGAAACACTTTTGCATTGACCGCCACTCGGGTGGAATAAATATTGTTTTTATGGATTGGCATGTGGAAAAAGTCGGGCTTAAGAAATTATGGAAATTAAAATGGCATAAGAATTTTGATACACACAATGCCTGGACACAACCTAATGCACCATGGCCAGAATGGATGAGAAATCTTCCGGAAGGATAATTTTGACTCAATCAGTTGGTTATCTGAAAAAGTAACGGTTGACCTTCTCCAAATTTATTGCTATTTTATTGCCTTGTTATAAAATAGGTAAGAATATGGAATTGACCTGGATAATGAAATTAAGAATAGCCGCGGCGGCTGTTGTGGGTGTTGTGTTAGTAGGGGTAGTCTGCTGGCCGTGGCAATCTCCGCCTGATCCATTTGGTTCCCTGGTTTTGAAGGAAATTGGGGCAAACGGCGCTGTCACTCTGCTTGTTATGGCATTTCTTGCTGGTTTGTTTTCTTATTTTGCTTCCTGGCCTTATGGTCGTGAAATTGGCATTTTAGCGGCACCATTTGGTTTATGTCTCTGGTCAGTTCGTGCCGGCAGTATGGGAGCTTTAATTCAGCTTAATCCTACTTTGACTCAGAGAAGTGAAATACTTGCCGCTATGAAATGGGAACCATTATTCTGGCTGCTTGTTGTTGCTTGTGGTTTTGCCGGAGTTGCAGCGGGACAAAGAATTGTCTCTCGATTCAGAAATCAACAAAGTCAGGAAAAAACAGACCTGAAACCTGTGAATTTCTTATATCTAATAATATCTGTATTATTATCGGCTGTTGTTGTTGTCTTTTTTCTTAAAATGTTTGCTCGTGACGTAGGAGTCCAAAATAATGAAATAGAAATAGTTTCTGTTCAGCCTGCTTTATGGCAAAATATTTTTGCAATTTTGATGTCATTTGGTATAGCAGCATTTTTAGTAAAATTGTTTTTAAACCTAAGTTATGTCTGGTCCATTATTTCATGTGTTCCCGTAACTATTTACGCAGTAAACTCTTATATGAATAGCGGCGTTCTTGAATCTTTTGTCGAAAACTATCCGGCGGCGTTCTTTCCAAATGTAATTGTATCGATATTACCAGTTCAGATGGTTACCTTTGGAGCTATTGGTTCGATAATTGGTTACTGGATGGCAATTCGTTATGATTACTGGCGAAAACACGAACTTTGATGCTTAAGACACCCTTAATTAAAAAAAATAGAACATCTTTTTTCATCTCTTCGTACTGATATAAATATATTTACCATAATAAATTAGATATAAAATAGTCTTATAATCGACATTTTTTGTTACTACAAAATTAAAATTCGTTGTTTTCGACCTTTGAATTAGCCGAAATATAAATATGTTTTAGATTAAGCGAAATGCTTATTTAGATAATTTTACAAGTGAAAAATCGTATTTAGTTCGTAGTAAAGGATGAATATTAAGCCGGAGTTTGTTGAAGAGAATAAATTAAACCAACCGGCAAAAGGAGTTATCAATGTTGGTTCTAAGCAGACAAAGAGATGAATCGATTATGATTGGCGACGATGTCGAAATCATTATCGTCGATGTACGTGGTGACAAGGTCCGTCTGGGCATTACAGCTCCGAAAGATATTCCTGTTCATCGCAGAGAGATATACGATGCGATACAGAAAGAGAAAAGTGCAGGTATAGAGTCAGGCCATAGCAAAGCCAGTGACACAAAATCAGAACAAATGAAAAAACCTGAACAGTCTAATTAATATTTAGACGTGATTTGTATTTCATTTAGCATTTCTCTAATTATCCAGATTCTCATCATCTTTCTTATTTCCCTTCTTTTAACATTTCTGTAAATTACTTTTGTATATTCTACCAATTTAAGAAGTCAGGGCAAAATATTTTCGGTAACTATCTTAAAATGTAACAATTTAAGTCTATGTAAAAGTATATTGGGATGTGAGTTTTGTAGCGCTACCTGATGTCGTTCCATTTTGCGGATTGTTTATTTACGCTTTTAATTTCAATACCTTCAATCAGCCAATCCTCGTTCTGTTTGATAAAATCGATATCTACCTTTAATTGAAAGAAAGGTATTTGATAATCCCGATTGACAGGGCTGTCTTCACTAAGGATTATATGCATGAATAAATTAACTTTGGCTTTGTTTTGAGAAATAGTTATTAGAGAGCCGGTCTTTTTGCATTTTTTAACTACGTTTATATCCAGTCGACTCTGTGCATGGTCAATTAATTGCTGTTTTGAAGAATGCATAGTATCGCTGTAATCATCGGATAGGTAAGGATATATCGCATTGAAATTTTCATCTTCGACCGCTTGCATCCCCGCGTCAAGAACGGCTACGATTTTTTCTTTATCGGTTTGCACAAGAGCGTCGATACCGAAAGCCGCTGTGACTATTAAAACAGGTATCAGCAATTGCCACAAACGACGTTTTTCAGGAAAGACACTTCGAATTGTAAAGACTACGAACAAAACAATAACCGCAAGGCCAACCAATGTCCATGGCTGTTCATAAATATCTAACATATTTTATCCACGCAAAACAATTATATAGTAAAGTTACTCAGCTTTTCTTTGAGCTGCTCGGTGTTGCGCTTGTGTGTCATATCAGGAGTTAGAGCAGTTACTGTAATATATCCCTCGTCCAAAGACCTTATATCGCTGGGAGTTTCATCATTAAGATGCGATTTGCCTGTAAGTAAAAATTCAGTCTGTCCCATTTCGTTTTTCTGGCTGACATAGCACTCGTCAAAACCATTGCTCGATTGAGGGACAACCATGATTCCTTTTGGCTCACCTTTCGATAAAAGCGGTATATTAATATTTACTACTTCACCTTTTTTCATTGGTAGAAGTTGTTGAATAACTCGAAGAAAATAACCCGCGGCCTTTTCAAGATTCAAAGGTTCCTCGAAGGAAAGACTTAAAGAAACAGATGGTATTCCCATGAAAGCACCTTCCATTGCACCGGCTACTGTGCCGGAGTAATAAACGTTTATACCGGCGTTTGCTCCGTGATTTATACCGGAAACGACCAAATCAATAGGATCCTTGTGCAGTTCCAAAACAGCAAGCTTAACGCAATCGGCAGGGGAGCCGTGAAGGCTGTAGCCTGTAAACAGGCCGTCTATGTTTACCTTATTACAAATCATAGGTTTGGAAAAAGTTACACTATGACTTGCTCCTGAACGTACATCAGCCGGAGCGACTACTATTACGTCTGCGATTTTGACAAGTTCACGGTAAATTGCGGACAAGCCCTGAGCGAAAATTCCATCATCGTTTGTTAGTAATATTTTCATAGATGGTCATTGTAATAGAAGCAGATTGTTGTGTCAATTGACAGGAAGGAGTTTCGGTATATAATATTTACTTATGGAACAATATTTACCAGAAAAACAAAATAGTGCTATGACTCGTGATGAAGCTCGTGCGTTTGATTTTTATGCGATAAATACAATAGGAATTCCTGGTGTGGTTTTGATGGAAAACGCCGGAAGAAGCTGCGCCGAATTAATTAAAGAGCAAATGCGGAATACAACGAATCCGAAAGTATGTATTTTCTGCGGTACGGGAAATAACGGCGGCGATGGGTATGTAATTGCTCGACATTTGCGAAACGTCGGTTATCGAGTTACAATAGTTATTTGCGGTGATAAGAATAAAATAAAAGGTGACGCAAAAATTAATCTTGATATTTTAATTGCACTAAATCAAGTTGTTGAACAAGTCGATCCTGATGCAGCTAACATTATGCAAGAGATTAAAGAATATGCCTCAAATGCTGATATAATTGTTGATTGTCTTTTAGGTACAGGCCTCAAGGGTATAGTTAAGGACGGTTATAAGCTTATAATTGAAACTATCAATTCCATAAATTGTCCCGTGCTTGCGGTCGATATTCCATCTGGTCTGGATTGTGATACAGGAATACCTCTTGGAGCGGCTATAAGAGCAGATTACACAGTATCTTTCATCGCTCTTAAGAAAGGATTTTCTACCGAGCAGTCTTCAAAATATACCGGAGAAATCTATATCGCGTCGATTGGTATTGAACCGTATTAGAAAGCTCCTGCCTGTCCTGATTTTTCAGAATATCCTATGAGATGGATAAATTTCTCATAAGTGAATATTGGAACCCAGAGAGATCGGGCTCGAGTTTCTAATTCGTTGTACCTGTTAAGATTTTCGAGACTATCTTCATATCGCTGTAACGCAGTTGGATCCATCATCTGTTCTTCAATTGATGGTTGTTGTTCAGGGATATTAGGCATTGTTCCAAGAATCAGGAAATCGGTTTCAACTGAGATTTTATCGGTGACTTTTCCGCCCCATTTTTCAATGGTGGCTTTTATTTTTGAGATAGCATCAGGATTTATCTCGCCGTCCTTATCGAGGTCAAAATCGCCTGCAATTACAAATTCATTGATTTTACTGCTGTCCCAAATCAAATTCGCAATTGTATCATTCTTTAATATAGGTTTGTTAATTTCCGATTTAACAATCCTTGCCGAAGCATAAGAGTCCCCTATATCAAAAATTTCGATTTCAGCTTTGTCCTGGCCTTCTTGTCCTATATAACCGCCTTTGTCATAGACACTGAAAGTCAAACCTCTATATACATGGTTTTTGCTTCCAAGATTTATAATTACGGTCTTTGTATTATTATCAATCGATAATATCTTGCCATCTGGCATATATGCCATTGAATCTTCTTTTGGCGTGCCAAAGCGTGCAAGCTCTTCTTTAGCTTCTGCAAGCATAGTCTGAGTTTCAGTGAGTATCGCCTGTGTTTCCAGAAGATCATCCATTGTCTTCTTAATATTTGCTTTTTCCCTGTCAAGCTGATCTGTAAAATATTGGACACGCTCATCTGTTGATTTTTCTTTCTCTTGAGAAAGTTTTGCATAAGCTTCTTGTACATCATTATAATCTTGTCTAAGAATATCTTTTTCTTTTAATAACGTTTGATAAGCATCGAGATTAGCCGCTTCCATCTTCTTGAATAAATCAAGTTTGTCTTTAAGCTCTTGTTGAGTTTGGGCTTTAGATTCCATAGTATTCTGGAGTTTTTCTGCCAGAGCATTAACAACCTGAGCAAGGCCTGTTAAGTTCGGATCTATATTATCAAGATATTTCCCCGCCGTTGTAAGGGCTTCTTGAGTTTTGGCTTTTGCATTATTAGTTTTTACTTCTGCCGAAGTTGCCTCGGCAACGCCACCAACAACGCAAGTCACAGTTTCGTCGTGATACTCAACCATAGTTTGCATATAGGAAGTCGAAAGGTTTGAAGTTTCTCCGACTATCGAACCTATATTTGTTTTCTCTTCTTCAGATATAAAATCATCGAAGTCAGATTGAAGTTCTTCGCATGTAATTCTATGTTCTTCAGCTTTGACATAATAGAATACTGCTACTGTTGTTGCAACAATGAAAAGTCCAACAAAAATGATAAGAGTGTAGAGCATTACGTTGCTCTGCTTTCTCCTGTGTGCTGGCATAATAAACTCCTCACAAATATTTAATCACCCTAACACCTAAGAATAAGATTTCATAGATAATATATTATCTCTTTAATCACTCGAAAAGTCAATAGAAAACCCCTAAATTAGCTGTTTTAAAACAGAAAAGCCCCAAATTGGACAAAAATTGTACATGCAAACCTTTACAGACGTCCAAATACATATTTATATCTGTTCAAGCAAATCGGGTAAAAGGCTGATTTTTTTAACTAAATATTTTGCTGCATAACCATCCTTTTTGCAATCTGAGGTATGTATATGAGCATCACGTATTAGCTGGATGGTCTGAAAGCCCAACCTGTTTGGAGTGATAAAATCCTTTTTTTCGTTATCACCGACATAAACGGCATTTTCAGGTTGTATTTGCAGCGTTTCCAGAATTTTTTCAAATCCTTCAGGCGATGGTTTCCAGAAATTTCTTCCAAGTTCCTCTGTATATACTATGCAATTGAAGAATTTTTCTATTTTCAATGCTTTCACTTTAAGCTTTTGAGCAGGCAGAAATCCATCTGTCAGCATAGCCAAAGTGTATTTTTTTCTTAATTGTTTTAAAACCGCAAGACTATCTTTCGGCAGAGTTATTTTGGGTTTATGCTCGCGATAAGTCTTTATCAGTTCTTCTATAAGCTCGTCATTATAAGGAATTCCGAGCTTTTCAAGGGCGCTGTTGAATGTTTGTGTCTGGTTACCTTTACAGAATTGTTCCCAAAAGGTGTTGAAAATACCTTCACTCGGCAAATCCTCGATGGTCTCTTCTAAAAAGTGTGCACAGGCACCGAAGCCGCTCTTGCAATAATCGACTTCATCATAAAGCGTATCGTCCAGGTCGAATATTACAACCTTGAGATTGGATTTTTTCGCTCTTGTTTGAAAAACAGGCATCCATGTCTTTTCTTGTGTTTCCAAACGTATATCCTTTTAATCAGAGATTGGCTATTAGTAATTCAAAAATCCGCAAAAGGCAGACTAAATACCAGCGGCTAATGATTAAATACTATCAACATATCAACAAATCTATCCTGATTAAATGCAATTGTCAAGCTTCACATTTAGAATCGTTATTATAAATTCCGACACATACAAACATAAAGGCTCCTGACTCAATAGTGTTTGGTACCAAAAGTGCTTATTAACACGATTGGGACTCACCATGTTTTCTGGGGCGTCCTCTCGGCAAAGGGCGAAGACGATATCCAAGCTTTGTCTCCAGTTTTGCTATAAAAGCATCACTTCCTAATGGTCGGCCTCGACTGGTAGCCAGGCCAAGCTCTTTTACCAGCTTTTCATCATCACGCCGCTCAAGTTTCTGTTTCCATCGAGCAAAACTTATATCTTGTTTCCATAATGACAAATCCAGCAAATCTGATTTCTTCTCGATTCCGCAATGAAAAGCAGCACTGCTCCATCGCCATCGCCATGCTTTGCGAACCAAACGTGCATGTACTGGATTTCGTTCTACATATACAAGTACTCGCTGAAAATGATCCCGGTCCAATGTACACGAAAAGAATCTGTCCTGCCAAAGATGGCCGCTCCGGCCGTGCATCCGATTGACATACTGGGCATATAACTGATTTGTGCGCTTCATTGTATCGCCAAGCGATGTCTCATAGTCCGGCGTAACTACAAGATGGACATGATTTGTCATTAAGCAATAGCCTTCAATACGAAGGTCAAATCGTTTCGATGCTTCAAGCAAATAGTCAAGATAAACCTGACGGTCTTCATCCACGAAAAATACATCCTGACGATTATTGCCGCGTTGAGTAACGTGGTGTGGACAATCCGGAATTACTATTCTTGCTGATCTTGGCATAAGTGAATTGAAATATATCAGAAATGTACATATATGTCAAGAATTAAATAGGGTCCGTCCCGAATGGCGGGACTTTAAGGGGCGAATTAACATGTTAAGTGCAACAAAAAATAAATGACACCGCGAGTCAAATCCGGTAGCTTGGAGTTGTTCAAAAGACTTC
>JAFGPS010000046.1 GCA_016936075.1 Sedimentisphaerales bacterium | reverse complement strand
GTAGGTGAGTAATAAAGTAGTACGGTATCAATAGATTCTCAAAGCTTATAAGCATGAGAAGCGTATAATTTGATACATAGAATATAACAAAGGGTCTATACTGAAAATCTTCAGTGTAGATCCTTTTTTTTGTATTTGTTCATAAGTGAATGGAATTAAGATATCAAAAGTATCTAAGATAGTCTTGACAAAAACCGTACTTTTATGTATCTGAATAAGATTAATGGAATATTATGAAAATTAAAGGATTGTAAATATGAGAAAGAAACAGAATGTTTTAATAGTTTTTCTTATTGGAACAGCAATTTTCTGCCAGGGATGTGTAGTTGCTGCCGTTGGGCTTGGTGCCGCAGGTACTGTTGCATATATAAGTGGAGACCTTGAATCAACTGAAACAAAAAATATTGAGGTAGTTTACTCCGCAGCATTACAGGCGGTTGAGCAACTTGAATTAAGAATAGTCAGCAAATCAAAAGATGCTCTTTCTGCGACAATTATTGCTTATGATGCAGAAGAAAAGAAAATACAGATTAAGATGTCCGCTCCTTCTGAACATAGTACAAAACTATCTATTCGAGTAGGAACGTTTGGCAATGAAACAAAATCGAATCGTATATACCAAAGAATGTATAATAATATGAATCCAGTTGAAAGATAGCTCGGATATAGCGTATTTTTGTAAAATAAAACAAATATACTTCATACTAAACATAAATAAGTTCTACTTCAATTGGATTTTCGGGCAGGGGGCTGTCAGGTGAAGCAATCATAGAGCCAAGTCGATAGGCTTCTTCAAGAGCTTCAGAATGCTTCTCTATAGCTCCTAATTCATCTACTTTTCCAACAAACAAGCCATATTTATATTTTATATTCAGGCAGTCAAAATATGTCTTGAAAACAAATTTGGCACATTCATATTGCTTTTTGCTTTTTGAACCGCCGGTAGCTATTACCATGGCTCTGTAATCGCGTGAAGAATTTGTGTTTTCTCTTTTTAGAATATATTTTTCGGCCCAAAGACATTGGCCGCGGTCGATTAATAGTTTTGCCTGTGCGCATACGCTCATAAAAAAAACGGGTGTTGCGAAAATCAATCTGTCGGCATTAAGGATTTTTTCAAGAACCTGTTCATAATCATCTTTAATAACACATCGTCCGGTTTTGTAGCAGGAATTGCACTCTATACACGGACCGATTTTGTAATCGTTTAAACTGAGATATTCGACATTAGCTCCTACAGATTCAGCGCCGGAAAGTGCTTTTTTGATAAGTAAATCACTATTCCCATTTCGTCTTGGGCTGGTTGAAATTCCAAGTACATTTTTTTTCATATTTTTCTACTAATTTTAAAAATAAGGTTTATTAAAAAACACGATTTTCAAGCCATAATAACGTATTGTTCGAGATGCTTCAAACTCTTTTTTGATGTAAGTCTTGGTGCAGCAAATGCTAATAAACCAATTATAAAAAAACTTCAAGGATTAACGAGAATATAACCGATTATTTATATATATTTGACAAATTGGTGACTCTAAAAAATGACCAATATGGCCAAATTAGTTTGAGCTTGTTTTACCTATCTAAAGTAAAGCTAACAAGTCTGATCGTAAATCGGGTAAGGTAAGTAAGGATTAATAATATACGGAAAGAGTCACATAGACATCGGGAGAGCATTTGTTGCTCTCCCATTTTTGTATCCCTCATTTTATCAATCTTAACAACTATTTAATGAATAAGCTTTAGCTATTTCTGCCCAATTTGAAATATTGACATATACTGTCAATATTCGTATCATCTTATAAAATATTGAAATTTTCCAGGAGTAAAAAATGGCTGAAAAAAGTTGGGAAAAAAGATTATCAGGCGAACCTGATGATTTAACCGTAGATTTTGTCGAATCGCTTTCCTTTGATAAGCGGTTGTATAAATATGATATTGTCGGCTCGATTGCTCATGCACAAATGCTTTCCGAGCAGAAGCTCATTACTAAAGATGAGTTCCGGCAGATAAAGGATACGCTGATTGCGATAAGTGAAGAAATTACGGCTGGAAAGTTCAAGTTTGACAATAAGTATGAAGATATACACATGGCGATAGAAGCCTCACTGATTGAAAAAACTGGTGCAATCGGCAAGAAACTTCATACCGGCAGAAGCCGAAATGACCAGGTCGCTACCGATATAAGACTCTGGATGAGAGATGAAATTGAAATCATTCAAGCAAAAATCACACTGCTCCAGAAAGCGTTTGTTAAACTGGCACAAAAGTATGCAGATAATATTATGCCAGGTTACACACATTTGCAAAGAGCGCAGCCCGTTTCGATTGGCTCATATCTTTTGAGTTTTGTAGAGCGGCTGGAACGCGATTTTATCAGGCTGAATAATTGTAAAATATTGCTTAACATTTCACCTCTTGGCAGCGGTGCATTGGCAGGCTCGACTCTTGGTTTAGATAGAAAAAAATCTGCTGAACTTCTTGGCTTTTCCGACATTACATACAATAGCATAGATGGAGTAAGTGACAGAGATTTTTGTGCGGAATTTATTTTCGATTGTTCACTAATCGCGTCACATTTATCAACTCTGGCAGAAGATTTGATTTTGCATTCATCGAACGAATTCGGATTCGTTTCTGTTGACGATGCATATTGCACATCATCAAGTATGATGCCGCAAAAAAGAAATCTCGATGTCGCGGAATTGATTCGCGGCAAAACAGGACGTGTTTTCGGTTCTTTGATTGCAATGCTTACGATACTCAAGGGACAACCTTCCGGATATAACCGTGATATGCAGGAAGACAAGATTCATATATTCAGTTCATCCGATACGATAGAAGCGTGCCTCGATATGGCTCGCGGAATTATCTCGCATATGAAGTTTAATGTCACTGCAATTGCGGCTGGACTCGACGAAGGTTTTCTCGATGCAACCGCTCTTGCTGAATATCTTGTAAAAAAAGCTATTCCGTTCCGTGAAGCACACGGCATAGTTGGCCAGCTTGTAGCAAAATGTGAAATGAAAAAAAAGAAACTTTGCGAACTTAGTCTCGACGAATTCAAACAAGCATGTGCCGCTATCGAACAGGATGTTTTCGATAGCCTCGGTTCTGCGAATGTCGCAAATAGTTATATTACAGAAGGTGCCGCCGGACCAAAACAGGCTAAAAGGCAAATCGAGTATTGGACGAAGCAGTTGGACCAAAGATGACGAACGGCGAAGACAAAATCACAAGTTGGTTCGCAAGCCAATCCTCATTACCTGTTGCAGATTTCCCCATAGGTATCGGCGATGACATGGCGCAGATTAGAATCGGTGATGAGTCTGTTTTAATTACTACAGATATTTTGCTGGATGGCGTACATTTCGATTTATCGACCGCGACTATCGAGCAGGTTGGATACAAGGCTATGGCCGCAAGTCTAAGCGATTGCGCAGCTATGGCGACGATTCCTCTTGCCGCGGTTGTTTCAGTAGCTTTATCGAAAGATTTTGGGCAAGAGCAGTTAAAGCAGCTTCATTCAGGTGTTTTACGAGCCGGGAACAAATATAATTGCGCACTGGTAGGTGGTGATATTACGAAATGGAAAACAGATAGTCCTTTTGTGATAAATGTTGCGATGTTCAGCAAACCTGCTAAAAACAAACCCGTAAGACGTTCGGGAGCAAAAGCGGGGGACTGTATCTGCGTAACCGGTACTCTTGGTGGTTCGATATTCGGCAAGCATCTTGATTTCGAGCCGCGGGTGAATGAAGCACTTAAAATGGCACAAATGGTTGAGCTGCATTCCATGATGGATTTGAGTGACGGCATAAGCAGCGACTTGAATAGAATATGCGAACAAAGTAAAGTCGGCGCATTAATTGAAGCTGATAAAATACCAATTTCAAAAGACGCACAAAGAACTGAAAATCCACTCGAAGCCGCGTTAAATGACGGCGAAGACTTCGAGCTTATTTTTACTCTTTCGCAGGCAGATTGCGATAAAGTGCTCGAACAATGGGACGAGCAAGTTCCAATTACAAAGATAGGAACAATTACCGAGCAGCGTGATTTTCAAATAAAAATGTCTGAAGGACAAATTAGAGATATACAGGTTAAGGGTTTTGATCATTTAACGAAATAAATATGAACGATACATATAATATAGTGACAGATTCTCCACAAGAGACAATTGAACTGGGCCGCAAAATAGGTTCCATGCTCAAAGGCGGCGAAGTAATTGCATTAACAGGACAGTTAGGAGCAGGAAAAACACATCTTATAAAAGGAATCGCAGCCGGTGCCGGGGCGGAAGATAGTGACACTGTAAACAGCCCGACTTTTGTGATTGTAAACGAATACCAGGGACGTTTGGATATTTACCACATAGATGCATACAGACTCGAATCAATAGCCGAGTTTGAAGTACTCGGATTCGATGACTATTGTTATCCGAATTCAATTGTAGTTATTGAGTGGGCTGACAAAATAGAAGCTGCTCTCAAAACAATAAACTACATCCGCATAGAGTTAGAACACAGCGGCGAATCAACCAGAAAAATAAACATTAACAATTGCCCCGAATATTTAGATTTATAAGGAAATCAGCATATTTGGTAAGTTAGATTTTCGGTTCACCAATTCACTGTTTTTAATGAATCGGACCTACTCCGTGACTTAAGGGATTGCGCATCTGGTGCTTGGCTCTCTCATATAGTATATCTAATTCCTCACCAGTAGGTGGAGTATCACCCATTTCCGCATATCTTTCATTTATCATGCGAGTAAAATCTTCCTTTGATGGAATGTCATATTGTACCTGTTCCGGCAAAGCCTGCCATCGAACCCAAACCTCATAAGGACCTCCCGGTAGTTGTATTGGATTTTTACCATTCTTTACTCCATATATTTCCAGTGTTTGTCCGTCTTCAGCTCGGATTTGAATTTTACCATTTTTTAGAGTTCCCAATCGTTTAGCGTCACGGAAAGGTACAAGTGCAAACTCGACCTTAGCATACCCAGGATAACTCAAAAAAGCTAAAGGACCTCCAACACAACCCATCTTTCCGGCGTAAACGCTGTCATTGAAAATTATCATTGAATCAACTAATGACCATATACTGAATCCTAATGAATTTTCATCAACTCTTTTGGGACGGTTATCAATAATCTTTACACTTGGTACAAGGCTTAACATACATACACGGACATTATCGTTTTTAGCCAGTTCAAAACCTTTTGGTTTCAAATCCGTAAAGTCAACCTCAAAAGAATCCTCTTTTATTTCGCTATCATTTTGGCTTGGCTCAACACTGACATTAACTATAAAATGCCCATTTTGATTCTTGCCGCCGATATTGACTCTAAAGATTTTTCCATCATAAGGACAACCCAGGCTTACTTTGCCGCCCACTCCGGCGTTACCACTGCCATGTTGCTGATAACTGTCAATTGGCTCGGTTGGATTGAAGGAAAACAAGTTTATCTCTACGTTATAATGTTTGTAAATTTTATCTTCTGTTGATAAAGATGCCATACAGACCGAAGTTAGGCCGAGAATTATTAAACCTGTTAAAATACATTTGGCACGAAGAATTTTATGTGTGTCAGATACCTTCATTAGTGTTCTCCTTAAAATAAGTATATTTTTGAGTTTTTTCTACATAACCTATTCCTGCAACATAAACGTTATGCTCGGAATAAAAAGGTTGTACTGTATCTTCCAAATGGCCGATGGAATCTGTATTATTGTGTACGATTGTCTTTTGTGTTTTGGAATAATATTTAAGATGGAAATATCCAAGAGTAATCTGAAGGCAAAAAATAAGCAAAAAACACGCCGCTACCGGATAGGAAATTGAAATGCGTTTCTTGAACCAGCCCGGAGTTTCTCTTTTTTCAGTATTTATGGAATTTAAAGCTTCTTTTATGTACTTTCGGTTTGAATCTCTCAATCCATCCGGCGTTTTAAGTTTTTTTGAAGATTCTGAAAATTTACTAATTAATTCTTCATTTCGTTTTTCATTATTCATTACAAAACTCCTCTTTATGAGAATTGTTTTTTGATAATATCTCACATATTTTTTTCCTGCTTCTGTGAATATGACTTTTTACAGAATTAACCGACATCTTCATAACATCAGCGATTTCCTCTATCTTTAGACCTTCGATAAATCTGAAAAGAAGAATCTGTCTTTCAGATTCTCTGAATTGTTTGATTATGCTTAAAACATATTCAAGTTCATCATGAGATGAAACTTCCCGAAAAACAGATGGTTTATTACTTGCTATCTCTTGAAGTAAACTAGTATCTTCCTTAACCAGCCTTTTCTTTCTAAGGTTTTCTAAAAGTATGTTCCTTGCAATTGCAAACACAAACGCTTTTAAGCTGTGTGAATTGTCAGACCTGAAATTCTTAATTGCCGCAACAAACCTGGCAAATGTCTCACCGCACAAGTCCTGTGCGATTTGATGATTTCCCTTAGAATAGTAAAAAAAACGAAAAACAGAGGATTCAAACTTATCAAGTAATATTTCATAAGCTTGCTCGTCATGAGCAATCAATTTTTCAATTAGCTCTCTGTCTGTAATACTATCCATCATATATTATTTTACCTAAGTTATTATTACAATTTAGCGGCAAATCATAAATAGTCCTAAATATATAGTTGCATAAAAGAAAAATTAGTTGCAAAAAATGTTAAAAAAAAAGGTTTATTCTAATTTTATACTCAATTTTAGAATAAAAAAAAGATATATTGTTGAAATCGAATTATCACATTATTTAATGTGATATTGGATTATTCGAATAGATAGAGGGGAAAAAGTTCCTCAGTACATCTTTTATGTGATCACGTAAAGATACTGAAACGTCTATTTTTTTCTTTCGAGCAGGGCGTTTGCTAATTCTATTAGTGTGTCGGCTTTTTTCCCGAAAGGTTTCAGGGCTTCGATAGCTTCTGTTGTTAGTTTCTTTTGGATTTCCTGTGCTTTTTCAATTCCTACTACCGATGGGTATGTGCATTTTTTGGCTTTTACATCTTTGCCAACGGTTTTTCCCAGTTCTTCAGTTGAACTGGTGACATCGAGAATATCATCTGCAATCTGGAAGCATAATCCAATCTTCAAGCCGAATTCGCAAAGGCTGTCGTATTGTTTTTTCGAAGCTCCGCCGCAAATGGCTCCCATCGCGGCTGCACAACGGAACATTTTCGCTGTTTTATTGATATGGATATATTCGAGTGTTTTTTTATTGCAAACACTTCTTTCTGAAATTAAATCGGCCATTTGTCCGGCTATCATACCGGTCGGACCTGCATCGTGTGCGAGTTGGCCTATAAGTTTTACCGCTTTGTCGGCAGGTTCGACTTCTCTGGCGAGAACTTCAAATGCGAGTGTTAATAAAGCATCGCCGGCGAGAATTGCTGTTCCTTCATCAAATTCTTTATGGCATGTGGGTACGCCGCGACGAAAATCGTCATTGTCCATAGCCGGAAGGTCGTCATGAACGAGGGAATATGTATGGACCAATTCTATCGCCGCAGAAGCCATATCGACATTATGGTCCGGTTTAGAATTAAACATTTCGTAGCACCAGAGAACCAGTACTGAACGGATTCTTTTACCGGGTGCGCTTATTGTATAGCTGATTGCGTCCTTCAGTTCTTTATTGGTTTCCTGAAAATCGATGATTTGCTTCAGGTTGTAGTTCACGCTCTGTGCTTTTCTTCGCAAACGTGCTTCGAAATTTGTACCGTGCATATAATTACCTATTTTTTGTGAAGTTAATAAAATATCAACTACGGTTTTGCAAAATCATCATATCTGAATATAATATGCTATCTATAGTTATTATATTACTAAACAATAAATACTAATTTTATAATTTGCAAGAAACAAATTGAAAAATGATTCTAATTCTTGGTGTAACCGCATCTGGTAAAGGCCGATTGGCGTTTGAATTGGCAAAAGAACTGGATGCCGAAATAATAAGTGTTGATTCCATGAAGGTGTATCGCCGCATGGATATCGGTACAGCTAAGCCTGCCAAAGAAATCCGAGAGCAAATCCAATATCATATGATTGATGTTGTAGAACCGAGTGAGGCTTTCAATGTAGGTACTTTTTACGAAAAAACTTTAGAAGTTATAGAGAAGATAAAAAGCCGAGATAAGAAAGTAATCGCGGTAGGGGGAACTGGTTTATATATAAAGGCTTTACTGGAAGGGCTTTTTGATGGTGCTGGTTCAGATGAGTCCATAAGACAGACATTGCACGGAAGAATTGAAAGCGAAGGACTTCTTAAGCTTCATAATGAATTATCACAGATAGATCCTATTGCTGCAGAACGAATCAATCCCAATGATACAAAGCGTGTAATTCGCGCACTTGAAGTTTATCAACTTACAGGAAAGCCCATATCAAGTTTTCAGAAGCAGTGGAATACGTACGACAATCGCTTGCCTTCTGAGCAAAACAATCACAATTGGACCATCGTTGGTCTTCGCCGAGCTAAAGAAGAAGAGAGCGGCAGAATCAACCAGAGAGTAAAAAGGATGATTCTCAATGGCCTTGTTGATGAAGTGGAATCGCTTCTGAACGAGGAAAAACCTCTAAGCAAGCAAGCTCAAGCTGCGATAGGTTACGCTGAGATAATTAATCATCTGAACGGCAATACAGATTTAAAAGAAGCCACTGAGCTAATTAAGAAAAATACGCGCAAACTCGCTAAGGGCCAGCGGACCTGGTTTAAAACATTCAGGAACGTAAACTGGTTAGACATTAATCCCGAAGAATCCCACGATGAAATTCTTCAGCGAGCAAAAACACTTCTACAAGGTATCAATTATTGATACCTTAAGCAGTCTGTAACTGTTTTTGGGCTCTCATAACCAAAGCGGCTTCACTGAGTACAATCTGCTTTATCAGGCTCGTTGGAACAGTTGTAATATCCAGATTGAAAATTCTGTCTTCAACCATAGAAGCAATCATTCTTGCCGTAGGAATATCGAAATCGTATTTCCTGGTAAGAGTTTTTACTATTTTGGATTTGTCCCATTGCTGTAAGCTATCAGATTGCTCTGTGTCTATAAGCATCTGAGCATCGGTAATTTCCTGAATATTTATAGAAATTACTATGGTCCGCAAGCGTTTGTATCTGCGTCTGATATGAAATTCATTTAGTATATCAGCCGCGTCTTCATAGCCGGTTTCTGTTAAAATTGCAACGATTATAGAAAATATTTCGCTGCTTGTTATCCTCTGAGTGTTCTCCTGATTATAGAGATAATACGTTACGACATCAGTAAGTTGTTCGGCCAAATAAACACTGTCTACTCCTGCTTTGCTAAGAACTCTGCTTATCGTGCCAATAACTTTTGTGTGAACGTACTCTTCTATGCTGCCATCAGACTTTACAACATGTAATTGAGATCGCACCACCTTTTTTTTGCCTCCATGCTAAACATACCCTTGACTCCTTTCATCACAAAGCCTCTGGTTAAAGCTCATCGAAGAGCAGCAATTGAGCAGTTGGTTCTATATCCTTAAGTTCCTTGCTCACTTCCGTGATTAATTCGCCTGCGTCTCTAAAATCCCTGTAGATACTTGCAAAACGAATATATGCTACCTTATCGACCTTGCGTAACTGTTTCATCACACTCTCACCCACGAAAGAAGATGAAACTTCCTTATCAAATTTTTTGAAAATACTTTCTTCAACCCTGTCCGCGATTTGCTGAATTTGCTCTGCTGTAATAGTCCTTTTATAGCATGCTTTCTGCAAGCCGCTTATTACTTTATCCCTGTCATAGGGGACTCGTGTGTTGTCCTTCTTGACAACAAAAAGTCTAAACGTTTCGTTTACCTTTTCATAAGTTGTAAATCGCCTTTCGCAAACCAGGCATTGGCGGCGGCGTCTAATTGTTCTGCCGTTATCGCTTGAACGCGAATCAATGACCCTGTCCTGATCTTCCTTGCAAAAGGGGCATCTCATTTTAAAACTCGTCTCGGATTATTCATCAATCGATATGATACCGTCAACTTTAACGGAATCCTATATTACGATTCACAAGACGTGCCTCCTTTCAGTCTAAAAAATCGACACCGCATTATATAGTCATTTAATGAATTTTAACAACAACATATGGAGTGTCAAAGAAAAAATAAAAAAATAATTAAAAAAGGCCTCTGCACATAAAGTACAGAGGCCAACTCGGAAAGAAACTTATACAACCCCCCCCAAAAAGGTCTGTTATAAGCTGCCATCTCCTCCAATGACAGCTTTATTTTTTTGCTCTTTCCTGCATTCTCTCCAAAGTAAAGTTTAAATCAAAAACCCTATATTGCCAAATAGAAAATATATATATATTTTCTATTTTAACATTTATTTGTTTTAGTGTATTTTTTATAAGGTTTTTTATGATTCTTGTTGAACTTCTTCGATTTTGGCTTTGTTTTTCAGTTCATCCAAATAATCATAAACGATCTGACTTTGCAGTTGTTTTTTGAGGATTTCCTGAATTTGATCTTTTACATGTTCGAGTTCAGGTATAAAAGCAGGTTTTCTATCGTAGACTTTTGCTATATGGAATCCATAACGTGTCCGAAAAATATTGCTAACTTGTCCAACACCCAGATTGAAAACAACATCATCAAATTCCCCGACCATTTGTCCTTTTCTGATATAGCCGATATCGCCACCCATATCATTGCAGTCTGTATGTTTATCGACAATTAATTCGAAAGAAGAGCCTTTTTGAATTTCCTCGTATGCCTGAGAGATTGTTTTATATGCAGTTGCTTCATCGCATTTCCAGCCATAATATTTAACAATATGAGCAACTCTGATACTCTCTTGTTGTTTGAATTGATTTTTATTTTCTTCGTAATATTTTTCTATATCGGCAAGAGCCGGATCTTTTGCTGTATTGTGAAGCTTTTCAAGTTTTTGTTGGGTCCGGATAATTAATTCCAGCTTTTTTAAGAGATTTTCATCGTTTTCAACACCGAAGTCTTTGTATAGCTCAGATGGTTTTTTGCATTCCTTTTTCAAATTTTCAAGAACTGAATCAAGGGTTTCCTTAGATACTTCGGGTTCGTTTTTTATTACCTCCTGCTGTAGTAATGTTTTTTCAATAAGGTTTTCTTTTGACCACTTGAGTAATTGTGCTTCCCTTTCCTTTGCATCCATATCTTTGAATGTCTTTTCGTATTGTGGCCTGATACGGTCGGCTTCATCCTGAATAGTTGAATCTTCTATTAGTTCACCATTAACCATGAGTGCCATTATTTGTTGTCCCTTTAATTAGAGGATTGTGTATTTTCTGAGAAATTTAACCTTTTGCTTTTGCGAACCAGTCAGGATCCCGGGCCAGCTTTTCCCGTGCTTCGGTAGTCATCATCTCAAATGCCGGATGAGTGGTTTCCCATGCTCTCCCGAGAAAAGAACTGTTGCGCATTTTTTCAATCTCAGGTAATACTTCATTGAAATAGCTGCCGTAAATATGTAGTGAATCGCTTATATCGACATATCTGCCAACATGCACTGGTTCACCTCTTTTTTGGGAAATCGCTTCTGCGATTTGTTTTTGAAGTTCAGTGAGCGCATAAACATTCATAAACCATGCTTTATAGAGGTCTCTGCTGCGCCAATGTGTGTTCATATTCAGTGTCCATTCGCCATTATCGTTTGGTAAAAGCCTGCACCAGACTCTTTGTAAGCATGGCGGATCATCAGTTTGTGGATCTGCAGTTGGCATCCATGTTATCGCCTGTGCTCTGCGGCTATGACCAGATAGTGAAAGACAATCTATGATATATTGTATTTGATCGACACTTCGAAATGGTTTAGGTGAGTTTGGATCACGAATATCTTCAACTGTGTTGTAAGAGAACAATCTCTCGTGATATGTATAGGTCCATTTCCCAGCAGCAGGATCAATCCAATGGTCGTGAATTCCGTTTACGACTTCCTGCCTGTAAGACTCAAGTTCTTCAGGACCGCCAGGAAAATTTTTATGAATCCGCGGTTCACAGAAAGGATCACTAACTTCAATCATTACAGTTGCATCCTTGCTTGGCGGATCAGTTGGTTTATCGTATTGAGTTTTAATGTTGAAACCATTATCCCATACGGCTAAAACTGCTTTCTCCCATGCTTCCGGAAGACAGTCAGCGGTAATGGAAATAACTGGTATATTTGAAACGGAATTTGTTATTGGCATTTACTATTGCTCCTCAATTGTGATTATAACAGGTCTGGTTCCGGCTCTTGGTTGGAAAAATATGCTGGTATCAATTTCTTCAGAAGTGATTTTATATTGCTGTTGAAAACGTTCCGGAACTTTTGCAAGCAAAAGTTTGGATTGAAAAGCATAGATGCTATCGGGCCATCTGTCAATGATTCTTCTTGCCGCATCAATAGATGGTTTGAAACTTGTCGTAGGTAAGCGGCCAATGCTGAAGCTATTTAATGCGTAATTGTATTGTTTTTCTGCTTCGACTTCTTCTGCATCGTTAGGCTTTTTTACGTAAATAGTCGTTTCTGTTGGTTGAGGCTGTGCCGGTACAGGTTGAGCTTCTTGAGGTATAGGTGGTGACGCTATATCATTGGATACTGAAGGTTTATTAGCCGATAGTGAATCCTCTTCAGAGTAATTCGCGTAATCTTCTGGTATCGACAATTCTTCTTTGTCATTTTCTACCTGCTCCCAGAAATTTGAGGGTAAATTATTTCCATCAGATACTGGTTGTGTTGCAGATTCCTTATCACCGCCAGGCATAAACATGCTAACCAGGACAATAATGATTAAAATTCCGATGGCGCCGCTTGCGATTTTGAGCCAAAGAGTGTTCATAATCTGACTCCCTTGTCATTTTGATTGTTGATTATTCCATTCATTAAACTATAATTAATTCTAACTGTTAGTATAATATTTTCAATAACTAATAAGAAATTATTTAAAATAGGATGATATGTTTACAGGATTGATAGAAAAAATCTGTTCTGTTAAGTCAATTAGATGCAGTAATGACTCTATGAGTCTTTCTGTGAATCTGGGTGATATAGCACGAGAATGCCGTATAGGCGATAGTATAGCTATAAACGGGGTATGTCTGACTGTATCCAAAATTAATGGAGAGTTTGCTGAATTTGATGTAAGCGGCGAAACATTATCAAAAACATCGCTGAAAAAGTTGAAAATTTCATCAAAAGTGAATATTGAGAGAGCTATGAGTCCTGAATCGCGGTTCGGAGGCCATTTTGTGCTTGGTCATGTAGATGGTACTGCTAAAATCGAAAAAATTGAAAAAAAAGGCAAATTTTCGGATATTAAATTTTCTGCTGATTCTGAATTAATTGATTCAATGGTCGAAAAAGGCTCAGTTGCTATTGATGGGATTTCCTTAACAATTTGCGATTTGGATAAAAATAGCTTTCATATTGCTGTAATACCTCAGACTTTAAATAATACAACTCTCGGAATTGCAAAAACAGGCGAACTTGTAAATATTGAGACTGATATTATAATAAAGGCAGTGAAAAAACAGCTTGAAAATATTTTGCCTCAGAAAGGTAATTTAACTGCCGAAAAACTTAGAGAATTGGGTTTTTAAGCTGGAAAATTGGAATAATGAAAAATAATGGGAATAATTCGATATCAGAGCAAATGGTCATCGGTATTACGATGGGGGATGCCGCAGGTATTGGCCCGGAAATAATTGTGAAAGCTCTGGCGGATCCTGTTATTCGCAAATCTGCCAAGTTCATTATTTTTGGAATGAATGAGCAATTATGTTACGCCGCGGACAAAGCTGAAATCGAGCCTTTCTGGGGCAGACATCAGCATGAAAAAATAAGCAGAGATTATCCTCATAAGGTAGTAGTCGCGGACTATGACGAATTTTCAATATCAACCTGGATAAAAAGTCCGAGTGAGCAGGCCGGAGATGCTTCTCTTCATTTTTGTCTTGATGCGATTGAAGCCGCTAAAACTGGTTTGATTGATGCTATAGTTACAGCGCCAATTAGTAAGACAAGCTGGAAATTATCAGGTGCGAAATGGCCCGGTCATACCGAATTGCTCGCGGATCAATGTAAATCTCCACGAAAAGCTATGATGTTCGTTGGCGGGCCAATCAAGATGGCTCTGGCAACGATTCATGTGGGACTTTTTGACGTAAGGAATAAGTTCACTATAGGATGCGTTTTCGAGCCGATAGACTTGCTCAACGATGCTTTGATGCAATACTTCGGAGTTGAAAATCCCAAGATAGGTGTTGCTGCCCTGAATCCTCATGCTGGTGAAGACGGCCAGTTCGGGGATGAAGAGAAGCGTATTATTTCACCTGCGATTTTATTGGCGCAGGAGCAGGGCATTAAATGTACCGGTCCTATTCCCGCTGACACACTTTTTCTTCGAGCCTCTCAAGGTGAATTCGATGGCGTAGTAGCCATGTACCACGACCAGGGTATGATACCTGTAAAATTACTGAGCTTCAAGGAAGCGGTAAATGTCACTATAGGCTTGCCTATAATTAGAACATCACCGGCGCATGGAACGGCTTTTGATATTGCCGGCAAAAATTTAGCTGACCCTTCCAGTATGAAATGCGCTATTCTAACAGCGATACAAATGGCAAAAACAAAAAAACAGAGACCTGTATTGCAGGTGAATACAGAAACAGAGAAATAATTAGTTTTGTCATTGATAAAGATATAATGCAAACAAAAAGTCAAATCCGCGAATTACTTGAAGCATCAGGGATAAAACCGAATAAACGTTTTGGTCAAAACTTTCTGATTGACCTGAACTTAATGAAGCTGCTTGCTGATTCCGCGGATATTCAAAAGAATGATATTATCCTTGAAGCTGGCTGCGGAACAGGTTCTTTTACTTCCATTCTGGCGGAAAAAGCAGAAAAAATTATTGCAGTCGAAATTGATTCTAATCTATATAAAATCGCAAAAGAGCAGCTTTCTCAATTTAATAATGTTGAATTATTGAATGTTGACATACTTGAAAGCAAAAACACTATCAATGAACGAGTGACAGATTTATTAACACTTGCTCAGAAAAGTTCTAACGGACGTATTCTTTTAGTCGCGAATCTTCCATATAATGTCGCTACTCCTGTAATGATGAATTTCATTACAGGCAAAATAAAAGCCGATGGAATGTATGTCACTATACAGAAAGAAGTAGCCGACAGGATGAAGGCTCTTCCGGGTACTTCTGATTATGGAGGTTTGAGTATTATTATGCAGGCTTGTGGTGATGTAGAATTATTAAGAGTTCTTAAACCGAGCGTGTTCTGGCCAAAGCCGCAGGTTGATTCCGCTTTTGTTAAATTTGTCAGAAATAAAGAAAAAATTGATAAAATTCCGGATTTGGAACTTTTCACGAAGATTGTACATATTTTTTTGAACCACAGAAGAAAAACTCTTCATGCCTGCAGCAGGCTTGAAGAAGCAAAAGCTATCGGAGCAGATTACTGGACAGACATTTTTACATCCTGTTCCATAGATTCGAAATTGCGTCCAGACCAAATTACGTCTGAACAATATATTGATATCACAACTGGTATTATTAAAAACAAATAAATTAGTTCTGGAGGAAATAGATTGTTTGAGAAAGCACGAAATTTGCTTAATCAGTTTAAAGGAAAATCATATGTTTACGGTTTTGGCGTATTAGAACAGGTAGGGGCGGTATCAAAAGAGTATGGCAAAAAAGCTGTATTAGTGCGCGGGACATTCAACGGCAGCGATAAGGCAGTAGGAACGATAGCGAATTCACTCGCCGAATCAGATATCAATTTAGTTGCCCAGATAAAAGGCTCTCGTCCAAACAGCCCGAAAGAAGATTTATATCGCATTTCCAAAGAAATAGAAAAAGCTAATCCTGATATGGTAATAAGTTTTGGCGGCGGAAGTACGATAGATACTACAAAAGCCGCTATCGTTTTGAATACTCTTGGCGGTGACATCGAAGACTATTTTGGAACTGGCCTTGTCACTGAGGCTATCTCCAAAAGCGGCAAATCATTATTACCTCATATTGCGATCCAAACCCTCTCCGGTTCTGCCTCTCATCTTACAAAATACGCAAATATAACTGATTTATCGACCAGTCAGAAAAAGTTGATAGTTGATGATGCAATTATTCCTGTTAGAGCAATTTTCGATTACAATGTAACTTTCGCGGCAGGTACGAATCTAACAATGGACGGCGCAATGGATGGAGTCTCACATTCACTTGAAGTTTTGTATGGTTCCATCGGCAAAGATTATTATGCTCTGGCGGCAGAGATTGCTGAAGTATGTATATCGCTTGTATTAAAATATCTTCCTGTTGCTCTGGATAATCCAAAATCCCAACAGGCACGTGAAGCTCTGTGTCTGGCTACGGATTTAGGTGGTTATGCGATTATGATTGGCGGAACGAATGGAGGACATCTGAGCAGTTTCTCTCTTGTTGATATCTTACCTCATGGCCGGGCGTGCGCCATTATGAATCCTTATTATACCGTTTTCTTTGCACCGGTTATCGGAAAACCTCTCAGATTAATTGGAGAAATTTATAAACAAGCTGGATTAATAAAAGTTGATTTGGACTCTTTGAAAGCGAGATTGCTGGGCATAGTTATCGCTGAAGCAATGTTTGAATTTGCCGCAAGGATCGGAATGCCGTCTCGTCTTGCTGTTATAGATGGTTTTTGCGAAGAGCATATTGAACGTGCGGTAAATGCCGCGAAGAATCCTCAACTGAAGATGAAACTGCAAAATATGCCTGTACCTCTTCAATCGGATATGGTTGATGAATATATGCTTCCTGTTTTAAAAGCTGCTGCAACAGGGGATATTTCTATCATAAAGAATATTCCCATTTAATTCTTACTTGATACCAATATTTTTATTGTTTTTTAGGAACAATTTTGTTATTCTAAAATTAATAACAGTTCTTTTATATTTCAATAACAACGGCAGGGAAAATCTCATAATTACCTTTGATTTGCCTAAAAATAGTTTCCAGTTATATAGTAATAATTCGATACCTATCATTGTAAATACATTCAAATTGGAAATGCAAGCTTAAAGGAGGTGAATTCATGCGTAGAAGAGGTTTTACACTTATCGAATTGCTGGTTGTTATTGCTATTATTGCAGTGTTAATGGGAATTCTTTTGCCCGCACTGCAAAAGGTAAAAGATCAGGCAAGAGAGATTACTTGCAGGTCGAATCTTAAGCAATATGGGATAGCCGGCAATATGTATCTCGGTGATTATGAACAGAATTTTCCCAATGCACAGACCTGGTTGTACAATGAAGGTGTTGGAGGCGGGATATACAACGACTGTCATTGGCATGATGCATCGAAGATACCCAACGGTGCGTTTTGGTACTATATGAAAAGTATGGATGTTCATATGTGCGGGAAGTTTTATTCGTTGGCGAAAACTTTAGGTTCAAGTCATACTGGTCACGATAGTTCGATTCCTATAGAACCACAGTATTGTTATAGCATGAACTATTTTCTTGGCGGGGGTGGAAGTGCTAATGAGTCAGTAAAGAAATCCACAGAGGTAAAACAACCATCCAAAGTGTTATTCTTTACTGAGGAAAACTTATGGACAATAAAAAATCCACCTGAACCAGTCACCCTTAGTAACTATGCGCTGAATAATAATATTTTTTGGACAGGTCCCAAAGATAATCCAGTTGATTGCCTTGCTACATATCATAGAATGCGTGGCGGAAATCTGAATTCTGGAATTGCGAATGTAGTATTTGTTGATGGGTCCGTTGATATAGGAAATGCTGTGGATAGTTATAAACTTTGCCTGGCAAAAGGTAAAAACCTGGCAAATTGATTGATTCAGCTTGTGCCGTAGCTATGCATGCCTGGAAATAGTCGGGAAAGGTTTACCCATAACAGGGTTATAATAATAACAATGATTCCAAGGATTACCAAAAGGCTATTAATTTTCGAATATTTTTTTCCGAACATATAACGGAAATGTAAATACCCTATATATAGTAACCATGAAGCGAGTGACCAGAGTTCTTTCGGGTCCCAGCCCCAGTAGTCACTCCATGCGCGTTTGCCCCAGACACTGCCGAGTATTAGTCCAAGTGTCAGAAGCGGAAATCCTACACAAACGAGTTTGTAAGAAGCTTCTTCGGGGGCAAGTAGATTACTTTCCGTAATACTGTTTTTACCAGTAAGCTGTAAAACAGCCTGAAAAGCCGCTTTTGCCATGAAGATATATGAAAGCATATAAACGGCTACATGGGGTGCAAAAAGCCAGCTTTGAAGAGCAGGGGGCAATTTTTGCGGCTCAGCATTGAAAACAAAACCGGCTGGAAACAGAACAATAATCCCGATAAACATATCCGCGGCCTGGCCTCCGATATGTAATACTTTTCTGCTGAAAACAGTTATTGGATAAATCATTCCGAGGCAGAGGAATAC
The DNA here is from genome assembly GCA_016936075.1 of Sedimentisphaerales bacterium. GTDB lineage: Bacteria > Planctomycetota > Phycisphaerae > Sedimentisphaerales > Anaerobacaceae > JAFGPS01. The sequence continues at coordinate 9,272 of JAFGPS010000046.1, read as the reverse complement.
TTCGAATAAATTCTGCATCGGAACGTGCCCAACGTGATACCATCGATAACCTAATGAAACGATTGCAACAAGAAATCCGATAAAATAGATTTTCTGTCCGATTCGGATTTTGCGAAGCAGGGTAAAAAGCAACGCGAGCAAATACGTCCCAATCGTAGTATAAATCAATATTCCTTGTGTAGTTGCTTTTATTTCCATTTACGCGCCTTTAGACCTTAGCTTTTTTAACCAGAAATGCCAGCAAACTCCAATGCAAAGCATAAAATAACCTGCATAAACGAAATATAATCCTGAATTAGAAGTAACTTTCAGAATTGTATATCTCCCTTCTTCGTGGTCGTAATCCTGTTGATAAAAATGGTAGCCGCCGTAATAAAGAGGGTGGTTTACCTCGATATCTTTTACCGCTACGACTTTATTGTCCTGAATTACCTGAAGCTCGCTTATATATTCTTTAATGTCAATTTCAAACGCCATTGCAAAATCATCTGAATATATATAGCTTCGAGAGAAATCAAAAATGTATCTGGTTAATGATTCACCATCAGGTGGTGTTACTTTTACCTCTATAGCAGGATTGGAACCTGGTCCGGGATCATCTATTGCATTCCTGATTCCATTCTCCGTTATCATCTTAAAATTGCTAAATACCTTAACAATTTCTATTGTTCCAAACGTGGAATCAGGTGAATAAACTTTTCCTTCTTCAATAGGAATTTTCCAATCTTCACCTTGTCTGGTTTGGATATAAAGATCACTGGGTTTATAATATTCGATTCGAAAATCTTTAAGTGCTATCGAGAAGGGCAGTTCGTATTGAATGTCATTTTCTGCGATAACTATATTATCCGCGTGTTCTTCGTATATCTGCATATAACCAGAAGGTATTTTATTAATTCCGAATACTTTTTTCTGCAATTCGTGTCCTGAGTTAGAACTCCAGATTCCACCTAATAAAATTAGAATACAGCCGAAGTGAGTAAATAATAACGCTGGTACTTGAATCAGCCTGCGAAACAAGACAATACCAATAACAAGCAGGAAAATAAAAGCAATCCAGTAAATCGCCATTGGAACGCTATTAAAAAATGCCTTCGCTCTCTCTGGGCCAATAAACGCACCATAGATAGACAGGAAGAACAATAACATAATGAATGTCATAGTTATCCACATCGTTGCGCGTTTTATTTTATTAATAGACGTATCTATAGTAAAAATCCTTAACACAAAATAGATATTTAAGTGCCTGAAATGACATATTCGTTATCATTTCAGGCACTTTTAACTATTTTGTAATTATACAATGATTTTGTATTTTAGTCACATATCATTTTCCCAAAATTTCAGCCAAATCTTCATCTACGTTTCCAGTTGGTTTTATACTGTATTTTTCAACAAGCAGATTCAGCACGTTCGGGCTTAAAAATGCGGGCAAACTTGGTCCAAGTCTTACGTTCTTTATTCCAAGATATAGAAGCGTAAGCAAAATTGCGACCGCTTTCTGCTCGTACCATGAAACAATCAACGAAAGCGGCAGGTCATTTACGCCGCATTTGAAAGCTTCTGCGAGTGCCACCGCGATTTTAATCGTGGAATAGCAATCATTGCATTGCCCTGTATCGATAAGTCTCGGAATTCCATCAATGTCACCATAATCACGAGCATTCAGTCTGTACTTACCACAAGCGGCTGTAAGAATTATACAATCATCAGGTACTTTTTCAGCAAATTCAGAGAAATAATTTCGACCTGGTTTTGCGCCGTCGCAACCACCGATGAAGAAGAAGTGGCGAATTTTACCTGCCTTAACGGCTTCGACAATTTTATCAGCAATACCAAGAACCGCGGTATAATGGAATCCAGTGCTAAGTGTTCCAGTGATATTTTCCTTCAGTGCGGGCAGTGAAAGTGCTTTTGCGATAACTTCACTGAAATCTCTGCTCTTAAGGTGTTTCACTCCGGTACATCCAGCTATGCCGCAAGTATAAATCCTGTCGATATACGATTCTTTCGGAAGCATAATACAGTTTGTAGTTACTAATATCGGGCCGGAAAATTTATCGAACTCAGTTCTCTGGTTTTGCCATGCGGTACCATAATTGCCTACAAGGTGTTTGAATTTTCTCAACTCAGGATAACCATGAGCCGGAAGCATTTCGCCGTGGGTATAAATATTGATTCCTTTGTCTTCGGTTTGCTTGAGCAATTCGTATAGGTCAAGTAAATCATGGCCTGTCACAACAATACCTGGACCAGCTTTTGTACCACTCGGTACTGTAGCGGGAGTTGGATTACCGTACGTTGAAGTATTGGCATCATTAAGTAATTCCATAACGCGAAGATTCATCTCACCAGCTTTTAAGACCAGCTCAATATGGCGGCTAAGGTCGAAGTCAACATTCGTTAAAGTCGCGAATAAAGCTTCGTGCATAAACGCATCGACTTGTTCATCTTTTTTACCAAGCTCGCGTGCGTGATATGCGTAAGCCGCGATACCTTTCATGCCGAATACAAGTGTGTCCTGTAAACTTTGGATATCAGGATCCTTGCCGCATACACCGACTTTTGTGCATCCTGTTCCGCCTGCTGTTTGTTCACATTGATAACAAAACATAATAGTTCCTTTCTTTTGTTTGCTTTTTCATTTTTAGCCTTTTGTACGAATCATTATTAAGAGCATTTTGAATTTTTCTTCCGCCGTAACAGAATGGGGGATATTGGCCGGCATAATGATAATATCACCTGACAAAACATTAGTATTATTCCCGTCAATGGTTATCTGTGCCGTACCATCAAGAATCTGCACAACCGCATCGTATGGTGAAGTGTGCTCGCTGAGTTTCTGACCTTTATCGAAAGCAAATAAAGTGATAGAACCCGCGGCTTTATCGAGAATGGTTTTGCTGACTATAGAATCATTGGCGTATTCTACCATTTTCTCAAGTTTTTGTGCTTTTGCCAAACAATCCTGCAAGATTTTGCTATTATCATTTGTCATTTTCCGGCCTTTCATTTTTAGTTCCGCTTTTCTCTTCCTGTTTTATAATATCCGCAAGAGTTATATCGTTCAGGAAATTTCCTATATAAGTCTGAAGTTCTACAAGTTTAGGTCTTATTGTACATGTTTTTTTCTTTGGACATCCAAAATTCGACAATATACATTTGTTCAGACTTAATGGTTCCTGTATGATTTCAACTATCTCCAGTATAGTTATCTTTTCCGGGTTCCTGCCTAATTCAAAACCACCTTTTGATCCCATTGTACTTACGATAAATTTCGCTTTATGGAGCTTCTGCATAAGCTTGCAGGTAAGCTGGTAAGGAATTTGCTCCTGTAAAGAGATTGACTTGCTCGATACAAGCTTCTTGCCATAATTACCAGCAAGGTTAATCATAGCTCTCAATGCGTAATCAGTATTTCTTCGTATTATATCCATAATCATTTATATTACACTATTTATATTTTATATAAGACTAATATAGTCCCATATAGCTTCGATGTCAACAATAAAAATAAAAATTATAAAAAATATTATGATTTATTTTTCAGGCTTTCCGGAAGGGTTTTTACAAAATCTCTGATTTGATCGCGTACTTTCGCGAATTGTTCAATAATATGCTCTTCGCTTCCGGTTGCAAAGTACGGATCCTTGAAAGGTTTATGTATCACTTTCGCTTTTCCAGGAAAAGTTGGGCAGCTTTCTGCGGCGTAGTCGCATAAAGTAATAACATAGTCGAAATTAATATAGCAGAGGTCATTAAAGTGTTTTGATGTATGATTTGAAATATCGACTCCAACCTCGGCCATTGTTTTTATTGCTCCCGTACTGACTCCAATTGGGCTTACTCCCGCTGAATACGCATTTATTGAATCGCTTTTCAAGTGCCGTGCCCAGCCTTCTGCAATCTGGGACCTGCAGGCGTTTCCGGTACATAAAAATAAAATATTGAGTTTTTCCGCTGTCATATTATTCCTTCCTGATTTTTAAATATCATCTATTCTTGCAAAACATATTAAGTTCACAAACCTGACAGGCGGAGGTGTGTTTTCCAGTACAGTTTTCTATAATTCCGATTCTGCTCAATGCAAAATCATATTTTACCGGATCGTTTGGTTCTATTTTAACAAAATGTTGAGTTATTTCTATTGCGGTTTTTAGCGAAATTGTGTTTTTATCATGAAAACCTAAAAATCTGCACAATCTTCCCATATGCACATCTATTGGTACAATAAGTTTTGCTTTATCAATTGATTTCCATATTCCAGAATCAACTTCATCGTCTCGTACCATCCATCTCAGGAATAAGTTCATTCTCTTGCATGCACTGCCGTTTGCAGGTGAAACAAGCAAATAACCAAGACCTTTGTTTTCTTTATATTTCGATGAATGGATTTTTAATAGAGAATTGCAGAAAGTTGTTAAAGCCGGAATTATATTTTCATGTGATTCATCGTATCCATTTAAGAAATATTTTTCTATACTGCCATATTCTTTCAAAATAGTTTTTAACAATTCAAGCAAATCCGCTATATCGTCACCTGTATTGAAACGATGTTTGAAATTCTGCAATTTCTTTCGCTTAGCCTGATTAAAACTCAATACGTACTCAAATGGACTGTCACCCATTAGCCCAAACAGTTTAATCAGACTTTTCTGAATTTGCTCGACTCTGCCGTAAGCAAGAGCCGCAGAAAGCAATCCGGCGATTTCCATATCTCCTGGTTCTGAATAATTATAAATGAACTGCAATGGATCAGGTTTAATCAGGTTTTTGTGATTATACCTGTCGTATAATTTTTCCAGAATGTTTTTAATTACCAGCGTTTTGTTATCAATCGTTGTTATCATTTATTTTCTTCTGGTGGACCAGTTGTCTTTGCGTTAAGTATAGTTTTTATTTGTTTCAGAGTTAACGATTGTACCACAACGGTTTTAATCTTTCCATCCGGATTAATAAAAAAAGAAGTAGGAATCGCTTTTACTTCCGCAAATGGACGTGGTATTGGGGTATTTCCCAACGATGCAACGGTATAGTTTAACTTTTGCTCTTTCGCGACGTTTTTGACCTTTTCTGTATCTTCATTTGAAATCGCAAGCATAGCGAGATTGTCTTCGCTTTCCTGGTTTCTAAGTTCAATCAGGTGAGGTATTTCCGCTCGGCAAGGGGGACACCATGTAGCCCAGAAAATAACTATCAGATTTTTGCCGCGATAGTCACTTATGCTATGTTTATTACCGTCGATATCTGTAACAGTAAAATCCGGGGCATCTGTACCGAACCATTGTGAAAAAGAATCAGACGCAGTGACAGATTGTTTTTTTAGTGTTGCGAAAGTACCTACTGCTATAACCGCAATAGTTATAATCGCAATTGGAATCAAAGAATTATTTTGTTTAGCTTTTTCATTCATTTTCTATTTTCCTTATATAAACGCACAAGATTATATATCTTATGCCTTCTTAATCTGAAGTTCTTTAAAGCCGCAATATAAAACAGGTACAATCAACATCGTAAGTACCTCGATAGTCATTCCTCCAAAAGACGGAATCGCCATAGGTACCATAATATCCGAGCCTCGTCCAGTCGATGTCAGAATCGGTATCAAAGCCAAAATCGTTGTTGCGGTTGTCATAAGACAAGGCCTTATCCTTCTTTTACCTGCTTCAATTATTAACTTGCGAGTCTGTTCCTTAGTCACTGGCGTTGTTTTTTGGAACGACTGTTTTATATATGTGCACATAACCACGCCGTCGTCTGATGCGATTCCAAAGAGTGCCAAAAATCCGACCCATACAGCTACACTTAAATTTACGGGATGAACCTGGAAAAGTTCACGCATATTGACATCGAAGATTGTGAAATCAAGAAACCACGGCTGGGCGTAAAACCATATCATTAGAAAGCCGCCTGCCCAGGCTACAAAAATACCTGAAAAAATCAGTATTCCTGTTGCTACTGAACGAAACTGTAAATACAAAATGATAAAGATTATCAAAAGAGCTAACGGAATGACTATAGAAAGCGTTTTTTGTGCTCTTATCTGGTTCTCGTAGCTTCCAGTAAAGTTGAAACTCACACCGGCAGGTATAGTTAACTCGCCGCTTATAATTTTGTCATTAAGATATTTTTTGCATTCTTCAACAACATCAACTTCCGCGAATTCATCTTTTTTATCGAAGAGCACATATCCTACAAGGAAAGTATCTTCGCTTTTAATTGCTTGCGGGCCGCGAATATATTTTATTTCCGCCAACTGGATGAGCGGGATTTGTGAACCATCTGATGATGGTATCAGAATGTCACCAAGTGTTTCAATCTGGTCTCTTTCTTCACGCTGGTATCTAACTCGTACGGAATATCTTTCGCGTCCCTCGACTGTAGTCGTAATATTTTTTCCGCCTATCGCAACTTCAATCACTTCCTGAACATGGGCAATACTTATCCCGTATCGTGCTATTGCCATACGATCAATTTCAATTTCGAGGTATGGCTTTCCTACAATACGATCTGCTATTACGGCCGATTCTTTGACTGATGGGACTTTCTTTAGCAATTTCTCAAGTTCAAGACCGAAACTATCAATTGTATCAAGGTCAGGTCCCTTGACTTTAATTCCCATCGGCGCGCGCATGCCGCTTTGGAGCATTACAATTCGTGCGGCGATAGGCTGAAGTTTTGGCGCGCTTGTTGTTCCTGGAATTTGAGCAACTTTAACAATTTCGTTCCAGATGTCATCCGGACTTTTTATTTTATCTCTCCATTGCCTGATTTGGTTTCCGTTTGCATCGGTTGTATATTCAGATTTATAGTTTATTATCGTTTCAATCATCGATATCGGCGCCGGGTCAAGAGGGCTATCAACACGGCCGATTTTGCCTACTACTGTTTCTATTTCAGGAATCGATTGAATTGCCGCATCCTGCTTATGCAATATATCAAGGCATTCTTCTATCGAGGCATGCGGCATTGTCGTAGGCATGTATAAAAACGAACCTTCATCCAGAGAAGGCATAAATTCCTTACCAAGTCCCGGGAATGCTCTATTTCCTGCAACCCAAAGATTATTGTTTCTCAATGATTGCGGCGTGAAAAATAAAACTTTTTCAAAACCTGTCCAAATCATGCCGCCTATAATTAAAATTAATAAAGGAATAGATAGGAAAAGCATTTTGTGGTTTAGACACCAACCTAATATTAGAGGATATAATTGTTGGAAAAGTTTGAAAAATAAAAGCAATCCACCAATAAGTGTTCCAACAAAGATTATATTTTTAATAAGTCCCTTTGTTATTCCTATTGGCATCCAGTGATTCGTGAGTAATATCGCGACTGAAATAATTGCAATGATATTAACAAAAAAAGATATTGAACGTTTAAACTTTTTCCCGATGCTATGTTTCGGATTTTTAGTTAAATCTTTTTTAGAAAACAGAATATAAGCGGCTGGGGGGAGTATTGTTAATGCTACAATTACTGAAGATACTAACGCGAATGTTTTCGTATATGCAAGTGGTTTGAAAAGTTTACCTTCGGCTCCACTCATTGCAAAAACAGGCAGGAAGCCCACAACAGTCGTTGATACAGCAGTGAGAACAGCTCCTCCAACTTCACTTGCGGCTCTATATACTACCTCCAGTTTATTTTCATCAGGACTCGCCTTTTCGAGATGTCTTAATATATTCTCACAAATTACTATGCCCATATCAACCATAGTTCCGATAGCAATCGCAATTCCTGAGAGAGCAACGATATTTGCATCTACTTTGAAAAGTTTCATCGCAATGAAACTCATCAAAATAGCAAGCGGCAGCAGGGCACTTATCAATATGGAGCTTCTTAAATGAAATACAAGAACAATAACAACGATGATAGTCACGAGTACTTCTTCAGTTAAAGCATTATTCAATGTTCCCAGTGTTTCGTTAATTAATCCTGTTCTATCATAAAATGGAACAATTTTAACTTGTGTAACAGTACCATCAGAAAGAGTTTTCTTCGGAAGGCCGGGTGATATTTCCTCAATTTTCTTTTTAACATTTTTAATCGCTTCAAGAGGATTATAGCCGTGCCTGACTACGACAACTCCTCCAACCGCTTCAGCACCGCCTTTATCGAGTGCACCGCGTCTGAAAGCAGGACCATAAGAAACCTTTGCGATGTTTTTGATAAAGATTGGTACGTTATCGTTGACTTTTACGACTGTATTTTCGATATCAGAAATGTCTTTGATGAAACCTAAGCCGCGAATTATGTACTCGACTTTGTTAATTTCAATAGTTTTTGCACCTACGTCTATATTAGAGCTTTTAACTGCTTTGTATATCTCGTCGATTCCTATATCAAAAGCGCGCATCGCATCCGGATCGACATCTATCTGGTATTCTTTTACTTTTCCTCCGATTGACGCAACTTCGCTGATACCTTCTGCACTTGATAATGCATAGCGGACATGCCAGTCCTGAATGCTTCTAAGTTCCTGGCTGTCCCAACCTCCGGATGGATTACCTTTTTCATCGTAACCTTCGAGAGTGTACCAGAATATCTGGCCTAAACCCGTTGCATCCGGACCAAGTGAAGGTTTGACACCTTCAGGTAAAGTATTAGCAGACAGAGAATTCAGCTTTTCAAGTATTCTGCTGCGTGACCAGTAGAAGTCAGTTTTCTCGTCAAATATGACGTAAATACTTGAGAATCCGAAAAACGAATAGCTCCTTACTGTTTTTACTCCCGGAACTCCGAGAAGTGATACAGTCAGAGGATAGGTCACCTGGTCCTCGATATCCTGAGGAGAGCGGCCCATCCATTCAGTGAATACTATCTGCTGATTTTCTCCTATATCAGGAATTGCATCGACTGGTACAGGGTCTCTCGGTAATTCTCCCAAATCCCAGTCGAACGGAGCTACCATCAAACCCCAGCCAATAAACATAATAACCAGAAGTCCTACTATAAGCCTGTTTTCAAGACAGAAGCGTATAACTTTGTCTGTTATTGACTGTTTTTGATTATGTATTTCGTCCATAGTTTTATAAATGATTTCGCGCCAACTACATATAGAAACTTGTCATCTCCACAAGGTCCCACAAGGGATGGCCAGGCTCAAGTCCGAGGGACCTGAGTGCGCCGTAAGGTGTCCCTAAGGGAATATGTCATTCCGCACTTGATGCGGAATCCAGAGTTTTAAAACTGGATTCCCGCCTTCGGGCTTGTTGCCAAAGCAGTTTCTCAAAACATTTATAGTGTTCTTATAATAATTCAATTCTATTTCG
>JAFGPS010000045.1 GCA_016936075.1 Sedimentisphaerales bacterium | reverse complement strand
TAGAGCACGTTATATAAAATTGGGACGCCCTGTGCGATCCCGTATATGCTTATATCGGGAGGCTCCGATTACATAGCTTATCAGCGTTTACAATATTTTTGGTTGCGGTTATGCCGCGCTGTGATAATCCGCGGTTAAACTTCCTGTTTTCAGTTATTTATGTATCACCCTTCAAATAAACTGCATAAAAATCAAAAAACTGGAAAAAAAACGACGATTTTATCGGTTTCGTTGAACTATAATATACAGATGCAAACATTGACTGAAAATGAACGTGCTCAATTAGTGAAAAAGGCACAACTTGGAGATAAAGACTCTCTTAACCGTCTCGCCGAGGAAGCAAGGGTTTATTTACACGAGTACGTAATGCGTCTAACGTTACAGAAAGATTTAACTCAGGATATTGTTCAGGAGAGTATTTTGGAAATGTTTAAGGTATTTCACAAACTTAAAAATGCCGACCGATTCCTTGCCTGGCTCGATGGTATCGCTTTTAATAAGGTCCGAAGCCATTACGGCCGGAAATGGCGTCACAAGACAATTTCTCTTTCTGATTTTAATGGTGAGCTTGCCTGCCATGAAGGACAAAATGCTTTAGCGGATACGATTAATAATGAACTGAAGCAGATTGTTATTAAGTCAATGCGAGAGTTAGCTCCACGTTATAGAGCAATTATAATCATGCGATGTTATAAAGATATGTCATTCTCAGAGATTGCGGAGTCTCTGAGCTGCACGAAATTCGGCGCTCAATCATTATTCTATCGCGCCAAAAGGTCTTTAGCTAAAAAACTGGGAAGCTATGGTCTCGGAAAAGGCTCCCTTCTCATGGCGTTAGTATTATTTGGCAAACTTACATCAACATCAGAAGCTGCTGCAGCTAATCTTGCCGTAACAGCGGCTACCCTTAATGTAGGCACAGCGGCGACTCTTGCGGGAATGGTCGCAAGTAAAACAGCTATTGTCTCTTTGGTAGCCGCTGGCGCGCTTACAGGCGGAACTGTAGCTGTAAATCAGGGAATATTGAGCAACGATAATCAAAATCAAGACACAAATATATTTTTTAATTCTTCAGAAGAATCCTCTATAACTGACAATATGCAGCAATCCTGGCTCTATTTCCCTGATGGTTCGGGTAATTCCGTCATGATGCGGCTATTAAAATATGATGATTCAGGTCAAAATCCATACTGCCAATACATGCAGAACCAGCATGCAAACTACTATTATGACAATGACACTGTCTCTATTAATAATTCACGAATATATAATCCGGACTTGTCCGTCGCAAGACTTCCTAATGATAATGTGGACATGAGCAGATTTATTTCACGAGTTGAAGGAAGACAATCAAATATTGAACATATTTCAGGCAACAAAAAAGGACTTCTCTTAATTTCCGGTTATTCAAATGATAACAAAATAAGAGTAATTGACCGTTATTCAACTATTCTTGAAGAGGAATATTTTCAGTCCAATTGGCCGCAGAGTACAAAAGTTGTAGATAACCGGGACGAGATGCACAAGCGAGGCTGGACCTATTTCACAGTAGAAGGCAATATCGGCGGCAAAAATATTTCAGGAACAGGACAAATACCTTTGGTATATGAAGCAAGCAATAAATTCCGTCCATGGCTAAAAATACAACTAAGCGACGGTTCACGAATTATTGACACAAACAAAGGTGCATGTATTGTTGATAAAAACGGCAAAACCACAGAAATATACCAAGCCGGAACTTTTTTCAGTGGATTGTCACGGCCATGGATGGGTTTGCATTCGGTCGATACGGTCAGGCGCGATGCGGCTAAAGAGCATATTGAGTTCGAGACTAAACTCTTGAGCGGTACAAATAATGCTGAAGTTACTTTGACATACGAACAAAACGAACTCGTATACACAATAGATATGAAAAATGATCTTGTTAAAAAGATTGTATTTTCATCAGCAAACTCTGACGAAAACGAGTTGAGATTTAATTATCTTCAGAACATTGATGATTCAGATGATAGTTTTGTAGAGCCAATATTTCCAAGGAATGCACGCTCAACGCAAAATTCTCCGGGTATCAAGTGGCTTGTTGAACTGGTAAATAATAACTTGTAGCTTTATAAAGGATTTATTGTTAAGCGATATGGGGGAACAATAATTATGACTAAAAGAGCAAATATAACAATTCTGGTATTATCATTTTTTATTATGATGATGTGCGGCTCTAATATCGCAGCCGGAAAAATTATCTATGTTGATGATAACGCAGCCGGACTTAATGACGGTTCATCATGGGAAAATGCTTATGTTTACCTACAAGATGCCCTATTTGATGCTAATGATTCAGAAAAACCTGTCGAAGTTTACGTAGCTCAGGGAACTTACATACCATATCCATACGAAGATCAAAACAATGTACGAGAAGCTTCGTTCCAGCTTATTAATGATGTAAATATAATTGGTGGTTTTGCAGGTATTAGCACAACCAATCCTGATGAAAGAGACTTTGAATTATTTGAGACAATCTTGAGCGGAGATTTGAATGGTGACGATGTCGATGTAAATGATCCCTGTGACTTGTTTGGAGAATTATCGAGAGCAGAAAACTGCTATCATGTCGTAACAGGTAATGGTAATAATGAAACTGCTATACTTGACGGTTTTATTATTACTGGGGGAAATGCTAATGGACGTCCCATTAACAAATATAACTATGGTGGCGGAATGTTTAATGACGGTGGAAGCCCATTGTTAATAAATTGTACTTTTTCTAAAAACTACGCGGCAAAGAATGGTGGTGGCATATATAATGATAATGGTGATCTAAATATTTCTAACTGTAAATTTATAAAGAATTACGCATCTGATAGTGGTGGTGGTTTTTCTAACTATCAAGGTGACATTATTTTAACCAATTCCATTTTTACAGAAAACTCAGTAGGATCAAATACTGGAGGAGGATTTGTCAATTATGAAAGTAATTCAATTGTAACCGAATGCACATTCACAGGAAACACTGCACGTTCTGGCGGAGGAATAACTACTGCTTATAGTAGCTTGATTCTAAAAAACTGCACTTTCACCGAAAACTCAAATAACGGATTATATAATTTAAGTAGTGACTCAATAATATCCAACTGTAACTTCACAAAAAACTTAGATAGTGGCATTCATATTTGCAGTAATAGCAATCCTGTTATTTCGAATTGTATATTTGCAGATAATATTTCATATCAAGGCGGAGGAATATACAATGATGATAGCAATTCTATCCTGAATAACTGTCTATTTACAGGCAACTCAGCAGATAGAGGTGGCGGGTGTATGTGTACATTTAACAGCAATATAATACTAACCAACTGCACAATCACGGGAAATACCGCAGAATTTGGTGATGGTATCATTTGTGCTAACATTAACTTTTCTGAGAACAACTTAATTGAACTTATAAACTGCATTGTCTGGCAAAGTGAAAATGGAATATGGATTGAAGATGAATCAACTGTAAATATTTCCTATAGCAACATATATGGCGGCTGGCCGGGTGAAGGTAATATTGATGAGGATCCATTATTCCTTGATCCATTAGGACCTGATCTCATTGGAGTCACTGAAGATGATGACTTAAGACTTTCACCACTCTCTCCCTGTGTTGATTCTGGTGATCCTGATTATGTAACTGGTCCTAATGAAACAGACCTTGATGGAAATCCTCGTGTTGAATCCGGCCGGATAGATATGGGCGCTTATGAATTCCAGAATGTTATTTATGTCGATGATGATGCAGATGGACTTAACGACGGCTCATCATGGGAAAATGCATTCTGTTATTTGCAGGATGCGTTAAATTCTGTTGACACAGGTTACCAAATACATGTTGCTCAAGGCACATATACTCCTGATTTAGGATTTTCACCTGATGAAGTCACTAGTGAAGAATACGATATAAGAGAATCTACCTTCATACTCATGAATGATATCTCTCTACACGGTGGATATGCGGGTTTATTTACAGAGAATCCCAATGCAAGAGATATCAATCTGTATGAGACCATACTTAGCGGTGATCTGTATGGCAATGACGTTAATGATGTTGATGTAAATGATTACAATGATTTATGGGAATTAACCAGCAGAGCAGAAAATATCTATCATGTAGTGACAGGTAAAAAAGGAGTTGAAGGTGCTATTACCGTTCTTGACGGATTCACAATCACAGGAGGCAATGCTAACGGTTCTTCCAATAGCGGCGACGGAGCAGGAATATTTAACAGTTTCAATACGATGCGAATTCAAAACTGTAAATTCAATTCGAACTCGGCTAAATTTAGCGGCGGTGGTATATATAGCTATTACGGTAATCTTACTCTTACCGACTGTACATTTGCAAATAATGTTGTTGGAACTACCGGAGGTGGTGGTTTATACACTTATAGGTGCATTTTAACTCTGAATAACTGCCTGTTCATTGAGAATTTGACACCGACAGGTTCAGGTGGCGGAATTTACAACAATGATAGTAATATTAACACGGAAAGTAATCCTATTTTGAATAACTGTATTTTTATCAAAAACTCGGCTCTCTGGGGCGGTGGCATATGCAATGAAAATAGCAGCCCAATTTCAACCAACTGTAAATTCATTGAAAACATAGCAAATTATGGTGGCGGTATATATAATTCAATTAATCGTCCTAATAATCCTATCCTGACAAACTGCTTATTCATTGGAAACTTTGCAGATAAAGGGGGCGGGATATATAATTTTTATCGTGGCGAACCTATCCTTGTTAATTGCACTTTCACATCGAATTCAGCACAGGAAGGAAATGCGTTATATTGCAAATCTTCCCCAGAGCAACATTCTATCAGGTTATATAACTGCATCCTTTGGGATGGTGGTAACGAAATATATAAAAGTGAGCTCTCAGATATTAGTATTCTCTTTAGTAATATTCAAGGCGGCTGGCCAGGCCAGGGTAATATTGATGAGGATCCATTATTCCTTGATCCATTAGGACCTGATCTCATTGGAGGCACAGAAGATGATGACTTAAGACTTTCACCACTTTCTCCCTGTGTCGATTCAGGTCAATTATCTTATGAAGACATTTTTACTGAAACAGACCTTGATGGAAACCTACGTACATTTGGTGACAATATAGATATGGGAGTTTATGAATTTCAGGGTACTCTATATGTCGATAATGATGCTCGTTACGATAATGTATCGGATAGTAATATTATTGAGGATGGAACCAGAAGCAAGCCTTTCAATACAATACAAGAAGCTATTGATATAGCAAAAGATGAATACAAAGTTCTCGTTCTACCTGGTGTATATGACAAAATCAACTTTTTAGGCAAGTCTATTACTGTAAGTGGAACTGAAGGAGCCGCTATTATCCAGGCTGATCCTGGTAATTTGGGAAATAGCCTTAAACAGGATGCGGTGACTTTTTATTCTGGTGAAGATTCGAATAGTGTCCTAAAAAACTTTATTATAAAAAACAGCGGCTTAGCAATATCTCTTAATTATGGTAGCAGCCCAACAATTCAGAATATAACTGTTGTCGAAAACCTATTCGGTATCGCGGCTTACGAAGATTCAAATCCGGACATTAGAAACTGTATTTTCTACAACAACACAGATGGGGACTTGTTCGGCTGCGATACATGGTATAGCTGTATTGAAGGTGGAACTCTTGGCATGGGTAATTTTTATGATAATCCCCTTTTTGTCGATGAGGCAAATGGAGATTATCATTTGAAAAGCAAAGGATGGAGATGGAATGAACAAAGCGAGTCCTGGACGTGGGATGAAGTTACAAGTCCATGTATAGATTCAGGTGATCCGCACACTCCTCTGGGTGACGAACCTATGAGTATTCTGCGTGATCCAGATAATTTATATGGAATAAATAAGAGAATAAATACAGGAGCTTACGGCGGGACGCCACAGGCAAGCATGCCGCCATTGGGCTGGATTCCAATTAATTATGATGATATCATCACATCGCCCTCTCCGAGTCCAGCCCAATGGAACGTAGAAGGTTTGTACGAAAGAGAACTGTAAATAAATGAATTTGAACAAAACTGGCTGTCGGAGGAGTTTATATCAAGTTAACCGACAAACAGGAGGTAATATTGATATTTATTTTATTGACTAACAATAGGGAACGTAATTAAAATATGTAGATAGAATTATTGATGAAATTGTGGAGTTATGATGCGTGTATGGCTTACTAAAATTATTCGACTCCGTAGCAATGAGGGTCTATGGTATCATAACGCCTACACATTAATCGAACTAATTGTTGTAATAGCCATAACCACGGTAATAATATCTATAGTATTGCCTGCATTAAATCAGGTCCGTCGCAAGTCGCGAACAATCATTGGCATGAACAACCAGAGACAAATTGTCAACGCAGTTAATTTCTTCGCAGTTGACAATGACCAGTTTTATCCCGAATCAGTCGCAACTATTGGCGACCAGGATTATTGGAACTGGCAGGAACCGATGATGTTAACAGGCTACCGAGCTCGCAGCCCGCGTTTGCATCGCTCGTTGAGTGGCTATCTTTCTAATTATATTGAAGATGCAGAAATCCTGTTTTGCCCGAATGCACCTAACAAATATAAATATCTTCAACAATCATGGGATGCGGCAGATGATTGGGATAATCCTGATACACCACCCGTACAAGACCCTGTAAGCGGAACATATTGTTTCTACTGGAATTATACTGGTTATATAGAAGGCAATAATAAGCTTTTCAAAGGGCCAGTAAATGGTGCCGGAGGGAAAAACCAAAGCAATTTGCTGGTGAGTGATTATTTTGGTTTTAACCATTGGAGAAGCAGAAATTCATATAGCAGTTGCGAAATGTTTGAAAATTCTTCTGTTATAGAAGGGACTTTACTTTCATCCGATTATTGGTCATGCCTGGAAGAAACCGAATCAGATTTGCCGCAAATATCTTTACATGCGGGTTATACAGATGGGCACGTTGAAAAGTTTTCTTCAGTAAATACTTTTCCTATGAGAGTAATAATTGATCCAAAGAAAAGTGAACCATATCCTGATGATATTGCACCTGGTATATTCTATTTACCGAAAAACGCACTACATTAATATATAATTGCGGTTACTTCTTCTATTCTTTTTACTACCTCGATTACATCATCTGAATAGGAAACGTATCCATCGTAGCCTTTCTGCATTAGAGCAGTTGCTTCCAAATTACTTAAATTGTTCGTAAGAGCTACGATTTTTATTGTTTCTGAATCTTCGTTCGAACGAATCCATTTGCATACATCCGCAGCGTCTATGCCGTTGGAAAGAAGACTAATCAAAAGGACATGCGGAGCAAATTTTTCTATTACTGCTCCTGTCTCAAAATTGCTTCTAACTGTTTGAACATCATAATCGGCTTTATTTTTTAACGATTCAGCCAGAGCCATAGATGATGTATCGTTGCTATCGGCAATAAGTACACGTAATTTCCCCACCGCAATTCCTGCTGTTGGCATGTTGTGAACTTTCATAAAACGCAATAATTCACTTACCGGAATCCTTCTGTCTTTGCTGCCTGGTATGCGGTATCCTTTAAGCTGGCCGTTATCAAACCATTTTGAAACTGTTCGAGGTGCAACATGACAAATTTTTGCCACATCGCCTGTCGTTAAAACGTTTTTACCTTTTGCCATTTTAAGATTCCTGTAAATGCAATTATTTTAACCCTCAATCCATTTTGCTTTCTCTTCGTCCTGACCTTTTTTCGGTTAATAACGAGTGCAAATTTAACAAATTGTACGATTATACTGTTTACAACAAATAAATTGTTTTTACGGCAAATACACGTCCTATAATAGTACTGAGTACAGAGTTCAGTGTACTGGGTCTCAGAACACAGTACTCCGTACTCAGAACGAAAAAATCTTGTGTAGTAACCAATTTGTTTTTACAATAGCTTTCATTATGAAAATATATTTATCACGACCTGATATTACAGATAAGGAAATAGACGCGGTTTGTTCAGTGCTTAAAAGCCCGAATCTTTCGCTTGGTCCCAAATTAGGTGAATTCGAGCAAGCCTTTTCAAAATACATAGGCACAAAGCGAGCAGTCGCAGTAAACAGCGGTACAAGCGGCCTTTTTCTTTCTCTTTCGGCAATTGGTATTAAACCGGGTGACGAAGTAATTACTACACCGTTTACTTTCATTGCTTCTGCTACAACTATTATGATGTGCGGTGCAAAACCTGTTTTTGTCGATATCGACCCGGTAAGCCTGAATATTGATTACAAAAAAATTGAATCCGCTGTCACAGATAAAACTAAAGCAATCCTCCCTGTAGAGATTTTTGGAAATCCGGCGGGCTTCGATACAATATGTGAAATCGCAGATAAGCATAAACTTTCTGTAATTGAAGATAGTTGTGAAGCTCTCGGCTCTTCATTGAACGGAAACAAGGCTGGAACATTCGGAAAAATGAGCGTTTTTGCATTCTATCCAAACAAACAAATCACAACAGGTGAAGGCGGCATGATTCTTACCGATGATGAAAATTTAGCTGACCTTTGCGTCTCACTTCGCAACCAGGGAAGAGATTACGGCGCAGGCTGGCTGAGTCACCAGAGACTTGGATACAATTTCAGACTTAGCGATATTAATTGCGCACTCGGAATTATACAACTTTCAAGAATAGAAGAAATCAAAGCCAAACGTAATCAGGTTGCAAATTGGTATCAGGAAATGTTAGCTGATGATGACAGATTGATTGTACCTGAAGCTGCTGAAGGTTGTGATATAAGCTGGTTTGTATTCGTTGTTCGGCTGGCTGAATCTTCTTTTGAGAAACGAAATATGATTCTTGATAAAATGGCAAACAAAGGAATACAGGTAAGCAATTATTTCCCACCCGTTCACCTTATGCCATTTATCGCAAATCAATTCGGCTACAAGCAAGGAGATTTCCCAGTAACTGAAAGAGTCTGCGAAAGCACAATCGCCCTGCCATTCTACAATAACCTCTCAAAAGACGAGGTTGCAATAGTCTGCAAAACACTAAAAGAAACACTGGCTGTTTAATTGCTGATTATCCGCAATTTATACAAAAAATATTTGGATAATAAAGCTTTATATACTATGTATTTATATAGAAAAGCAGTACATTGATCAGCCCCTTGGTAGAGTATATTAAAACTTATACTAATACATGATTTGATATTGGAGGAGAGAAACTTAGTGAAAGGCTGGAGATCAAAACTTATTTTCATGTTTATCCTGTATTTTGCGGGTTTTGCCACAGCGGTTTATTTGCTCGCACCTCAACCTGATGCTGAACCAGGACAAATTAATGGTCAGGAAGCTCTTCAATCCAGGTTTGCGAGCTTCGATTCTCAGGAATTTATAACATCATTCAATTCAGGTCTGCACAAAAGTGTCAATTTAGGAAAAGAAGCGGCACTTCACATGTCAAAATATATCAAGGAAAAGGCAAAAGACTCTGAATTAATAAAATCCTCACAGAATGAATCAAATACATAGAATATTTATTAAATAATTTACATTTTTTTGGATATTCTGTGTAACAAAGTTCCATACTTCACGTCTATAAAAGATATAAATGTCCCGAAAAAGGAAACCGAGCTTTTTGCTCTGATTTCCGCTCATTTTATTGATAATCAGACAGTTTTTAAGTCTTATTATGTAAATTTTATTCTTTATCTTTTCTCTGCATAATAGTACAATAGAACTATCTAATATTGCTTTTAAGGGATAAGCGCATGGAACAGCCTGTGGAACAAAAAACCGAAAATAAAACGCCAAAACAAGCTAAATCCAACAATCACCAAAAGGCTCAAAAAACTCCAGTCGATGAAGCTCAGTTAATTGCTAATCTGCATAAAGGTTATGTCGAGTTAAAGCACCAGATACATAAGGTCATAATCGGTCAGGAAGAGGTGATTGACGCTATGATTTGCTGTATGCTCGCCGGTGGTCATTGTATTGTTCAGGGTGTGCCGGGCCTTGCCAAAACTCTCATGGTTCATTCTGTCGCAGATGCGATGAGCCTGAAGTTTAACAGAATACAATTTACTCCCGATTTAATGCCTTCGGATATTACCGGCGCTGATATAATCCAGCGCGACCCGCAATCGCATAAAAGAAAATTCGAGTTTGTAGAAGGCCCAATTTTTTCCAATGTAGTTCTTGCAGATGAGATAAACCGCACACCTCCGAAAACACAAGCGGCTCTTTTACAGGCTATGCAGGAACGGGAAGTAACTATATCGGGCCAGACTCATAAACTCGAAGAACCATTCTTTGTTCTTGCGACACAGAATCCGATTGAGCAGGAAGGTACGTATCCTCTGCCGGAAGCCGCTCTTGACAGGTTTATGTTTATGATTTACATCGACTACCCTTCAGCGAAAGAAGAGCATTTAATTGTAAAACAGACTACTACAGGCAAAAAACTGAGCACAAAAATGGTTCTGGACAGAAATCATATGCTTCTGTTTCAGGAGATTGTTCGCATGGCTCCGGTCAGCGATACAATTATTGCCTATTGCATTAGTCTTGCTCGTGCTAC
>JAFGPS010000044.1 GCA_016936075.1 Sedimentisphaerales bacterium | reverse complement strand
TAGAGCACGTTATATAAAATTGGGACGCCCTGTGCGATCCCGTATATGCTTATATCGGGAGGCTCCGATTACATAGCTTATCTGCGTCAATCAGTGGTTACAATATTTTTGGTTGCGGCTATGCTATGCTAAGTTATTGAAAATGTCCTTGTTAATATTGTATAGAACAAGTGCACATAATATTAATTGATGAATCCTGCCATCTGAGTTATACTTCATGAAAATCGGAAAGGGCATTTTAATGCCAAAAGAAACTAAATAACTAAGGAGAATTAAAATGAAACACAGGCTTGTACTTATTTTGTTGGTTTTAGCAATGACATTCACCGGATGCACATCTCAGCAATCCTCTGATCCGGCATCATCCTTCGAAGCCTCTCGTAAATTGAATAACGCTCCAGTTCCAAGTGCCGGTTGCGGCAAAGAGCTTGGGGATTTCAAAAGCGGTACCTATACTATGACAAGCGCCGGTCTTGAGCGCCAATACACTATCGACATTCCCGAAAATTACGACAAGAACACACCTTACCGCTTGATTTTTGCTATGCATATGATGGGCGGACATATGAATACTATGGTGAGCGGTAATTATTATGAACTCAAGACCTATGCCCAAAAGGATAATATCCCCGTTATTTTCGTAGCGCCTGAGGGATACACTGACCGTTCTCCATGGCGAGGCAGTGACGATAAAGACCATATATTCTTTGCTGATATGCTTGAACTGTTCAAGAATAAACTGAGCATAGATACATCTCGCGTATTTTGCTGCGGCTTCAGCTTCGGAGCAATGGTTTCCTACTCACTCTCGTTAGAATTCCAGGATGATCTTCGCGCCGTTGCCTGTTATGCTCCGGCCAATTGGAATATCTATCTTCCTGAAAATAAGCACAAACCCATTGCGTATTATAGTACGACCGGTACCCAGGACAACCTTTGCAGCTACGTCTACTCGGATGAGCGAAAACAAGGCGGCAAATATTGTGTCCTGACGCATATCGAAGATAATGGTCTTACTGAACTGCCCGAATTACCCATCGCAACTACCCGTACACATGTCACTACTGAGTTCGAAGGGCTTCCGGAAGAATATCCCGTGCTATTTGGCTCCTTCGTGGGCGGCCATTCAAATAATGAAAAGGACCCCGGATCAAATGTCAATTGGATTGCAAAAGAGACCTGGGATTTCTTCATGAGATTTTAGAAATAACCGAAGAAAAAAATGTAAAAGCTATTAAGAAGTATATTCAGGTGGGTCTGCATAAACATTATTGCGGCCCACCTTTTTTAAATGAACTTTATCGAAGACAGTAGGAGGGGCTTCAGGCTATGCTGTTCATTTATAACCAAGCCACTGTGCAGAACAAAAAAGAACGGCAGGATTTTAACCTCATACAGCAGCACCAAATTTACTTTTAAACGATATCATACAAAATGATATTCCTTCAAGTGATTTGGAATCAAACGATGTGAATGAATAAATTCATCTTATATCATTAAGTCAATTAATTAGTAAGGTGTCCTCTGAATATCCAAAATCTTTTTATTTCTAATTTTCCATGTACTTTAAGTCACAGGCCAGCAACAACTGGCATTCAACCACGCATAATAAAGATGACGGATTATAGCACATAGTTATATTATTCAATGAATATCTATCGAATTGCTTGAAATTATAATCTGCTTTTCGAGTTTCTTGGTCGAGGTAAATTTATATTCACTCTCTGCTTTTAGTGTCACTTGTTCGTTTGCAATGATAATTTCAATATCTCTTTCGGGGGCTTTTTTATGGATTACATTTGCTAAAAAAAAAGCTTTTTCGAGTCCATCACCTGTTTTGTAATTTGCTACCTCGTCAGGATGAGCAAGACGGCCGCTATCATAAATGGAATTATTATTCATCTGTCCAAGCCATTCATAAACTTCCTGTAGAGACATTTTTTCAGTCATTTGAATTGAGACGGGACTGCGTTCGATAGCGGCTTTTATGAACGGCAGCCAGTCACAGCTTTTCATGTCACGGTATGCGTAGAAAGCAAGGTCCGCTGTAGTATTTTTATCTCGCATTGCTTGAAGATAGTCTATTATCTGTTCCCTGGTTTGGTCAGGAGATATTTTAAGAGGCTCGGAATTTATGTATTTCTTTTCCGGGTCAGGTAATTTTGCCTTTATATAAACAAAGTCCGCTAATTCATCTACGAATTTTTTGGGATCGGGTATAACCTTTTCGATTACTTTCTGGAGCAGTTCTCTATCTTCCTGTTTTTTCAGGTCGGGCTTTTTCTTTTCTAAAAACCTGCTAAGCTCATCACAGCGAATTCTGTTTGGAAGTTCACTTCTTCTGAAATCCTCTTCGGAAACTTCTTCAAGTAATTTATCGAACGTTTGGTCGGCTATGCGGTAGTTGCTTCCATGTTCATAATGGAAAAGAACTTCGGCTTCAATAAATTCAGGCTGATTGTGACAATTACGGCAAATCTGGAAATATTTCTGATAGTTATTGTTGAATCGCAGGAAATTCGCAAATATACAAATTGTAAGTTCAGTGTAAAGATATGAATCTAATCTGTCCCTGAATTTCGTATAAAATTCCCTATCTATCGTTGCATCTTCATAGAGGCAATGCACATAGCCTGTATTGTGAGAAACAATCGTGACATTCTCGTTCCGCAAGGCACGCTGGGCTTTGTTGGTAATTTCGGTACCGTTAAACCACATTGTTTTTGTAACAATCCTTCTGTTATTCGTTAAAATTCCATCCTCCATATCGATGAAATTCTGCGAATGCAGCGGCGTAAGTATCATATAAATATCATCGAGAGGAATTTCACAGACTATGAAGGCCGCGGCGGCATACAAAGCGGCAAGTGATACACATTCACCGGCAGCTCTCTCGTACCCGTCTTTCAGGTGAAAAGCATCCATCGCCTCCACTGTTTCAGTCTTCCAATATGGAATTATATCGCT
>JAFGPS010000043.1 GCA_016936075.1 Sedimentisphaerales bacterium | reverse complement strand
TATATACAATGCTATCCGCGGCGGAGCCATTTTTCGTATCCCGAGATGGAATATCACATAAGAAACCACTGCATTTCCATAAACAACCGCAGCGATATTATACCATGCACTTTTTTGTGTCAGATTCATTTTCTTTTTTACTCCAGCCATAATCTATAAGCAAAAGTATTGATTGTGTAAGATTAATTATAATCCTGCCGAAAAAAATAAATATTGGCAGATATAAAACTGAAATCTTTCCTTGTACACCAACTATCAAAAGCGGAATTATTGAACCAATACTACAATAAAACCAGAAAATTGAATAAGCTCCAAGTGAAGCTTTTTTATGAATTAAAGAATCTCGCTCATCGTATGTTACTGTACTCGATTCTTTATTAAAAATTAACGGGATACAACTCCGAAGCCCGAGTATTGACAGAAATACAAATCCAAGAATTGCTCGCTTAAATGGCAGGTCCAATACGTAATAAGCAACGCAAAACGTTATTAAGCTCAGAGCTAAAGCTGAAAATATCACTATAATATTAAAAAGTGCAATCTTTTGTGTTCTATGCATATAAAGCCCCTTTTTTCTTTTTTCATATTCGCCCTTTTTTCTTTCGCGTATCCATGTTATAAAATGTAAAGCAAACTATACAATTTGTCAAGTCTGTTTTACATGTTTTTTGAAATATTTTTCTTTTTTAAGTGAGTAAATAGGCTAAAATATGCTCTTAAGTTGATAAATTACAATATTTAAGGAATTTTGCTTATGGATACAAAAAAACATAAATATTTACTTATTTTTGTCATCAGTTTATTTTCAAATCTCACTTTTTCCCAAATTTCTTTAGCTGCGACTGATGTTCCTGTCTGGCAAATGAAGGAAATTGAACTCCAAGCGGCTAATACCTACGATAATTATTATGCCGATGTAACTTGCTGGATAGAACTGAAAGGTCCGAACTTCTCAAAACGTATCTACGGCTTCTGGGATGGTGGAAATATTTTCAAAGTTCGTTTCGTTGCGACAAGCCCCGGTAAATGGCAATGGACGAGCGGCTCGAATCAGCCTGACGACAAAGGGCTAAATAATATCATAGGTGAAATGAATGCGATTGATTGGTCGCTCCAAGAGAAACAACAGAATCCCAATCGTCATGGTTTTGTTCGCGCAACCGCAAATGGTCACGCTTTGCAATACGCTGATGGAACACCTTTCTTTATGGTTGGTGACACATGGCTGGCCGGAACTACATGGAGATTGCCTTATAGAAACGCGCCCACATCAGAAAAATATGTCCCCGCCCCCGGAATCGGTTTCGAAGACGCGGTAATGTATCGCAAAAAACAGGGCTTTAATTCAGTCAGTATGATTGCGTGTTTTCCGAACTGGGAATCCGATACAAATCCTGCAACTTACGCAGATTCAAGCGGTTTGTTCCTGAGAAATGCCTGGGAGAAATTCGAATATCTTACAGACGATGGAGAGATGACCTCGAAAAATATGCGCGACGAATATGGCAACCTCCCGTTCCAGATGTCAAATGAGCATCCCGGCGTTGCGGATTTCGACAATATCATTCCGGCGTATTTCCAAAGCCTCGATAAAAAAATGCAGTATCTTTCCGAAGTAGGTTTTGTCCCTTTGCTGGAAACTGTAAGACGTGATAACTGTCCCGCATGGAAAGCTTACTTCGATTTCAACGAATCCTATGCAAGATTCGTACAGTATCTCATTTCGCGTTATTGTGCATACAATATAATCTTCAGCGGAATACATCTCGACTGGATACCAAGAGAATACAGCCTGACCGCGGACGAGTTCAACGAAGCGCTTACATATCATTTGAAAAAGTACGGCCCAATGCCTTTCGGTCAGCCGCATACAACTTTGATTAGCGATTCAACTTACGTTGAGTTTGGTCACGATCAGCAATGTCCCTGGCTTACAATGCACAGCGTTGGCAACAAGCCCCGCGACCACGGCGTATATCAACCACTCGAAACCTTATTCAAACTTGAGCCACCGTATCCTGCGATAAATTTCGAGCCTTACTACACCGGCTGGAATCATCAAATTAACATGCCCGGCGGAGAACGTCCTCCAGCCGATTCTGTTCGTGACAATTATTTTTCACGTGCGCAGATGTACGGCTCGGTACTTTCGGGCGGCCTGTCGGGACATGTTCACGGTACAGCCGCTTATGATATTACTACCACCGGCGAGCCAGATGGTATGCGGCCGCATATATGGGATGCTCTGAAATACGAGTCCGCAAATTATATGCAGCATCTTGTGAAATTTATTTTATCCGAAGGTGACAAGTACCAGGAACTTCAACTCGCATCAAATGATATTCAGCCGCAAAAAGCAGAGGGGAGTCCGCCAAGAGGTCTCGACGGCTGGTCGTATATGATGAGAACTCCCGAAAAAGATTTCGCTCTTTTGTATTTTGAAAATCAGGCCGTCAAACCAGTTCTTACCGGATTTCCACAAGATAATACTTACAGCTTCCAGTGGTACGATACCATAAATGGAAAGTGGGGCGATGCAATTAAAATTAAGTCTGACGAGAAGGGAACTCTTGCCTTGTCAGATTTCCCTGATGGTCAAAATCCAACGACCAGAGACTGGGCCGCAAAAATTCTTGGGAATTGACAGAAGTATAGCAGAAGATATTTGCACTTTACAATTAAGAGAGAATCTGTATTATATAGCGTACACGCCGATGTGGCTCAACGGTAGAGCACGGCTTTCGTAAAGCCGGGGTTGTGGGTTCAATTCCCACCATCGGCTGTTTTTTCTGATTTTAACCATCCACAAGGCTTCACTCATAGATTGGATTGACGAGTATCAGTTTGTCAGGCCCGCGATAGCCGCTCCTATAAGGGTTGCGTTTTCTACGCTTATTATTTCGTAGAATCTTCCTTTTTGTGTTACGAGATAATTAGTCAGGAAAGCTTCGACCTTTGACTGGAAATCTTTCAGCCTGTAGAACGTTGTGCCTTCAGCAACGATACAAACCGGTTTTTCCGGGTCCTTTCCTTTGCCTGATTTTAATACAACTGAACTTAAATTGATTGCGGTTAGTTTCGCTGAGCGGGTTATCATTCTGTCGATAAGGTCGTACAAAGTCGCGAAGTCGAGATATGCCAACTGATCGCTGCGTTCTGTAAGCACTCTTGAAAGTGCATTCTCTCCCGTTTTCGGCTCGTAGAGAAAATCATTCACATCTTTTGTGGATAGTTCTTTAAGAGCAAGAATCCTTTGACATCCGATTTCACTGAAAAGCTCATCTTTAGCCGCTTGTTGAACTGTCTCTAAAATCAGCGGGCCGAGATATGCACCTGAAATCATTTTTTCGAATGTATGCTCATTCGGATTGATAGTTGATTTATCGAATTGTTTATCGATTTCTCCCATAGGTGCTTTTCCAAATCCGCCCGATTCGATATTGATTATCTGGCTTTTACTTTCATCAAGGTCAGGTTTTTTCTTTATGTTTTCATTGCTTTCGATATAAGCGCAATTGGTTCCCGTTCCAAGAATAAATCCGATATAGCTATCATAACTCTGGCCGGACGATGTTGCTCTTCCAGCTAATAATGTTGTCACTGTATCGTTGAGTATTACTACGTGCTTAGGCTCTTTTCCAATTGATTTCAGCGCTGCATTGAGACTTTCACCTATCAACTGTCCCTTAACCTGTTTTGCCTTTATTTCTTTTGAAAACCGAATTAGCTTTCCGTCTTTGTTAGGCATAATCTCGGCAGGGTAGGAAAAGCAGAAACCAATATTAGAGCTTTCGTCGATGATGTCACTCACATAGCCGGCCATAGTTTTGAAAAAATCTTTTTTACTGACTTCTTTTTCAACGCCGGGCATTTCGTTCATTTGAAAATTTTCTATTACGGTTTTTTTATTTTTATCGAAATGAACGACCGCGACACGAAAGTTTGTTCCGCCGGCATCCATTACGATAACTTTTTTTCCTATAGGAACTTCATTTTCCGTTTCCATATATGTCGGAATCATCTCGAGCGAGCTATCCTGACCTGCAAGTCCCTTCTCCATTTCATCGAGGAAAATATTGCAGCATTCCTCCATGCCGATTTGCTCGTGGTCCATGTTGTATTGTTTCAGAAAATCGATAGCATTAAAATTAATATCTTCCACGATATAGCCTCCTACTCCAATTACTTAACGTAGTTTTTTAATCCGGATAGCCGTTCGGATTTTCACTGTGCCATTTCCAGGCGGTTTCGATAATTTCTTCCAGGTCGGGTTTTTCTACTCTCCAGCCAAGTTCATCCTTCGCCTTTTTTGCACTGGCAGTCAGAACAGGCGGATCGCCCGGCCTTTTATCAGTTTCAGTTACTTTGAAATCTTTGCCGCTTATTCTTTTAACAGTCTCGATAACATCTCTGACAGAGTGGCCTTTTTCATTGCCGAGATTGCATATTATTTCACGTTTATTATCTAATTGTTTTAACGCAAGCAAATGCGCCCTGCACAAATCTTCGATATGGATATAATCACGAACACACGTTCCATCTGGTGTTGGATAATCTGTACCGAAAATTTTAATATCTTCGCGTTTTCCCATTGCTGCCTGAATTATTAATGGAATCAGATGCGACTCCGGGCGATGGTCCTCTCCGAGCGTGCCGTTATTTCCCGCGCCGCAAGCGTTGAAATATCTTAACGCGGCGAAGTTCAGTTTTCCTGTTATACTTTGATGGTGACACATATCTTCTACCGCCAGTTTTGTCTGGCCGTAGGGATTAATCGGTTTAGTCGGCGAATTCTCTGTAATCGGAAATATTTCCGGTATACCATAAACCGCCGCTGTACTGCTGAAAATGAATTTCCTCACACCCGCTGTTTCCATAGCGGTAAGTAAATTATGTGTTGCGCAAAAATTATTTTTATAATACCTGAGAGGTTCGGCTACCGATTCGCCAACTTCGATAAACGCCGCAAAGTGCATTACCGCTTCGATTTCATATTTTTCAAGCGTTTTAACGAGCAGGTCAAAATCGGATAAATCACCAACAACGAGTTCCTTATCAGCGATAGCGGCTTTATGGCCTTTGCTTAAATTATCGTAAACAATTGGATGATGTCCCTCACGGGCGAGCATGGCAGTCATATTACTGCCGATATAACCTGCACCGCCGCATACGAGAACTTTCATAATTCTTCCCCGGAAGTCTGAACTTCGCTTTGTATTTTGCTGTACTTTTTATCCATTGTCGAAGAAAGGCGTTTTAATATTTCCGTTTCGAGTTCTGTGTCTCTATCCAGTTCAAGCCAGGCCATGTCTTTTTCCTGCTCAGGATAAAGCTCAAGTCTCTGGAATGAAAGGCTGCTTCGCGTGAACGTCTGAAACGCTTGAGAGCTGCTCGATATTTTACGTTGCGGTATGGATAATCTCTGAACGTGTACTTTGCAATCGGTATTCATGGTTCCATCAGAATTGCTGATATTTAATTCGACGATTCTGCGAATACTGTGCATGTTCGACAAAAGCTGGTTATCCATGCCGACATTATCACTGCGCCAGAACTCGAAAAACTGCGCTCCGGCCAGCGGCCTTGTTCTGATATATCCTTTTCCATAATCTGCCTTTGCAATATCGAAGTGCATTTTGATAAGGACCTTTTCAGCGGCTTGCATTGTCCGGGAAATTTCGTTAGTTTCAGCCGCTATCGCATTGTTTGTAGTTGTTTGCTGCTGACCGCAACCGGATAAACAAATCAGGCACAAAGGCACAAAGGCACAGAGGCACAAAGATATTCTGTGCTTTAGTTCTGTAATTATTTTGCTTTTATTATATTTCATGCCGCTGATTATATATGCAATATACTTTTCGCTCAAGAATGATTTGTTTTTTTAGGAAGATAAACTTCTTTAATGAAGTATTATTAATATGGCTTATAAAAAACTTATCCAAACGCTTCAAGTTTGTAAGTATTCAATTGACAAAACGTTGATTGAAAACTATGATAGTATTTTAATGTTGTTTGGTCGAAGGAGCCGCGTAAGTTATGTCGAATAAAGGATTTACACATCTTCATCTTCACAGCCAGTACTCACTGCTGGATGGAGCTATTGCGTTTAAGAAATTGTTTGCACAATGCGACAAGCTCGGGATGGATTCGGTAGCGGTAACTGATCACGGCAATATGTTCGGCGCGGTGGAATTCTATACGAAAGCACTTTCGGCTAATATCAAACCTATCATCGGAATCGAAGCTTATATCGCACCGGGCAGCCGGCATGACAGAACAAAAATAAGCATTTCTGACGCTGCGTATCACCTGATACTTCTGGCGGAAAATGAAATCGGCTATTATAACCTTCTTAAACTCGCAAGCGCTGGTTTTACAGAAGGCTTTTACTACCGGCCGCGAATTGATAAGGAAATTCTTGCACAGTATAACGAAGGTCTTATCTGTTCAACCGCCTGCATCAAAGGTGAAGTAACCGCCGCGATTGCAAGAGGCGATGAAAAAGCCGCTCGCGAAATTGCGGAAAGTTTTATTAAAATTTTCGGGACAGATAGATTTTTTATTGAATTACAGCGGCATAAAGGTGATGACCCAGCCGTAGTTCCCGGCCTGATTAACCTTGCAAATAAAATGGGACTTGGTCTTATAGCAACTAATGACGTGCATTTTCTCGATGAGAGCGACTACGAAGCACATAACTGTCTTTGTGCGATTAGTACGGGAAAACGAGCGGACGACGAGACCAGGATGGTTTATCCGCCCGGTGTTTTTCTAAAAAGCCCTGAGCAGATGAGGGACCTTTTCCCGGAAGCACCGGAGGCTTGCGACAATACACTTGCTATCGCTGAAAGATGCAACGTTGAAATAGATTTGAAAACTCGTCATGCACCGCGATTCGAGCCGCCTGATAAGAAAACTCCAGAAGATTATCTCAGCGAGCTTTGTTATAAAGGAGCGAAAAAACTATACGGCGAAATCACAGATGTTATAACAGAAAGAATGGAAAGGGAACTGGGTGTTATCAGCTCGAAAGGTTTCGCGAGCTATTTCTTAATCGTGTGGGATTTCTGCAATTATGCACATGAACAACATATCGCTATTGGCGCAAGGGGCAGTGGTGTAGGAACTCTCGTCGGATATTGCCTCGGATTATGTGATGTTGACCCGCTGCATTATGACTTGCTTTTCGAACGTTTCATGGACCCGGAGCGAAACGAGATGCCCGATATCGATATCGATATATGTCAGGCACATCGAGGACAGTTAATAGATTATGTTCGCCAAAAATACGGCCATGTAGCTCAAATTATTACATTCGGTACGATGAAGGCCCGCGCAGTCGTTCGTGATGTCAGCAGGGTACTTGGTGTGCCGCTCAGCGAAGCAGATAAAGTCGCGAAACTCATTCCGGCTGATCTTGGTATTACACTCGATAAGGCTTTGGAAACTGAGCCTGATCTTAAAGCGTTGTACGATGAAAATCAATCAATCAGGAAAATGATTGATATTGCCAAAAGGCTCGAAGGTTTGGCGCGTCATGCGTCAGTTCACGCCGCCGGTGTAGTTATCGCGGATGAGCCGCTCTCGAATTTCGTACCTCTATATAAAGCTCCGAGTTCCAATGATATAGTCACTCAGTACGAAGGACCGATGGTTGAGAAAGTCGGCTTGCTTAAGATGGACTTTCTCGGTCTTAAGACGCTTAGCGTACTTGATCGCGCGTGTATTTTAGTTCATGAAATTCACGGGCAGGAAATCGACCTTGAAAAAATCGATATTAAAGACCAGAAGGTATTTAAGCTCTTTACTGACGGAAAAACCAAAGGTGTATTCCAGTTCGAATCGGGCGGCATGCAGAATCTTCTGATGAAAATGAAGCCCGACAGAATTGAGGATTTAATCGCGGCTAACGCGCTCTATCGTCCTGGTCCGATGATTCTTATTCCTGACTATATCGAGAGGAAACACGGAGCAAGCTGGACTCTACCTCATCCGATTATGACGGAAGTTCTCCAGGAGACATACGGAATCATGACGTACCAGGAACAGGTTATGAGAATTTGTAACCGACTTGGTGACATTCCGCTTCGTGAAGCTTATAAATTAATTAAAGCAATCAGCAAAAAGAAACTCGACATAATCGCCAAGGAAAAAGAAAGATTCATTGCCGGCTGCGTTGACAAGAAAATGAAAAAGCAGGAAGCTGAGCAGATTTTCGAACTTATCGAACGTTTTGCAGGTTACGGCTTTAATAAAAGTCACTCTACCCGTTATGCTTTTGTCGCTTACCAGACCGCATACATGAAAGCGCACTGGCCGGTTGAATTCATGGCGGCACTTCTGACCTTCGAAATGGACAATACAGAAAAGATTGTCGATTATATCGGAGAGTGCAGCCAAATAGGCATCCAGGTCCTGCCGCCTGACATAAATAAAAGTGGTGTCGATTTTACGCCGCTTTATGAAGATGATAAAGATGGTAACAGGAAAAAAGGCGTAATTCGTTTCGGTCTGGCAGCGGTTAAAGGAGTCGGAGAAAAAGCCGTCGAACAAATTATCGCCGCTCGCGAAAATGTCGGCAGATTCGAGAGCTTGTTCCATTTCTGTGAAAACGTAGATTTAAGAGCCGCGAATAAACAGGTACTTGAAGCACTTATTAAATCTGGAGCATTCGATAATCTTGGCGGCAACCGCGCACAGATGATGCTCGGTCTTGAAAGGGCAATGCAAAACGGTTCATGTCTGCAAGCTGACAAACAAGCAGGGCAGTTGAATTTCTTCAGTGAGATACCATCGGAAGCGGACCATTCAAAAGATAATCAGCAATTACCTCACGCGGCGCCATGGCCCGAGCCGAAAATGCTTGCGTTTGAAAAAGAAGTGCTTGGTTTTTATGTCACGAGTAATCCGTTGAGTCACCATGCCGAGGAAATAAATGCTTTTTCAAAATGCAATACAGCAGAAATAACTCGTTATAGCGGAGAAAAAATTACTATCGGAGGAATGGTAGCGAAAATCAGATACATTATTACCAAACAAGGAAGAAATGCCGGCTCGAAAATGGCTGTCTTTGTACTCGAAGATTTGCAGGGGCAAGTCGAGGTTGTTTTGTTTCCTGAAACACTAAGTAAGTACAATGAGATTCTTGTTCAGGACGCGGTTGTATTTGTTACAGGCAAGGCGGACTTCAAAAGAGAAACACCAAATATCATCGCCGAAGAATTAGTAGCTCTTGAAGACGCAAGAGATAAGTTAGCCGCGAAAGTAAGGATCAGGCTTTTTTCAAGAGAAGTTACCCAGGAAAAGGTTTCTGAAATAAAAACCATCTGTAAATACCATAAGGGCAAAAGCTCTCTTATAGTCACTGTCCAGACAGAAAAAGGCAAAGTACACGCTGCTGCCGACAGAGCTTTAAACGTTAATCCGAATCCGGAATTCTGCCGAAAAATGATACAACTCATTGGCGAAAAGAACTTCCAGCTTACAAGGTAATCACTTTACTTTTTATTTCGTTAATCCCACCATGTTTCGCCTTCACACATATAGCGTTTGGCGACATCTGGATTGATTTCGAATCCGGCGCCGGGTTTATCGTTTAACTGGATGCATCCATCCTTAACCAACTCACGGTCATATGTAATAATATCCGGCGAGCCGCCCCAACCTGCATTACCGAAGGTTTCATGTGCATAGAATTCACGCATAGTCGCTGCTGCTTGAGCGGATTGAATCGTTCCAACATTACTGCCAACATTATGAGCGGTGATAGGCATGTAATAAAGGTCGGCAAGGTCACTTATTTTCTTTGCTTCAAGAAGGCCGCCCGCCATCATTATATCGATATTTATCATGTGGCAACCCTGCTGCATAATGAACGGTTTGAAGTCTGCGCGGGTATAAAGATTTTCGCCGCAGAGGATAGGGACAGGTGATTGCTCTGTAAGTTTTACCCATTGTTCACTGAATTCAATAGGCATGGGATCTTCGAGCCATTTGGGACGCATTGGAGCAAGTCCACGTGCAAGATTTAACGCGTCTATGAAATTGAACTCCCAGTGACAGTGTACACCGATTTCAATATCATCACCGACTGCTTCGCGAATATTTTCAAATGCCTGTATGTTCCTTTTAAGGTCTTCATACGAAAGCTGCAGGTTATCAGGGCTTTCCCAACGCTGACTTCTCTGGATATCCATTTTGTAAATTTTAATTCCAGATGGGTCTTCTTTTACTTGTGCGGCCCAGGCCTGTAGAGCACCTTTATCAGTTCTGTTTCTTGGTCCGCCGGTTCGCATTGCCGGTACTTTATCGACATATGTTCCGCCGCCGATGATTTTTCGTGTGGGTACTCCGAGAATTTTACCCGCGAGGTCCCATAGAGCCGATTCCGTTCCGGTGATTGCATGGACTGTAATACCTCCATGCGCCCCGTAATATGATACGCCGCGCATCATTTTGAAGGTAAGTTTTTCAATATCAAGCGGATCCTGGCCGATAAGTAATCTTCTAAGATGATTTAATACTACATCTTTCGCACCTTCTCCGCCGCGTTCGTGGTGACATTCTCCGTAACCGGATATTCCAGCATCTGTTTCAATTTTTACCCAGGGTTTTACCCTGGCTCCTGGAAACATTCGCATACATTTTACATCGGTTATCTTGATTTTTTTGTATTCTGACGCCGCAAGTGCCTTGAATGGGTCCAGGCAGGTGAGTACGGGAACTGACATACACATTGTTTTTAGGAAAGTCCTTCTTTGCATTAGAAAACCCCTTTCTTATATTTTGATTTGAAACAACTTACGTCAGAAATGATTTTACATAAATTTCTCAGGACTTCAAAGAAAAATTGAAAATAAATGGCCTCGTTTTCAATAGAAACCAGCTTTATATTTTGTTTTTGTCTTTTTTTTTATAAAAAAACATAACCGTTCACGAAAAATATGACTTTGTCATTCGCGCACCCAAGGCATAAACTCCGGCGGGAATTCATATTCGTTTATTTTCTGGATTCCGCAACAAGTGCGGAATGACAATCATACGGTTTTTCAGTAAAAAACAGCAACGGAGTATTTTTCTGTGAACGCATACAAAAAAACTAATTACTCTATGGGTAAATCCTTTATTGCGGCCCACTGTGACCAGCCGGCATCATACCATAGAACATTCCTGTAACCTAATAATCGTTTAAGCACAAAGAAAGTCTGGCTTGCCTGATGTCCGGTACGACAATGTACAATCACTGTAGAATCTTTGGATGGTATAATTTGCTCGTAAGCTTTGGCAAGTTCTTCGATAGGTTTGAATTGAGCTGTTTCATTAACAATAATTATATCTTCAGTATATGGACGATTAACAGCTCCCGGAATATGTCCGGCACGTGCCTCATCAGATTTTGAACCACTAAAATAGTCGGATGGACGAACATCTATAATAATGGCTTTTTTGGATTTCACGTATTGCAGAACAGTTTTATAATCAACAGAAAAATTGTCTGTTCCATTATTGGGATAACTGGATATTACTGTTTCCGGAAGTTCAGAGACAACAGGTTTATTAACTGACTTCCATGCGGCGAATCCTCCGTTTAGAATTTTGTATGATTTATGACCGATACGCTCAAGTGCGATACCAACTAAAGTCGCATCCTGAGTTTTATTGCCGTACACGATAACTACATTATCATCCGGCTGAATACCCATCGATGAAAAGTGCCTGGTAAGCATATCCCTCGGCTGGAGCATTGAGCCTACACCATTAAGATTCGTTCTGAGGTTTTCGATATTAAGGGAAAAAGAATTTTTAATGTGACTTGTGTTGTATTCCGTTTGTGAACGAAGGTCGAGAATCTTCGTATCGGCACGTTCAAGCTGTTTTTCAAGAGATTCCGCATCGATTAACATGCTATCAGAAAGCATCTCTTGAGGTGTATAGGATTCACTTTGAACATTTGTTGAACCGAGGAAGAAAGCTCTCCATGCTCTAATCTTATCAGTCGTTTCCTTCGGGAGTATTTCGTCACGCAGTGAGACAGGCGTAAGGCATTTTTCGATAAAGCCATTGATACCGTCTGTAAGTATAAAGGCATTGTTATATCCGTTTCTATACAGCGAATCTCTCGCTTGTACAGGATGAGTCATGCCGTTGGAATAAAGGACAATTGTTCCAGCGTTCTTATATTGAACTAAAGCCTGGTGCAAGTCCTTCATTTGTATGTTAAGTGCGTTCGGCAAGTGATAGTCCATATATTCGACGACCGGACGAATGTCAACAACGATAAGGCCAGGTTCCTGCCTGAGCATTCTATCGGCGAGTTCCTCCGGCTCAATATGGTCCTGTGCCATTTCAACAGCCTCAAGCAGTTGAGACTCGGTTAAAGTTGTTCCGGTCATTGTCCCCGGCAGCTGATTTAACGAAAGTCCAGGTTTTACTGCAACAAGCATAAATGCCATTGCCAATACAGCTATGGATAAGGTCTTTAAAATTGTAGAGTTTTGCAGTATTGGTTGAGCGGTTTTTCGTTTTTCAATCCATTCGCATCCCCAGAACATAACTATAGCGGCGATACATAAGAGAACGCTAAATGTTTCCCTGCTCATCCCGAGTGTGTCATATATAAAAACAACTCCACTCTGGCCGGATTCATAAAGCGGCTTAACAAGTCCGAACATCTCATTAAAAACGGCTGAACCCAAAATAGCGCCAACAAGAAATATAATCGCATCGATTTTTCCGCTCGCCATTCCCGCGGCAGCCGTTCCGGGACACCAGCCTCCCATTACAAACCCGACACCGAAAATTAAACCGCCGACAATATATGCTCCATACACGGTGGGCATAAGGTAAATCCCATCGATGGAAACTATGCCGAGAACAATGCATAAAATCAAACCAAGTGCCGCTGTAATCACGGCGGTGAACATCACCTTAATAACGGTCATGTCTTTAAAGTAAAAAACACCAGAAAGTTTTCTGCTCGATCCGAAACCGGCCCGTTCAAGGAAAAATCCAAACGCTGCGCCAATCAGTAATGACGCAATAAAGGCTTGAGCGGAATCAAGCGTATCTAATTGATACATAGTATTAATCATTCCACTGCCTCCTGAATAATTTTGCGGTTGCGTAACCTCCGACAAATATACAAATCAAAAATACAAAACTGCCTGTCAGAAGTAATGCCGTCCCGGACAAAGCCTGGCCGCTTGTACATCCCTGTGCCAATCGACTGGCAAAACCAACAAGAATGCCGCCAATAAATGCAAATACAATTCTGAGACCTACAGAGCTTTGTTTGCCTCTTTCGATTTGAAGTTTGGTTCTATTGGCAAGCAGAGCCGAACACAAACCCCCGATAAATGTACCGACCAACATGAACACAAGGTAATATTGCATCGGATGCTGTCCCCATTTACCGAAGTATTCGCTTGAGAGAGTGTGAGTTTTAGCAACACAAAGTCCAATACAGGCGGCTATTCGTGCCAGTCCTGAAGACGCTCCCAAACCTGCTCCAAGAACAAGGAAAGATACAAGCAGAGTTAATCCCAACCCGATTCCGGCAAGGTAGGGATTCATATATTTCTTTTTTAATAAATCATGTTTTTCCATATCAGCACCCCGCACTTTTCTTTTTCGTTACCGGTTGTGTTACAGAAGGAGCCGCAGGTGTGGAACTCGATGCCGGAGGAGAAATTTGAATCTGAGGTGTCGTAGCATTCATTGGTACAGACGTTCCGCTAAAGTCAGACTCCATCCAATAAGATTCCAGGCCTTCATACAAAACCTTAATCGGACGCGATGTCTTCTGCGACAATATACCTCCGATTGCCATTGCATAAGAACCGTCACGGTCAACAATAATCAGTGGGCTTGTTTCAACAAGATATGATGGATTAGAAACAATTTCAACAATATCAACATTTTGCGAACCAGGAATACTATAGTCGTCAAACATTTCTTTCGGTCGAATATCAACAATCTGAAACGTTCCCGGTAAATCCATCATAAGTCTTTTCAATTCCCTTGCGCATATACGCTCGGGCAGAGCAATCATTTTTCTAATTTGAGTTGAAGCTGATGCTCCCGCCTGTTCAGAACCATAGACAGGAAATCCGGCTTCAATCCATGCTTCACTTCCTCCTTCCAGGCTGGTAGCATTCTTCATTCCACGTCTTTCTAAAATACCAATTGCCATGCTCGAACGATAAGCTGAGTTGCAAACTGCAACTACCGGCTGGGATACATCTAATTTATTCGACAATTCAGAAAGTTTGTTTAGCGGCAGATTCAGAACTGTCCCGATTCTCAATCCCATCCATTCGCTTGGTAAGCGGACATCGACAATAATTGGATTTGTGTTAGCCTGCATCTGGTCATATAGTTCTCTCGGAGAGATGAGTTTATTTTTTAATAGCTGCATATCAGCTTTGGCCCACTCATCGAAAACAAGTCCTTTCGCGGTGTATCCAATTCGATGCAGCCTATGAGCTGCTTCTTTAATCTCATCGGTCGTTCCGCACACTATAGTATTTGATCCCCATGGTACCATGATTCCTGTCCATGTTTCAAATCTGCCTCTCAGGGCAATATTAACTGAATTAAGAATATGTCCCGCCGCAAATAAGCTGCTGTCTCTAAGATCAATTATATAGTTTTTCGAGAAGTCAGTTAAAGATGCTTCAGGTTTTAAGATAGAAACAGTTTCATCCCAATTTACAAGCGGAGGTCCAGTCCTGTTCATTGCCGCGTTATGGCCGAAATATTGAGGCGGTTCCTGTAACTCGGATAATACAGCTGTGATAAATTCGCTTCTGTTTTTATGCTGAAGTGTCGGATTCGATGTTCTTTCTTCGCCTATTGTAGAGAACGGCTGGTCTTTTAAATGTGCGCCGCATAGAGAGCCTGCTCCATGAGCTGGAAATACTTTTACGCTATCTGGAAGTTTTGATACCTTCTCGACCCATGTATCAAAAAGCATACCGGCAAGCGCCGATGAAGTTGTTCCTGTAACAAGGTCGGGTCTGCCAACTCCGCCGACAAAAAGAAAGTCACCAGTAAGAATTAATTCCGGCAAATCTTTGGTCGGGCCAATAATTGCACTGGTTCCATCAAGGACATGGCCGGGAGTATCGATAAATTGGATGTAAGCTTTACCTATTTGCAGGTTTGAACCGTCAGCGATTGGCTCAATCTTGTATTCGGCTCCACTTTTGGCGCTCTGATAGATTGGGCAATTGTACAGCTTTACAAGTTCCGTGTGACCAGCCACGAAATCAGCGTGACTATGAGTTAGAAAAATACCGTCAACAGATAAGTTTTTCTCTTTTATCAGGTCCACATAAAATTGTACGTCTCTGCCCGGATCAACAATAAGGCTCTTTCCTTCGCTAATCAGGATATACGAATAGTGAGATAGGACGGGAAGATTTATCTGCACGAGTTCATACCCGTTGAATTTATATGTATCAACAATTTGATACTGTGATGCATCAGTTCCATGACTGGCAGATTCAGCATCCTTAATCGCAGCCTCGCCGGAATTGGTGATAAATAAGCATATAAATAAGAGCCATACTAAAGAATTAATACTATGTTTATTCATTATGTTTCCCCTTAAAAAAATTAATGATAAATCTTTAACCACATAAACATAACTATAGATAGCTTGCTAATTGTTACCAGAATGCCTGTATCACGATATGTCCTCAAGCTATCAGCTTTTTCAATATTTTACTTCCAGGAATGCAACTTTTAATTGCATTCAATGGTATAATAATCCTATACTATCGTAGGTGTTTGTCAATATAATAAATAATAGAAAAATATTGACTTGGATTGATATCATAATAGATAATATAAATCTTGTCTTTTTAGTAAGATTAGATAAAGCACGTAGCCGGACGGAAGAATGTGTTATCTCGACAGTTTTTGGTAATATGTTGAAATTAAAGATGTTAGGTTGTCGTAATTTGGTGACGGAATATTATGAGCAAGCCGAATATAAAAGTGACATTTTCATTTTTTAGCAGATTGGGGCCTGGATTGCTTCTGGCGGCGACATCCATCGGAGCCAGTCATCTCGTTATGAGTCCCAAAGCGGGTTGGATGTTCGGATTTCAGTTACTTTGGCTCGTTCCATTGACTCATTTATTCAAGTATCATGCGTTCGAGTTCGGCCCGCGCTATGCCGCCGCGACTGGTGAATCGCTCATCGCTGGATATATTAGAATGCCCGGGCCGAGAGGATGGGCATTGTGGATTCTTCTTTTTGTGACGGTAGCGCAGGGTATCGGAGTCCTTGCCGGCGTGGTTAGTATAGCCGCGGCTGTTCTGTCAACGTTTATCGGGCACGAGCCTTTTTCCGGATTCTATGTAATTCTGGTTATTGGAACTGTACTGCTTTTTCTTGTATTAGGTGGGTACAATTGGCTGGACTTCCTCAATAAGATTATGATGACGGTTCTTTTCTTTGCGACAATCGCGGTATTCGTTCCTGCTGCTCCCAATCTTACCGAATTCAAACACTTCGTAATTCCTTCCATCCCGGTGGGTTCGATGGCTCTTATCGCCGCTATTCTCGGCTGGATGCCAACGGGAATAGACGTATCAATCTGGCACTCACTTTGGACTTTGGAGAAGCATCGTGAATTGACCTCGGTCCAGACGTTTGAAAGCAGATGGAAAATATTCAGGTTGTCACTTACTGATATGAGATTAGGATATATCTTGTCTTTCGTTGTTGCTTCCGTTTTTCTTATGTTGGCAGCGGTATATCTTCATGGCACGAGTGACAAAATCGCTGACGCGGAATTTGCCGGTAATCTTGCGAAGATATATACGGATAATATTGGTTCATGGATGTATTTCGTTTTCATGGTCGCCGCTTTCACCGCGATGTATTCTACGGTTTATGCAGTGATGGACGGTTTCTCGCGTGCCTTCGCCGAAATGGCTTCGACACTCTTTCCATCGATTAGAGCCAAATGGAGAATGAAACTTTACTGGATTTTTGTCCTGTCCACTGCGGCTTTCGCAATTCTGATTCTTCTGGCCTTTCAGGGAAATAATCCGGTAACACTCGTGTTGGATGTCGCCTTTATCAGTCTTTGCGTCGCACCGCTCTATTACGGCCTGAACTACTACTGTGTCACCCGATTTATTAAAGAAGAAAGATTCAGACCTGGAACATTAGCCCGCCTTGTTGCACTTTCGGGTATTGTAGTAGTACTTGTCGCGACTTTAATTTGTACAGCATTTAAGTTTGGCATATTAAAATGATTTAGGTAAAAACTGAATTGTATTATCTATGACGATTCCAGTATAACGCCAAAGGTGCAGTAGCAAATGGCGCAAAAGGCAGAGCCAGCATTCCACATAAAATCACGGCATTGGCCGGAGTATTAACAACGCTGAAATTTAATATCAAACCAATAATACAAAAAGAAACATAAACGCCAATTAAAATTCCAACAAAACGTGAAGATATAAGAAATTTGCGAATTGCATATAATATTGCTAATATCGTTCCGCCAAAACCACCAAGTGCAAGAAACCATATCAGCGAGGACACGATAAAATCATTAAAAACTTTACTACCGAAGGTATTGGTAAGCATAATAGTAATCGGTGTCAGAAAAAGAAGAGAAAAGAAAATAAACACAGGTAAATTTCTCCCGGTTAAAAATAATGAACTTATCAATCCGGCTATCGCCCAAATACCCAATGGATAAATAAGAATTTTCGGAAATAAGAAAAAGGATTTCACTTGTATTAGTTTGTTTATATCAGCATCTGATAAATCAAGGTTTCCCGTTAATGCAAGCATAAGAATAAGTATTGACGCTCCAATTAAGTAAATAATCCAACCAGCTATGTAATTAGCCATGAAAGCTTTTAATAATGTTTTGAGAATTGAACTTTCGCTTATTGGTCGAATGGCGATTTGATATGAAAGGCCATCAGAATTTCCTCTCGAATTAACTATTCCTGCACTGAAGATTGGTAAAAAAAATAAATTCACAATTGCAAAAGCTATTATACCGCTAATTACTTCCGAACCTTTCTCGTTCTCAGGTGTAAACATAGACACAAAAGAAATGATTAAAATAAAAAAAATATTAACCATTGGAAAAACAAAACCACCATTGCGAAAGAGCAACCAGAAATAAGCTTTTTGTGGTGAATTTAATTTCCAGTTTGTACCTGGTAACAAAGCTTTCAATTTTAAATAGAATCTTTCCCAAAATCTTACCGAGCGAATCTTTTCTCCATAGCGGGCATGTTTGATTGCTTTGAATGAAATTACTAAAGCAAATGTGTCAACGATTAATAGGTACGGCATAATATTAAAAAGAAAATATGACGGAGAAACCTGCCTCTTAATAAATTCGATAAATATTAGAGCTATAAATCCGCATGTAACTGTAATAGAAATCACACATAATAAAGGTGAGTCAGAAAAAATCCAGTATAAAGAGTATGCGCAGAGAATTATTGAAATAAAACCGATTAAAGGACTTATTAAAGGCCAATCCAAATGTCCAACAAATCTATAGAGCA
This sequence comes from Sedimentisphaerales bacterium, assembly GCA_016936075.1. Taxonomy (GTDB): domain Bacteria; phylum Planctomycetota; class Phycisphaerae; order Sedimentisphaerales; family Anaerobacaceae; genus JAFGPS01. The sequence continues at coordinate 1,902 of JAFGPS010000043.1, read as the reverse complement.
AAACAGCTATCAAGTGTATTACAATTGCAGATAAAATTGAAAAGGCTAAATAAACCAACGTAAGGAAACGTGACGAAACAGGTTTCACATATAGTTGGTCAGGAATTTTCAGGTTCATTACAGATGAACCAAATGCTGAAATAATTAGCATTCCTAAGCTGGCTATTTCGAAAAATACAGCGAATATATATATTAACTGCATAGATTTATATTTCTCAAAAATTGGAATAAACTGTCGTATTGATACGCTGAAAGTGCTCGCAAGGATAATAAACGATATGAAATGTATTCGTCTTTCTCGCCAGAATGCCCATGTCATTGCTTTTATATAAGGTTGCATGATATATTCTCCATTATTAGATAGTGTCCGCTTTTACTCTCGCTACGAAAATTTCATCGAGGCTCGGCGAAGTGCATTCGACGATATTGCCTTTCAGGTTTTGTACGGCTGTTTTGAGAATATCAATTTTCTCTTTGCAAAGACAAGACCATTCCATTGGACCGCCTTCACAACTCAGCATTCCCGGAAGTATCGGCTTTTGGTCCTGATCCTGCTCGAATCTAACGATTAATTGATGATGCGCTTCTCGAATATCTTCCAGTGTATCACTCAATACAATTTGTCCTTCATGAATCATTACAACCTGGTCGGCTACTCGCTCGACTTCATCGAGTAAATGCGACGATAGAACAATCGTTCGGCCTTCTTCTGTGATAGTACGAACTATAGCGGTCAGCATGTCACGCCGCACAACCGGATCCAGCCCGGAAGATGGTTCGTCGAACAAAAGCAGGTCGGGCTTATAAGCTAACGCTACAAGCAAGCCAACCTTCGCTTTTTGACCTCGTGATAGATGTTTAATAAGTTGAGTTCTATCGAGTTCGAAATTACTAATCAATTCTTTTTCATATTCCATGTCCCAGCCGGGATAAAACGCTTTGGTATAACGTATGTACTCGTTGATACTCATCCATTGCGGCATTTCACGGTTTTCTGAAAGATAGCCGATTCGACCGAGGACTCCCACAGGGTCCTCAACTGGATTTTTATCAAAAACACGTACAGTTCCCGTCTGTGCCTTCAAAAGTCCGAGCAGGTGTTTGATTAGAGTTGTTTTTCCCGCTCCGTTTTCTCCGACGAGTCCCAATACAATTCCCCGCGGTACTTTGACATCAATATCCTGCAATGCGTATTTTTTACCGAATCGGCGTGACAGAGCCTGTATTTCAATCACATATTCATTCATTGCAATGACTCCCTATTTTATATGCTGACTTTGCTGTTGTATTAGTTCGATTACCATTTCTGTAGTTATGTTCATTTGTTGAGCTTCGGCCAGAAGCAAGTCGATACGTTCCTTAAGTATCCTTTTTTGTTCTCTTCGGGCCAATGGCGAAACTCCATCAGAAACAAAAACTCCCGATCCCTGTCGCGTGTTGAGAATATTAGCGGCTTCAAGTTCTCGATATGAACGAGCTACTGTATTGGGATTGATAAGGAGTTGTTCGGCTAATTTTCGTACCGGAGGCAATTTATCGCCCGGTTCGAGACGTCCGGAGGCTACCATGTACTTGATTTGATTGATGATTTGCAAGTAAATTGGTATGCCGTCGTTTGTTGATACGCGAATCTGCACTTTTCTGCCTTTCTCGTATAATTTAGTATAATTATTAATTGTACTAATACAATAATACAATTAATCTTAGGTACTGTCAATATATTTTTAAATTTTTTTAACTTTTTTTTATAATCCGGAGTTGGTATATTTAATTGCCATGTAACGTAGTGCCGTTTCAAAAAAATAAATACAACAATTTGTCATTCCCGCGAAGGGGCTTGTTGCTAAAGTCGGTTAGTTAATGTATAATTATATCCTGAAAATTAAAGTATTTTAGGAGGAT
>JAFGPS010000042.1 GCA_016936075.1 Sedimentisphaerales bacterium | reverse complement strand
GCGAAAGCTAAAAAACTGGACATTAACTTACAGACAACTATCGAACAAAATAATATTGTTTGTCAGATGAAGTAGTGGCTATTACATCATATGCTAATCTAAAAATTGTTATTTAGATACTCAGGCTTTCCGTCGTCACTATCGTATACGATGGTTTCTGATAAATCTGCGCTTACACAGATTCTATGTATTCGCTCTGCCTTTTTGGTATTGCTATCTACTGTAACTAAAATACCGTTTATTTTGACATCGTGTGAAGCTATCTCGAATGGGAATGGCATCTGTGTTTTGAATGATTTAAGAACATTCTCAACGCCGCGTCCAAGTATGGAATCGTGCGGACCTGTCATTCCAATGTCAGTGATGTATGCAAGACCGTGCTTCATGATTTTTTCATCAGCAGTCATAACATGTGTATGAGTTCCAAAACAAATGCTTGCTCGACCGTCGAGGTGATAACCCATCGCTACTTTTTCGCTTGTTGCTTCGGCATGGAAATCTACAACGATGATATCTGCTTTCTGCTGGAGCTGAGATATAATTTTGTCGGCTGCATTATAAGGACAATCGGCAGGCTTCATAAATAACCTGCCAATCAGAGCTACAACTCCGATAGAAGGGCCCTTTGATGTTTTGTAGATAGCATAATTTTTACCGGCTGCTTTGTCTGACATATTCGCGGGACGCACAATATTGTCTGATTTTTCAAGAACGGGAATAATCTCTCTTTTTCGATAAGTGTGGTCGCCTAAAGTAACAAGATTAACGCCGCTATGGAGAAGCTTTTCGTATATCTGCGATGTAAGGCCAGAGCCTCCTGCCGCGTTTTCAGCGTTTGCTATTACGCAGTCTATTTGGAGCTCTTTAACCAGTGCCTTGAGCTTTTCCGCGAGAATGCGTCTGCCGGGCCTGCCGACAATATCACCAATACATAGAATGTTAATCTTCATATTATTTTGCGAACTCGATACAGCGTACTTCCCTGAGCAGAGTGACCTGGACTTCACCCGGATAAGTCATTTCATCTTCGACTTTCTTGGCGATGTCACGCGCGATTTTCATAGCTGCCCCGTCATCAACTTGTTCAGCCGAAACAATAACTCGAATTTCACGTCCAGCCTGTATTGCATAAGCGTTTTCGACGCCTTTGAAGCCGGTTGCGATTTCCTCGAGTTTTTCCAGTCTCTTAATATATCTTTCGAGCGTTTCTCTTCTTGCACCAGGTCTCGAAGCACTGATTGCGTCAGCCGCCGAAACAAGCGGTGTAAATGGATTATCAGCGGGAATGTCACCGTGGTGTGCGGCTACCGCGTTGAGTATTATGGACGATTCGTTAAATCGTTTCAGATAGTTTGTTCCAATAGTAGGGTGATTGCCTTCAACTTCGTGGTCGATAGCTTTACCTATATCATGGAGCAAGCCTGCACGTCTTGCGATAGAACCGTCAAGGCCAAGCTCGTCTGACATAACCTGTGCCAGAAATGCAACTTCAATACTATGTCGCAGTACGTTCTGGCCGTAACTTGTTCTATAATTAAGTGCGCCTAAGAGGCTTAAAACCTTGTTGTTCAGACCTCGAACATTTGTTTCAACAGCGGCGTCTTTACCGATTTGTAAAAGCTTGTGATTAACATCTTTTCTCGTTTGAGCTACAAGCTCTTCGATTCGGGATGGGTGAATACGGCCATCCTGAATAAGCCTTTCCATTGACAAGCGGGCAACCTCTCGTCGTACCGGATTGAAGCCGCTTACGACAATCATTCCAGGTGTATCGTCAACGATAACATCTACTCCGGTTGCTTTTTCGAATGCGCGGATGTTACGTCCTTCTCTACCGATGATTCTGCCTTTCATGTCATCGTTTGGAATTTCGACAGTTGAAACAGTTGCTTCGCAGGTCTGTTCTGCCGCATAACGCTGTATTGCAGTATTGATTACTTCGCGGCATTTATCGTCGGCTGTTTCAGTGGCTTCCTGAACCTTGCGCTGAATCAGAGAAGACATCTCATGCTCACACTCATCTTCAAGGCGTTTTAAAAGGAGTTCTCTGGCTTCTTCAGTATTCATAGACGTTATTTTCAGCAATTGATTTTTCTGTTGAGCCATTATTGCCGAAAGCTGTTTGTCTTTCATATCGACATTATGTAATCTCTTTTTAACTTCCTGCTGCTGCTGTCTTACTGAATTTTCTCTCTGCTGAAGATTTTCTGCCTGGCGTTCTACAACGTCTTCACGTTTTGTCAGACGCATCTCATTTTCATGCAGTTCAGCTCTCATCTTGTTAAATTCAAGTGTGAATTCTTCTCGTTTTTTAATGGCATCTTCAGCGGCCGCTAATTCAGCAGATTTTTTGATGTTTTCAGCTTCTTTATTGGCACCATCAATCTGTCTTTGTAAATCCTGTTCGAATGTTTTTGCTTTTGTTCTGTTAATTATTATGTAAACCATTACTGTCAATGCGATTCCCAGAATAAAAGCGAAGATTGAGGCAGTACTAGCCTGAAGAGTCAAAAGCATTGTATCGAAGATGCCCATGTCCATGATAATGGCATTCATATTTTTAACCTTTCCCTGTAGTTTTCTAATATTTTATTAGCGATGGAAAGGATTGAGGGTGTTCTCGGTGAGAAGTTTCAAAGTAATGACTATATTTAACGAAATACGCTGGTAAATACAGGTCTGCACAGCTTTATAGCAAAGCTGGATATACATATGGAATTTGCAGCGCCATAGCGTCTATGTTTAAACGAAGCAAAACAGTTTTACTGTGTCTCCTTTTAATCTTGCAGTAAGAAGCTATTTTAATGATACGTTTTGATAATTCCTTGTTAGACCTGTGTTTTCCTTGCGAATAACCGAATACTTTAATAGGAAGATTTCGTTTCACGTCAAATTTGCTTTTCAGCGCCATAAAGCGGAAAATAATAAGATTCTCGATTAGTATCAATAGAAGTATCATTTAATTCTCTTTATATACGCTAAAAAAGCCTCTTTGTAACTTAATTACCTTTACAGAAAAGAGTTATAAGCACTTTTCTTTTTTATTCATCCCTGAAAATCTGAAATAATCAGGATTTCCAAGTCTGTCCTTCAATCCAGTTCATCAACTGTTGTTTACTGCTATTCATCATAGAATATATAAAAAAAGCGGTCAAGAAAAATTGTTTAATAATAGCAGCACATTTTCAGAATTCTTATAAAAAACACTATATATAATTATCATCGACATTTTTCAGGTGCATTATTAGAAGTTGTAAGTAATTATTGTATAATAAGATATGGTAAATATACCTCATGTCCAAACTATGGCGAGTAATAATCTTTTAACATGAGGAATGTTCTGCATATTGCTTAAAAGAATATTTATAGGAAATATGCATTATTTCGTCAAAAACACAGCCTTTTAGAAAAATATTAATTATATTTACTTTTTTTGAAAATTATCATCAACATTCAGCCCTCTTCTTACGCCAGTATCTCTTCTTACGCCAGTATATTAAAACAGAAAGTCTATTTTGAGTTCTTTAACTGTGAAAATTAAATATACCAAAGAAAGAGGGGTGATTTATGAATTAAATAAACAGGGAGTTGGTTTTTAAGTACTTACAATATAATAAGTTATGTTAAAAGGAGTATAGTTATGAATAAATTTAAATTTGTCGGGGGTATACTTTCCCTGGTTCTATTAATGAATATTTGCATAGTTTCTGTGTGCTCATCAGAAGAAAGTCAGGACGAGTTAATATTACCAAAAGAGAATATTCAATACAACGAATATAATGATACAGAATTAATACAGATCGCAGAAATGTTGAGGCAGATTGATCGTCATAAGGAAGCTGTAGAAGCTTGTCAGAAAGCTTTAAGCAGAAACCTGACGGAACCTCAGGAAGCTTCTGTAAAGCATACTCTTGCGATAGCATATGAAAGTATACCTGATTATGGACAGGATTCAAAAGATACATATGCTCAGATCATTAATCAGTATCCTAATTATGAAAAGCTGCCTGAAGTTGCATACAGACTCGGAGAGCTTAACTTCGCTATAATTCCTAAATGAACAAAACCTGATAAGAAAAAAGCAATACAATGTCTTAAATTAGTTATAAAGCGATTACCCGTAGAACCTGATAAGGATAATCCTGCAATTACACCAGAAATAACATATTTATCACTGAAAGCCCATATGATGCTCGGAAATGTATACCTGGGTGAGAGAATGAATGATGAAGCTGAAAAATGTTTCAAAACGATTTTTGACTGCGATATTAATAAAGCAGCACCACTTTCATACGAAAAATTCAGAAATGATAAAGAAAAAGATGAGCATATGGAATGGCTCAAAAACAGGATTGCTAAAATGAAAGAACGAATTCCTGATAAATTGGTTCGTGCATGTATTTCTTCTGATATTGGTGAAAGTATGCAAAGATTGGCTAAATTGCAGAGTGAATATCCGGATAATGAACAGATCAGAGAACTGGTTTCTAAAGAGCTTGACAAAATGAACAGGGTAGAGGAGATAATCGAAATCCAAATTGAAAACCCGAATATAGATTAGAACTTGTTGAGAAGTGGTATATGTTTATGTTTTAAACCAGATATAATTATTGTATAATGGTAAAGGATATAAGAATGAAAAAAATAATAATGAGAATTATAATATTAATGACTCTTTTGTGTAGTACATTACAAGCATCGAAGGTTTGGGATGTTGGAGATCCGATACAAGCTGGTACTATAAGCTCACCTGTTTTTCTTGGACGTTATTTATGTGGTTCAAGCGTTGATTTTTCAGTTTCAGGGACTAATGATTATGACCATTGGTGTGATCCCATCGCTGGTACTGAAGATACTGAACGAGATACTTTGTCCTTATCATATCCGATATGGACTGCATCTGCAGGAGCATGGAAAGATGGTGATAATGTTGGAGAAGATGTTGTATGGTTGGCACCCAATTCATATACAACAGACATTGATGTAAATATGTATGATAATGATTGGCCCTATAGTATTCCAGATGAAGAAGACGGCACGAGAGATGATCTGGAGATTCATGTTAGCAAACATCGTATTAGTGCTATAAAGCCTTACTTGTATGCTGCTAATTATGGTGGAGATCACCCAATATACGATGTGGCAGTACCTGAGTATAGCTATCCCGATGGTAGAAATGAACCTTCTGCATGGTCTATGGGAGCAAATCCATATGTTAGTGTGAAATTCAGTCACTCTTTTAATTTAACTCAAGCTGAAGATAGTATTGTTGTTACCGGCCAAACATCCGGGGATGCTTATAATATTGGTGACTGGGATATGACAGGATCTTATCTTACATGGTCAACATGGCCTACTTCATATATTAATTGTGAATCAGGCTCTAATATAGATAATGTAGTAACATATAAGGATTATACTACGGGATGGTATTATCGTTGCAAGGATGGCACTGATGATTGGATACTAATGACAGATCAATCCAGCAGATTGTACGTAGTATATGATGATCCGCTTTGTGATTATTATATTTTTAACAAAAACAATCTTGATACTGTTATTGTAGATTGGGTAAACGGTTGTACGAAAGTTGATACCTCTAATGACTCAGATAATATACCAAGAAAGGTTCAGCTTGGTGCCAAGAGTTGGTTTAGCCCTGAAAACTATGATTATGGTTGGGGCATTGTACCCGATCCTTTTGAATGGCTTGCAGAAAATCCAGGAGACTGTAGTACATATGCAGATTTAATGACAAAAGGGCTACTAATTCTCGGAGTTAGTGCTTCATATGTAGAAATTCAGTGTCGTGATATCTTGGATAACCGACATGCATTTTTTACTTCTGATCTGTATCCATTTTGGAGTGATGATAATGGTGATGCTGATGGGGATGGCACATTGAATAAGGATGAATCAGGATGGTCAGGTGGTACTGGTACACTCGAAGAAATATACAGAGATGGCGATCTTGAATCCTATGAATGGATACAAGCAAATTATCCATGGAGCCATCATGGAGCATGTGAATGTGCTGGTCATTGGTGGGAAATTACCTTTAATTCCGATCCAGATCATCAAACAGAAGAAATTATGACTTCGTATCCTCATGGACCTGTTATTGATTATCCGAGTATATTGATGCCTGGTGGTAGCTTTTAGTATGAATTAAATGTTAATATTTAAACGATAAAGGAGTTTAAAATGTTAAATGTATTAATGAAAAGAATGAAATGTATAAGTAATATTTTCACTTTGATTGTATTTATTTTTGTTTTTACAAGTTGTTTATTTGCAGAAACAACTACTGAAAAGAACACAAGAATGATGATTAATAGTTTCAAAATGCATCTTGTATTTGAGTTAAAAGAAGATGTTCTACAAAAAATAATCTCAGATGACAGGAATCAAATTGTCGAATTAGGTAATTGGAAAAATAAACCTATGCAGGTTGAATCATCCATCACTAACGGAGATATTCGAATTCGTTTTGAAAAAGATTTTATTGTGATTTTGTATCACAGCCGTTATTCGTTAGTTGCCGGAAAAAGTAATCCATTGGATGTAATTAGAGATACTGTAAATAATCTTCTCAGTGAACCTTTTTGGATTGGTAAAGATGATACGCTGGTTTCTCTCGGTACTCCGGCTGATTCTAAAGTTGAATTACAAATGATATCATGGCCGAAAGAATCTGCGAAATCACAAATAATAACCTGCAGTTATCGTAATCTTTATCGAGGCAAAAGAGATTGGAAGGGTCTTATTGACCAAGTGTCAGTTTTAATAAAGGACAAAGATGCAGTAATTGTTATGGAGATATCTAAGGCAAGAAGAGTAGGTTTAAATACATATATACCTCCATATGTATATGAAGGTTTAAATGCTGCTAAAATTCGCCTGAGCAAGGAAGAAGCGGAAATAGCTAAAAATCGACCAGTTTTAGGTTATAATGTTATTTTGAGCGAGGAAACTGACAGCAGTGATATACCTGATGATCTGCTTAACGGCTGCATTTGGCCGTATGATAACAAGTCTCTGGTAGGTACAAGGGATGTTGGTTTGGCCAATTTACTTCGCCGTTCACCAACAGTCGCAGAAGTTAAGGCTGAACAAGAAAAGAATGGAGAGGAATTTTGACAAGTATTGAAGAATAGGGATTAGGAGAAGAAGTATAAACATTCTCTTCCTAATCCTATTCTTTATTAATCAGGTTGGTTAATAAGTAAATGTTTGGATATAGCTGAAAGTCTCTTTTTCTCACGTCTTGCTTTGGGGGAAAAAAAGCTCCATGGACTTGATGATTGTTTTGCTCTTTTGACTTTTGCCCTATCCGGCCATTGCTCCACCGCAAGCGGCTGGGGATGTACAAAAGCACCTGAGTCTTTATATCCTACGCTTACAGAAGTCTGTATATTATCTTGTTCTGGTATCCATACTCCATTAAATATTTTTGCCACATCCTTGTGCAAACCAGCCTCGTGTTTAATCATGGCCATTCCTTTCTTCTTCTGACTCGCAAATGGATTTTTATCCATAAACCACGAAATCAGAAAGTTTGCACTATTTAAGAATCGGCTTAAAACGCTGGAAAACACTGTTTTTCAGCACCCTGCCTCAAAAAAAAACTTTTCTATTTATAGTATAAGCAATGAAAATCAAACTGTCAAAAAAAATATTTTAATTCCGGACTCAAAACGATGGCAATTAAACGATTCAAAAAATGTATTTTGAATATTATTGTTCGGGTACAGGTTCTAAATTGTACTCTACCAGACCAATATCTTCAGACCAGTCCCATTGAGCCATAACATAAATATAATCTAAGAATATACTGCTCATAGAATCATCGTTTTTAATTTGCAGCTGCAGATTGTTCAATTTTCGTGGAGTTTCAACAAAGCTTGCAGCATCCCATGAATCCATAGAGTCGTTGGTTTGGCCCTGGTGAACAGGTGCATCTATTGTAAACCAGATATCAGTTGCACCGGGCCATCCTTCTCCGATACTCCATTTTTCAAACTCATTCGGAAACGAATCCTGTTCGTAATGTTCTACGAAAACAACTAAAGAAACAATTTTTGTATCTGAAGGAAGCAGGATATTTGATAAATCAAAAGCTATATATGAATTAGGTTTTATTTCTAGATATTTATTGTCGCTTGCCATAACAACATTTACATCCTGATTTCCGTAAAATATACTTTTCCCGTTTTGGTCATAGCCGTCGGTTACTGTCAATGTAGCTATTTTTGATGGCGTGGGAACTACTTCTATTATAAAGCTTTGGGTGGCTGATGCAGAAATTGCATTGTTATCAGTGACTTTTACTATAACTTCATTTACTCTTTTATTTATATCATCAGGTGTCCATTCGATAACACCTGTATTTACATTAATATCCATTCCATCAGGTTTAGATATTAGAGTGTATGTCAGTTGGTCACCGTGGTCCGGGTCAACTGCGTTTACATCATATTTATATATATTTCCAAGTATTGCGTTAGTAACCGGAGTTGATACAAATACAGGTGAATCATTCAGCGGTGTAATTTTTACTTCAACTACAGCAGTGTCAGTTGAGCCGCTCGGGTCCTGTGCCGTATAAGTAAAGTTATCGATTCCATAATAGTTTGGCTCTGGAGTATATTTTAGTGTTATACTATCTGAATTAATTTCGACCAGACCATGAGGTGCCTGAGAAACCTCTTTGATTGTCAGAGGATCTTTATCAAGGTCGGTATCGTTGGCAAGCACTTTAATTGTATCGATAGACTGGTCTTCGTACGTTTCAGTTTTGTCATCATTTGCAGTAGGCGGGTCATTTACTGAATTTACCGTTATATATACGACTGCCGGACTGCTTTTTGTTTTACCGTCACTTACTGAAAATGTAAAGCTGTCAAGCCAGTTAAAGTCCTGGTCTGGAGTGTAAGTGATTTCAGGTCCTGTTCCGGTTATGGTTCCACGTGAAGGCGATCTTTCGATAGTGTAAGTTAAAGGATCACCGTCGGGATCAATGGCTTCAAGAGTAATAATAGTCGGTGTGTCTTCATTTAATACAACACTGTTTCCTGAAACAGCGACAGGGTCATCTTCCGTTGGTTCGATTGTTATTGATATACTTGTGATAGCGCTTTCATTTTTACCATCACTTGCCTTGTAGCTGAAGCTGTCTGAACCATAATAATTATTGTTGGGTGTATATATCGTATTCGGCATTGTTGAACTCAGTACTCCATGTGAAGGCTGAGATACGATATTAAAAATCATTGTATCACCATCAGGGTCCGCCGCAAACAGTGTTATCGATACAGGTGTATCTTCCTGTGTTGATATGCTATTGGCTTTTACTGTAGGAGCGTCGTTTATACTATTTATAGTAATAGATACATTTGCGGCAAAACTTTCATTCTTACCATCATTGACTGTGTAGTTAAAGCTATCAGGGCCGGAATAATTATCATTTGGTGTATATGTAAGATTTGGAGCATTACCACTAAGTATTCCATGAAGCGGCTCTGATGTTATGTTGTAAGTTAACGTGTCACCATCAGGGTCTTCACCTTTAAGTATAATAGTTACAGGTGTATCCTCATCAGTATTTATTGTTGAAATATTCGCAACGGGCGGATTGTTTTCTGTTACATTTATTTGCACTATTGCCGGCTTACTGTTCAAATCACCATCATTTGTTATAAATGTAAAACTGTCTATTCCTGTAAAACCAGGTTTAGGCGTATAAACAATTTTGCCGTTTGTTTCAAATCCAGGCACTTTGCTTATTGAGCCGTTTTTCGTTTCTGTATTAATTGAAAAATTGATATTACTGCTGTCTTTATCACTGCCGGTTAGTGTTATTGGAAAAGATTTATCAGCTTTTAACAATACAGTTTGCTGATTTGCGACAGGGGGATCATTTACAGGTGTTACATTGATTGATACTTCAGCCGAGTTACTGTCGATCCTGCCGTCACTGACTATGAATCTAAGACTATCTGAACCAATATAATCCTCATTTGGTGTATATGTAAGTTTAGGTGCTGTGCCGCTGATTAATCCGTGCTCCGGCTCAGTAATTATTTTATATTCCAGATCATCCCGATCTCTATCATAGGCTTCCAACGTAAACTGTGTTGGAGTGTCTTCAAGGACATTAATATTATTGGGTTTTGCTTTCGGTGGATTATTTCTAATGGTAATTATTGCCACAGCGATTGTAACAAGAAGCAGAAGAAGGAAAAATATAAGTCTCCCCGCATAATTTTTTCGTTCAGGGATATAATATGGCTGTTTTTCTTTTTCTTTCCGTTTTGTTTTACGAGCTTTCTCCGTTTTTGGAGGCTGAGCAATTTCTTGTTTTTCTTTTGTTGTAGTAGTTTCTTGAGCCTTTGCTTTTTGTTTATCTTGTGGTTTTTCTGCTATTGTTTGTTGGGTAATTTGTATCTTTTCAACAATTTCAGATATTTCATGGGGCTCTTTTTTTGATTTTGTATCTTCAGAAGCTATAACTTCCCGGGCTAAAGCCATATACTCGTCAGAGCCTCTGCTTTCTGGAGCATATGTTATAATTGGCTCACCTGCACTTGGTGCTTCGGCTAAAGTTATAGTTCTGTGAATAACTGTTTTGAATACAAGTTCGTTGAAAAAGTTTTTCATTTGCTGCTCAACCTGCTGACTTAGAGCGGCTCTTTCTTCAACGAAAGTTAAAAGCAGTCCTAATATCTTAATAGAACATGGGTAAAAACGTTTCCTGGCGGTCTTAATTGTCTCAAGAAGCTGCTTTAAACCTTCAAGAGCATAGTAATGTACCTGGACTGGAACTATAATATCTGTACTCGCTACGAGTGCATTGAATGTTAGAAGTCCAAGTGACGGGGGACAATCAATGATACAGAAATCATACTTGTTGCTTATTTTCTTGAGCTGGTCGGCAAGGATAAATTCCTTTTGTGATACGAGGGTCATTTCGAGTTCGACCTTCGCAAGACGAATATTGCTTGGAATTAAATTGAGACCTTCGATTTTTGTATCCAGAATTGCTTTCGAAATTGAAAAACGTCTGTTAGTAATGACATTGTAGATAGTATTATCGGGATTTTCCGGATCGCATCCGAGCCCAAGGGTAGCATGAGCCTGCGGATCGAGGTCGATAAGCAGTACCCTTTGTCCCATTTGTGAAAGGGCGGCTGCAAGGTTCAATGAAGTTGTGGTTTTGCCACAACCGCCTTTTTGATTTGTTATTACTATTGTTCGCATAGTTTTGTACCGCTAAAAATCAGATGCCAATGGGCGTAGTAGACTACGCTGCCAAGTACGAGACATAACAATATCGACTTTTTTGCCATGCTTCTCCTGAATTTAGCAAACATCTGCTAAAATTTTGTTTTCTCGGAAGGAGCTTCGACATGCCGCTATTGCGGCTTTTCACCACGCAACTAATAAAAAGTAAATTATCATATATTTTATTGTCGGTCAAGGACTTTTATCGGGTGTTGGAGGATACTATTTTTTTCATGTCATTCGGTATCTAACAGGGCGTAAATATATTTTAGGACGAAAAATGGTAGGAATATCAGTATATGATAGATTGGGCTGTATTCTTTAAAGTAATAATTTGACTTTGATATAGTTGTTGACAAATGACCGCTAAAGCAATAATCTCAATGAAAATAATACATAATTAAAGTCTGATAATATACTGTTTGAATTATCGAAAGGAGTTTGAGATGACAACTAAGCTTATGAGAAATATGTCGTTAGCGGTAATCATTATATCTATGGGATTATTTGCTTCGGGCTGTTCTGACCTTATGAAAGGAAATAAAGTGAAACAAGCGAGTTTTGAGCATGTAGCAATAAATGTAACAGACCCGGTCGCAATGGCAGACTGGTATTGTGAAAATCTCGGTATGAAGATTATGTTAAAATCAGGCACTACAAGATTTGTCAGTGATGCCGATGAAAATATGATGTTCGAGTTATATAATAATGCAGATGTGACTATACCAGATTATGCGTCGCAGGATAAGCTGGTTCTTCATTTTGCATTTAATGTCGATGATATAGATGAAACATGTGAAAAACTTGTACAAGCTGGAGCAAAGTGGGACCAGGAAGTTACTACAACAGACAGTGGTGATAAAATAGCTGTACTTCGCGATCCTTGGGGTGTCGCAATACAGTTCGTCAAACGTGCCAAGCCAATGATTTAATTTTATCCGGGATATTTGTGTTGTTTAAATGAAACTCAGCATTTCTGGCCTGTTGTTTCGAGAACAGTCTGCCAGAGATGACCGTTGGGATTTATTATTTTTCGCTTCCTGATTGTCAAATCGATAGGTAAATGAACGAAATGCTGGTTGCAGTATCCTATCACCATATTTGTTCTGCCGGACATTCCTGCATGGGCGGCGTTTTGGCCTAACATAAGACAAAATGCAGAATCATTCGAATCGGCAGGGAGGCTTCTAATCATATAACTTGGGTCAATGTATTTCAGTGACATTGGCTTTTGGCGTTCCCTGAAGTATTGAGTAATTATCTCTTTAAGTAACGGGCCGACATCGTTAAATAAGACATTGCCTGAAGCGTCTTTATTAAGATTAGCTTGTTCAGCAGCCAGCCGTTTTGATAGACCTTCTGCGACAACGATGACTGCATGATGTTTTCTATCGAGCCTGCGTTCGAGTTCTTTTAGAAAACCGTTTTCTCCCTTGAGATTGAAGGGTGCTTCTGGTACGAAACAGAAATTTACGTCACTATTGGCTAAAGTCGAATAGGCCGCGATAAAACCAGATTCTCTACCCATAAGTTTTACCAGCCCGACACCATTCCATGCGCCTCTTGCTTCTTCGTGTGCGCTGAGAATAGCCATGCGTGCCGCTTCTACAGCCGTTGAGAAGCCGAAAGACTGCTCGATGCCTGAAATATCATTGTCGATGGTTTTTGGAATACCAATAACTGATATTTGCAGGTTTCTTCTTTTTACAGCTTTGACAATCTCTCTTGCTCCATGGAGTGTTCCGTCACCACCGATGACAAACAATATCCCGATATCCATTTTCTCCAAAGTATCAACCATAATATCGGCATCCCGTGGACCTCGTGAGGATGCAAGTATATCGCCGCCTCTGACATGAATATCTTTTACTATTTCCGGTGTTAATAATATCGGTTCGGCAGGGGCGTTCGGAGTCAGACCGAGATAGCCGTAACGAAAGCCGTAAATAGTTTTTACACCATATTGCCAGTATAAATTCATCGTCAGGATTCTTATTACATCATTGAGACCGGGGCATAATCCGCCGCAGGTGACAATGCCGCAATTAAGATTTTCCGGATTAAAGAAAATCTTTCGACGAGGGCCCGCTTGTTCAAGCATAGGGAGCTTATTAGAAGAATTTTCATAAGCTTTTAGATGATCCGAATGTGAATACATACAGATTTTTTCACTGTCTTCAGTAAAATGACAATTATATTGCTGTAAGGGAGATTCTATTGTGGGTGTACCAAGCCTGTCGATATTCAAATCCGGCATTTCTTCTGGTTTTATATAATCAATATCCATGTGAAGATTATGCTTTAAAACACGTTTGTCTGTCAAAGACTTTTTGGCAGATGAGAAAGGAATTTTGAAATGTGATGGTTTATAAATAAAAAAGGAGCCCCGAAAAATCAGAGCTCCTTTTATAATTATAAGTATATTCTTTTTTCTACTTTTCCTTCTTCAGGACTTCTTTCATAGAGCTATTGATCTCTTTTTTCACTTGCTCCAGTCTTGCTTTTGATTCCTCAATGAACTCTCTGGTTTTTACATCAAGAACTTTATATATATCTTCCGGAGCTACATCGATAACCTGCGGCTTAATGAACACGAGAAGCTCAGTATTCTCTTTATTGATACTATCATGAGTAAATAATGATCCAAGTACCGGAATATCTCCAAGTCCTGGGATTTTATAACTCACTGTAGAATCCTTTTGGAAAAGAATACCACCAAGAATAAGAGTATCACCATTTTTGATAACCATGTTTGTTTTAGTATTCATCTGGCTGAGAATGTCCATGTTACCCAAACCTTTGTCACCTGTTTGCTGAGAATAGTTGACATTTATTACCATGCCGACATTATTTTCAGGTGTAATTCTTGGTCTGACACGAACTTCAGTACCAACTAACTGGAATTCATAAGTATCTGAGCTTGTAGTACCGCCCGATCCAGAGTTTGTAGTGGTTGTGCCGGTTACGAACGGAATTTGTTTACCCTTGAAGAAGTTCGCTTCTTCATTATCCTTTGTCCATAATGTCTGCTGGTTAAGAATTCGGGCATTACCATTCTTTTTCAGGAAATCTACTAACATTGTTAAACCGAAACCTGAAAGGAAGAAATCATCAGATTTTTGTAAGCCCGATGTATAATCAAGAAAATCAATTGGATTTCCAATAACAGCATCGGTAGATACACCAAATCTGCCTATCGAGCTCAGAGCAGTACCATCTGAAGAGAATTCGAAACCAAGGGAGGTCAGTGTATTGTGTTCGACTTCCATAATAATTGTTTCGATCATAACCTGTTTTCCGGTTACGTCCAGATCAGTAATAAGCTCTTCCAGTTTTTCCATGAACTGTTGCGGAGCAAGAAGCAGAATCGATTTTGTGTTCGGCTCAGGCATGAATCGAACTTTACCGAATATATTACTGATGGGCATACCTTCGTCAGCGGTGCCTCCTGAGCTGGCCCATGGTGGTTGATATTCTTCTGCTGTTGTACTATCACTGGATTGAGTACTATCTATATATGACTCGCTGCTTAATCCCTGAACAGACATATCGATATTAACAGATGTTCCTGCTTCAGCGAAAACGGCGTTGAGACGTTTACTGAGATCTTCAGGGTCTGCATATTTAAGCAGCACGACCTTTGGGATAATAGCAGGGTCCTGTTCATCGATTTCTTCAATAAAGTTTTCTATTGCCTCATATGCATCAGCAATACTGCTTGCTACGATTATTTTTTTTGTATCAGGTATTGCGATGAATGTAAGCTTGC
Organism: Sedimentisphaerales bacterium; assembly: GCA_016936075.1. GTDB lineage: Bacteria > Planctomycetota > Phycisphaerae > Sedimentisphaerales > Anaerobacaceae > JAFGPS01. The sequence goes on along the minus strand of JAFGPS010000042.1, from coordinate 14,983 downwards.
CATAGAGCGGGCCGATAATTTTCTCACCGAGTGATGCTTCTGAACTGCTGCCTGTTGCACTGAGTAACTGGCGCTGGCTCGTGCTGGAACTACCGGTGCTTGTCGTAGAGGAAGTGCTGAAAAGACTATTAAGCAAAGTGACAAGGTCTACGGGGTCGATATTATTTACTGTAATAATTCTTGGTTTAAGATTATCCCATTCAATAGGTGAATCCCATGCTTTGATTTGCTTTTCGACTTCGAGCATCTTTTCTTCAGAAGCAAGTACAACGATTTGCCTTAAAGATGGATATATTGTTGTAATCACAGTATCTGCTGATAAAGAACTCATACCCGAACCGGTATTTCCATAACTGGTTCTTGATGTAGTAGTTCTTGCATTAGTTGTACCGGTTGAACTGGTCAGGCTGAAAAGTTCATCGATTTTTTCCTTAATATCTTCCGGATCAGCATATTCAAGTACAAAAGACTTTCTTACGAGCTGGTCCGAAGGCCGATCAATTTCCTCAAGAATTTTATATACCAAATCCCTGTATTCCTGTTTTCCGAAAACAAGCAATTGTCTTGATGTAGGTAACGGCTGTATGGAAACATTTCTTTGGAAATCAACATCTGATTCTGCCAGAATGCTCGTAAGAGTTGAAGCCAGTTCATCAACATCGACATATCTTACATTGTATGTGCTATAGTTGTTTTCTCCGGGATCTGTTTCGATATCGAACTGATTAATCAATTCTTCAATTTCCTGCATATATTCAGCAGGAGCTCTAACGATAATCCATTTTTTCTCTGGCCAGGGTATCAATGAGATGGAAGACTGATCAGTACCAACAATTGTAGTCCCACCTGTACTGGTAGTTCCACCTGCAAATCCACCGGCAATACCTCCAGTACGTCCACCGCCGCCCATGCCGCCCATACCGCCCATACCGCCACCGCCACCGCCGCGTCCGGCGTAGCATAAAGCAGGTATCAGTAATATCACTGATATTGATATAAGAGTTTTTATATTTTTATTAAACATTGTATTCTCCTTTATAATTATAATGAGTAATCATTATTAAAAGCCCATTCCAGTTCTTCCGGTATTTCTTCCGGTTGTAGTATTTCTTCCAGTGGTAGTATTTCTTCCAGTTGTAAGACCACCAGTTGTTCTTGTACCGGTTCCGGTTGCAGAACCACTAAGAATCGTGTTGATAATATCAACTATTTCTCGAGGGTCACCACGTTCGATTACAAATATTTGTTGTTCTTCCGGATTTGATTCCTCTTTATCGAATTCTTTTATAATGTCTTCGAGCTGCAATAAAGTCGCAACAGTATCTCTTATAAGAAGGGTACCTGTGTCTTGTTCTGCGGTAAGGTAACCATCCGGGGTTAAAAGAGGCTCGAGAATTTGAGCTAATTTTTCAGGAGTGTTATACTGAAGATTATAGACTTTTTGTACAACCTGATTTTTTTCAAGTGTTCTTAAATCTGCGGGATTCCAAATGACTTTCGTTTCTGTATCGAGTTGTACCAGCAGGTTTTTGATGGTTCCCATATCTTCAGGTGTTGCAGTGGCAATAATAATCCTGTTAACCGAATCTGGAATAAGTTGTGGTTCAGGTTTTCCTGTTCCGATGGTTGAAGCGCTTGCCGAAGCAGCTCCAAACATTCCCATGCTCATCATACTGCTTGCAGGATTGCTTGTTCTTCCAGTTGTCCTTCCAGTTGTCGTGGTAGTTGTACCTCGACCACCTCTATCGTTACCCCGAGTGTTTGTAGTTGCGTTACGAGTATTTGTGCGGGTATTTTGCTGCATCATACCACCCATCATACCACCCATGTTGAAACCGCCGAGCATACCTGATGAGGTAATATTGTTGGCCATAATTGCGGCTATCATTTCAGCCATTTCCGCTGGGTCACTATGTTGAACTTTCAATAATTCCGTTACTGTACCAGCCAATTCTTTATCAAACTGCTTTATTATCTTATCTACCTGAATTAATGTTTCAACTGTGTCTGTAACCATTAATACTTGAGTTGTTTCGTCGGCAGTTACATTACCAGTAGGATTAAGGAATGGTAGAATTAGCTGTCCCATAGTTGATGGGCTGTAATGTTTTACTCTGAATATTTTGCGAAATTCTTCCTGTGGATTTAGCATTGAGAGGTCTTGGTCTTCTTCTAACAAATCTACATACCTTGCTGACGTCTGACTTGCTGGTTTTATATAAATAATATTGTTTCTGGTTTCAGCAACAAATCCCTGTTGACGCATTGCATTATAAAGCAGGTTAAGAGCTTCGCTTCTTTTCATTCTTTCCGGTGAAAAGACAGTAAGTGTCAAACCCAGGGCTTCATTAGAAGGAAGGACTGCTTTGCCGGTCCATTGTATCAGCATTTCAATGATAGCATTGATTGTCAATCCGTTCAGGTTAACGGGAATCAAATCATCATTGTTGGGATCAATAGTTCCCTGTCCCAGAATTGTTCCGCTTACCTGGGTTAAAGTACTGAATCTGTTTAGGTCGATTACACTTGGATCGCCTCTTCCAATTTGTACATATAAATTTTGAAGAGTTTCCTCACTTAGAGTGTTCGGATCAACTTTCACACCGTTTGCATCGACAAGATAGGTTAGCAATGCGCTTGTTCTAAAGCTATTGACATCGACAGTTGGCTGAGTGAATCCCCGACCACCCATCATGCCTCCCATCATACCTCCCATCATACCGCCGGCATCCATACCGCCGCGTCCACCGCCTCCCATCATACCGCCGCGTCCACCGCCGCCGCGTCCACCGCCACCGCGTCCCTGTGCTATAGGAGTCAGTATAATTACTGAAATCATAATGATTGTTATTATTTTTGTTATTTGCTTAAACATGTTATTCTCCTTTGAATATTATTAAGTAATCTGCTAATACTGAATATCTTCGTTTTCGTCTATGTTTATTTCTTGCATGTCCATGCCTCCAAAGCCTCCTCGGTTGCCCATCATGCCTCCAAAGCCGCCCATGTTCATCATTTCTTCCATATCCATACCGCCCATCATTTCGGTCATATCATAACCGCCTCCCATCATTCCTCCCATATTCATACCGCCGCCAAAGCCACCAGTCATTCCGCCGCGTCCAGTATTTCTACCACCTCTTCCAGCGTTTCTGCCGCCGCTAAGTTGTCTGTATTCAGCATATATGACCTGGAGTTGATTTTTGGTAATATCTTCAGGAATAGATATTTTCAAACCTGTACTCTGTAGATTTGTTTGTGTTGTTCTATCTCTATTGTTATTGCCACGTCCCAGGGTTCTATCGGTAGGATTAACTGCTGTTGTGTCTTGTCCCTGTGGATTATTAGCTGCGAATCTTCCGTTTTGAGCAGTTGGTTGCTCTGAAGTATTTCCTGAAGTCGCTTGCTGTCTTTGCTGTCTTGTTTGTCTTTGTGTTTCTGAATTATCCTCTTGTTTTTGAGTAGTAGAAGTCGGTTCACTCTTTTTGCTAAAACCAACCTGGTAAACAATAAGCGCTGCTGCAAGACCAACTACTATTAAGATTAATCCTTTTGAACGTTCCATTTTTAATCACCTCAATATTTAACTTTTTTTTTAATTATTGAATATTTTCCAATCCGGACACTCCGGTATTGCGTTCTTCATTAAGATAATTTAATTTTTATCACATTATTTTTAAAAGCCTCCTTGCTGGTTATCATTAATAGGCTCCTCTATTGCTTCTTGTGAACCAGGTATATCTTGATTATTGTTAAAAGCAAAGTTATTAAACATGCTCTGCTGATCAGAATTCCGCATTCCCATAACCGAAGGATCGCTAAACATACTCATCCCTTTGTTGTTCATACCCTGATTGCCAAAACCTTGAGTCATTTGTCTTCCCTGTTCCATCATTGGAGAAAAATCTCGTTGGCCTTGATTTTGTGTTCCTCTTGCAGTGTTCGTACGTGTGTTTCTGTTTTGCGTATAAGAATAAGCTGTATCCTGAGTTTCATTACCTGAAGATTGTGATTCAATTTGCTTAATTTCCTGAATCAATATTTTATTTTGAGCTGCTTCAATTCTGCTGGCTTTAATTTCATTGATACAAAAACCGATTCCATATGCAGCTACAAGTGCTACAATACAAATCATAATAAACGTTGCTGTTGTTTCCGGTTTTTTCATAATATAAACCTGTATAATTTCCCTTTCGCTTATTAAAAACCACCAAAACCACCGCCGCCAAAACCGCCGCCGCCACCGCGACCGCCGCGACCGCCGCCGCGACCACCGCGACCGCCGCCTCCCATCATACCGCCACCCATCATGCCGCCTCTACCGCCCTGGGTGATTCTTGACAGAATGTTATTAACGGCTGAGCTATCTATAGTTATGTTGCCACCGTTGATAGTGATTCCTCCTCCCATCATACTTGCCATGGAATTCGTTGTGGTTATTTCAGAAGCACGAGTAGTTGCTTTAAGTGGATATAGATTTTGAGATGTACCGTTAAATTCCACTGTTACATAATTTGTTTCGATAGCGACAATTCTTGCACTGCCTCCTGTACCTGGAATTGAATCTCCGACAGAATACCAGTCATCATTAATATATGCAGACTTATCTAATATTGCTGTAATTTCTCTGATAGGATTTACAGGATTAACTCTTTGAATGTCAGTATTCTGAAGTGCAGGCGGAGCAAACAGATTATTCATTATCAATGATTGAACAAATTCATCTGTGTCAGCGATAACATTGTCGACTTCTGCCTGTGTTCTCTTGCTTTGCTTGATTGCATTCAAAATAATGTTTTCAGTTTCGGTTGAAAGCAGAAAGTATTTTGTAATCCAAATACATGTTAAAACAACAAGTATTGCCGCTCCGCCAAGCAGAACAACCGATACAAGCTCCTGCTTTTCTTTTAGTTCTTCAAGATTAATATTAAGATTCATTATTTTGCCCTCTTATTATTATTTTTATTATTTGTAAATGTTGCTAACACAATGCTTAAATTAGCTAATTGTGGATTTTGCTGATCACATGTTATTTTCAATTCTTCAATGCCGACAAGATAAGGATTCTCTTTTAGAGCGGCCAGCAGGTAAAGAATGTTCTGGAACGAGACTGTTCCCTTGGAGCTGGTTTTCAAAGATAATGTTCCATATCCAACAGGAGGGCGGATTGAATTACCTGCGGCAACTTCTACCAAGGGATCCATACTTATTCTCATTTGCTCAAATAACTGGTTCAGAGAACTTCGGAATTTTGTTTTCTGTATTGATTCTTCATCAGGCATTTGGAAATATGGTACTGCGGCCATAAGGTTCTTATGCGCACTTGATGACATATTAAGGGTTTTTAAGTCATTATCTAATATTTTACTTTCTTTTGTTTGTTTCTCCCGGAAGTTATATCCCTGATAAACACCAAATGCCAAGGCTAAAGCAAGAACTGCTAATCCACCCATTTTTACTGTTTTTTGATCTTTTTCGCTTAGTTTTTCTAACATAGTTTTTATTCTCTTATAAAATTATTTTTTAGATGATTTTTTTTGACTTCCTGTAAAGTTACCGTAATTAAATTCCATTGAAAATCTCACGCTTTCACCACCGAAACCACTTATACCGCCCATACTGCTTCGATTATTATTAGTAGTAGTTCTGCTTGTTCTTGATGAAGCAGTGGCTCTTGTATTTGTTGTGGCTCGACTTGGATTACTTGAACTGCTTCTGTTTGCTGCTGATTGAGTCCATGATACATTCATAATACCTGGTATTTTCTTTAACTGGTCTTCGAAGTTGTACAATGTTTCATGGTCAGATGCCTGTCCTGTTATTGTTATAACCCTTCCCATTCTAAAATCAAAACTATCGAGTTGTATTCTGCCAACATTCATTTGACCTCTGCCGCGTCCTGTAGTTTGGGTTTCATTAGTTGTCGGATTTGTAGAAAGTTGACTGATAAGCTGGAGTATATCAATTCTTTGCTGTTGAATAGATTTTAAGACTTTCTGTTGTTCAACAAGCGTTGAGATGTCTGTATTTGGCGCGACCTGTTCGATAATATCATGAATCTTATTAGGTTTTGTCACATCAATCGCATATACAACACCCAAAAATATAATGAGAATTGCCGCTGCTATAGAACCGGTAATTTTAGGTGAATATAGCCAGTGTTTTTCTTTTTCTTCTCCGAATGGTTTATATATGTTTTTGAAAAGGTTAAGCTCTTTTTCTGTAGCTTCGATTACCATCAGTGCAAGACCGATTTGCAGACGATATTCGAATATATCATTTTCACTAAGGCTGCTTTTTGTATTAAATTTCTTAGTATTCGGTTTTGCTATTGTTGCATTCAAGCCTTCATATTTCAGAGAAGTAACTAAATCATTATATGTATCACTGCCGTCAGAAAGGATAAATACCTGAAGTTTTTCAGATTTATCGATTCCGAATAAGTCAACAATGCTTATTGTGTCCTGGACGAATCTCTCGATATTTTCTGCCTGCTCTTCGCCATTAGTTCCGGTAAAGTCTTCGGTACCCATATCAAGAGCAACAGCGTTAATTAGCTGTCCTTTCTTTGACAGGCAAATTTGTGTATTTCGTGAATCGGTATTAATAATCACTGCATTTTGTGCATTTCCTGAAAAGATTTCTTTCCATGCTTTTACAATACCTTCGCAATCCAAAAAGATATTTGTAGGTTTAAAGCCTGTGATTTTATCCACAAAGCCTTGTACCTGCTGTCTTCTTGCCGCTGCTATTGTAATTGCAATTTGTCCTTCTTTTTCTTTGTCCGCACGCCATGCAATCTCCATCTGGTTAGCGGGTAAGGGTAATCTGCTTTCAGCCTGGAGTTTAACCATTGATTCTAATTCCTTGTCTTCGACTTCTGGAATGTTTACACGGGAAAATGCAGTCCCCGCTGAATCATAGCCAACTACTACAGGTTTGCGTTCCTCAGATTCTGCTTCCTCAATTGAGTCAAAAGACAAACTGCATTTAGCCGCGAAGTCCTGCCAGTTGAGGACATTTTCTTCGCCGCTTTTCATCATGAGAACTTCAATAGTTTTATCTTGTTTCCGAATATCTACGGCTTTAAGTTTATTTCCGGATTTCGCTATTGCAGTTACTGAATGTTCCAATGTGTTTTCGTTTTCATTCATAATTATTTACTTGCTCCCTGATACCAGTATAGTACTTTGTATGGACTTGTACTTCTGTCTATTACTACTTCTGTTTTTAATTGTGTGCCGGCGACCCCGCCACGATTGGCTGTTGCTATGCAGCTGATTTTATAAATATTTGAACTTACTGTTAAGTAGTCCTGTATCATGCTTAACATATCACTGCTTATTATGCCTTGACTTGATAATTCGGAAACATCTTCTATTCCATATTCCAAATTATTTCTGTATGCTATAATTGCTTGAGCCGCGATGTACGCATCGTCGCCACCACCCATTAATGCGGCAAGAACTACTTCAGAGGCTGTATTAACATTTACCATTAAGGTTCCTGTTTCTTCAGTTGTTTGTTGGGTTGTATCTGTTGTTTGATTTGTCTGAGCAGTTTGGTCAGTTTGAGTTTGGTCAGTCTGTGTTTGTCCAGTCTGAGTTTGTCCCGTTTGAGTCTGGCCTCCTTGATTTGCGATGGCTGATATTGTTGAAGAACTTGAGTTCTGAGCTGTTTGTATTGTACTTTGACTATTGTTCGAGGCGTACGTTATAATTGCATTAGAGTTAGTATTCTGTCCTGTTTCTGTAGTCTCAGTTGTTGTGCTGTTAGCATCGGACGTATAACATGTTATATAAGCTGCCCAACCCTGGTCGAGAAATAAATCACCATTATCATATGGCGGATTGGCGTCACCGTCCATCTCATTGTAATCAAGCTTACCGTTCAGATTCGTATCTTCGCCGTAGAACATTTCATCAGTAACACCTTTGACTAACAATAATTCTCTGATGGTTCTAAATGGAGCGTTTCGAATTTGGTATCCATAAGTAAGATTTTCATAATAGCCGTATTCTGTACCCATTTCGCTGACGTCCTCGTCACTGTCTCTCCAGTCGATTATTGCATCAGCGATGTCTTCATACATACCTGGCAATCCCATGAACTGTTCCCACGATAATGTATTTATATCCAGCTTGCCTGATTCATCTGTAATTATCACATTATAGTAGCAGCCGGCCATTTCAAAATCATTTAAGTCTTCAGGACTGTAAGCCCAGATATCGTTAATACAGTCAGAATCTTTTTCGTCTTCATTGAGTAATGCAACAGCTCTTTCAATTCCGGCCCGGCATGCCCATTTGGTTCGGATTGTTTCGGATCTGCCCAGAACTATTTTGCTGTCAAGACGACTTTTTCGTCCCAACACAGCAACTATAGCAGTGAGGATTATAACAATCCAAAGCACTCCAACGAGAACAAGACCTTTATTTTTGCTGTTAGTTTTCATTTCTAATAAATTTCAAATTCTTAATTTTATATGAGTTCTTTACTTTTCTAATTGAGATTTCTATTGAACCGTTGCTTCGGTCTCATTTACCTGTCTGACTAAATTTACAAGATGAGTTTCTGATATATAATTACCTAATCCCAGTGGTCTGGTCATAATAGTAAATTCAACCAGGTCAGGGGGAGATTCCATATCTTCAGGCCATTCTGTGTACCATGTTTCACCGTCGAAATAGCTAACATCAAAGTATTCGATGTTTTCTGCAATTGTTGTCAGGATTCCACCTGGTTCGAACTCAAGATTAGGATTCGGCCAGACTCGCCTTTTTAGAGAAAGAGATTCATCGTCTTCCATATCCAGGTAATATTCAACTTCATAAATATCACACTCGGGCTCGTATATTCTTGCTTTTGCTCTGTTGACGGTATAAAAATACAAGTGAGCAGTTTCAAATTCAGTATAAGCTTCAGTTATAGCATAAAATTCAGTATCCTCGAAACTATCAGCATGGTAGAAATTGACAAGATCACGAGAAAAAATATTACAGGCAAATCTAACTTCAGAGGCGGCATTAATGTTTTTTTCCACCATATCGCTGCCTGTAATTACAGAATGCAAAGTCCCGACAGCAATTAGTGAAACGAAAGTGCCTATCGTAGAAGCCACTAAAATTTCTACCAAAGTAAAACCAGATTTTTTCATGTACATTTTCATATTGCTTTTATCCGGTCTCATCAGTTGTTTCCGCATATATACTTATGCCGTTAAGCATTGTATCTACTGACAAACTATAAGAGCGGCTATTGTCAACCCAGCTAATTGTAACAGTTAAATAATAAAGGTTATCGAGATTTTCATATTGATAAGTTGCTTCCCATGTATAAAGCAATCCATATATATCCTCATCGAATTCACCTTCAAATGAGCCGAGTTCGATAAATTCATCAATTCCTACATAGTCAATCAAACTAAGTTGCCTGTCAGCCAGTGAAATAGCTGTTTCATATTGCCTGTTTAATCTTGTATTAGTAAGAGCTTTCGAGCATATAGCAGTAATCGTTAAGACTGAGCCGCACAGAATTGTGCTTGCCACAAGTGTCTCAGCCAGAGTAAAACCTTTTTTTGTTTTATTAAATTTCATAATTACATGCTCGAATCAAAAATTTTCAGCATCGATATCAATAGTGTCAACTTTTACATCATCTATGGTACCTTCGATCAATTTGGATTTTCCGGTTACCTCATTAACACTCAGTGTATAGTGGCTTTGCTGGTCGCCGATTTGTACTGCAGATGTTTGTGATGTGCCATCAGGCGTGAACGCTATAATATACTGGTTACTGGAACTGCTCCCGGAATTATAATCGTTGGAAAGAATTCGTACATCTTCGATTGTTATAGGTTCCTCAAGATATACCGGTGAAACTATATTATCCTCAATCAAGATTTCCTCGGCAGTTCCGTTTTGTTCATCAAAAAGCGTAGTGAGAAGATAAAATTCATTGTTAGCGTTATCCAGGTACAATTTATATACTCTTTGATTTTCAATAGCTGACATCCTGGCATATTGTGCCATCATAAGAAGAGTGCTTGCTGCTCTTTGTACTTGAAGTCTCTGGCTTGCTCCAGAGAATACACCTACTCCGATACCAGTTAGAATAGTCATGATAATTATGACTACCAGCAGTTCGACAAGAGTGAAACCTCTCTTATATCTGTTATCTAATTGTACCTTTTGATTTTTCATTTGTTCAATTTCGGAGTAAATAAACAAATCCAAATATGAAATTAGTCATTGTATATATCTGCGTCGAATCCAGTGCCGCCTTCTACACCATCGGCTCCATAACTTACTAAATCATAGCCGCCGTTGTATGGAATATAATCATAAAGATTATCCCATGGATCATACAATTGGCTTTGCTTTTGTAAGTATGGCCCTGTCCATCCGGTAAGTCCGGGATCGTTCATTAGTTCATCGAGAGAGTTCGGATAGAAGTTTGTATTCAGTAAGAACGTATCGATTGCAGATTCTATTGGTGCCATTTTCGCTCTGCACGAATCCCATCTTGCTTTCTCAATTTGTGAGAAGAATTTTGGTGCGACAATACCGGAGAGCATTGCGAGAATAACAATTACGACAAGCAGCTCGACAAGCGTAAAACCTCTTTTTTGTGTTTCATTTTTCCGCCTCATTTTATTTCCTTTCAAATAAGCTTTTATACTTTTCATGGTTGGCTCCCTGAAAATAAGATTTTTTATTAACTATTACATTCCACCCGACAACTGCATTGTGACGATTGGGAGCAGTGTCGCGATGATGATAAAACCAATTATTACAGCTAAAACTAAAATTAATAACGCAGGGAAGATTGCCATAAATTTGTTAAGCGCAGAATCGGCTTCCGCATCAAAGGTTTCCGCCGCGTTAAGAAGCATTTCATCGAGTTTTCCGGTTTCCTCACCAATAGCTGTGATTTGTACGAGTAGGGGAGGGAAATATCCGGAAACACTCAATGGTTCAGCAAGAGATTCGCCGCGTTTAACTTTTTCTGCAACGATATCAATTTCCTGGCCCAATAATTCATTGCCAAGTGTATCTCGAACAACCGCGAGAGCTTCCAGAATAATGACACCACCTCTGGTTAATGAGCCAAGTGTTCGTGCGAATCTTCCTACTGCGATGGTTCTCAAAACATTACCTAAAATGGGTATTTTAAGTTTAAAACTGTCCCATTGCAGTCTTCCTTTTGTTCTTGTCCAATTTTTGAAATATAGAAATCCCGCTATTATACAAGCAATAACACCTAAGCCCGGAGCTGTTGTAAAAGCGATTTTCGCAAAATCACTTGCTGCTATCAGGATTCTTGTCGGAAGGGGTAATGCCGCACCTGTACTTGTAATAGTGTCTAATATCTTTGGTAAAATCCATGTTATGATAATTGTTACAGCAGTCATACCTATGACAAGTACAAAAATCGGATATGCCGAAGCATTTTTCATATTTGTTTTTACTTTGTCATCTCTGTTTAAAATACTTGCTAATTGCTCTGTAGTCTGCTCGAGGATACCACCTGTTTCACCAACTCGAATCATTGAAATGTATAAAGGACTGAATATTTTAGGGTGTTTTTCCATGGCATCCGAAAGTGACTGACCCGAACTGACCTGACTGATAAGGTCGGTAAGCATTTCTTTCATTCCAATTTTGGTTTGTTGTTGTTGAATCAGTTCCAGGCCATTAATTAGTGGAAGCCCTGCTTTCAAAGCAGTACTCAATTGAGTAGTCATTGCTAATATGTCTTTTGTACTTACTCTTTTTCCAGGTTTAAATTGACTGAAATCAATAGAAGGAATTAAGCTTCCACCTTCTCCTTTTGCTTTAGAACCTTCCATAAGTTCTGTGACAAAATGGCCCTGGCCGGTTAGAACTGACACTGCACTTTTTCGGTCAACCGCTTCTAATGTGCCTGTGATATGTTCACCACTTTTATTAACTGCTTTGTAAGAAAACTTGCTCACTTTTGATTTCTCTCTAAAACTATTTTCATGTTTTCAATCATTAATCATCTTCGTTTATAGTCTTTGCAACCCTGAGTACTTCTTCGGGGGTAGTTATACCTTTTGCAATCATTTTAATGCCGCTTTCAAGCATGCTTATATGGTCTTCCGAACCAGCTTTACTGATAACTTCGGAAGGGGCTTTTTGTGTAATCAGATCGCGAATTTTACTATTCATTCTCAGTAACTCAAAAATACCCTTTCGTCCTGAATACCCTGTTTTATTGCAGTCATTACAGCCTTTGCCGCGATAGAATTTCATAGTAGTACCTTCTAAGCCAAGCATTGCTATCATACTATCATCCGGCATGTATTCCTCTTTGCATCTTGTGCAGATTTTACGAACAAGTCGCTGGGCTAATACACCTTCCAGTGAACTTGCCAGAAGGAACGGCTCGACACCCATATCAACCAATCTTGTAACCGCACCAGGCGCGTCGTTGGTATGCAGTGTAGAGAATACAAGGTGACCCGTAAGAGCGGCACGAATTGCGATATTGGCTGTTTCGCCGTCACGAATTTCACCGACCATTACGATATCAGGGTCGTGACGAAGGATATGTCTTAAACCAGTGGCAAAAGTAAGACCTCGTTTAGGATTTACAGGCATCTGGTTGATACCATCGAGCTGATATTCGACCGGGTCCTCAATTGTAATCATTTTTACAGTAGGAGAGTATATTCTCTGCAAGGCTGCATAAAGTGTAGTTGTTTTACCGCAGCCGGTCGGACCAGTAACAAGACAGATTCCATGATTTTTCTTTAATAGAATGCTAAAACCTTCCAGTGATATCGGGTCCATACCCAGTTCTTCAAGTTCAAGCAATGAAGCTGTTTTATCAAGAAGCCTCATAACGATTGATTCGCCATAAACCGTTGGTACTGTAGAAACACGAATATCTACTCTTCCTTTTCTGCCGGTAAATTCGATATGGCCATCCTGAGGAACAAAGCGCTCAGCAATATTCATATTGGCCATAATTTTAATACGGGAAGTAATTGCTGCTCGCAATCTTTTTGAAGAAGGGCTTCTTTCCTGGAGCAGACCATCAATCCTGTATTTGATTTTTACTTCATGATCGAATGGCTCAATGTGAATATCACTTGTTTTGCTATCTATTGCTTCGAGGATAATAAGGTTCACAAGGTTAATTAAAGAAGGCTCTCTTGCCATTTCAGCGAGTTTTGAGGCACTTAAATCGCTATCGGCTAATTCTTCTGCTTCGGCATGGGCTTCTTCAGGAGTAAGGTTATCCAGCATTCTTGCTACATTACTGCCGTAGAACTTCAGAATCGCGTTTTCCAGTTCTTTAGGATCAGCAAAATATCGGCGAATAGGATATCCGGTTACAAATCTCAGATCTTCAATTACCTGCGGCTGGAAAGGATCTGTCATAGCTATTGCTAAAACTTCTCCATCGCCGTTTGCTGAGCCTTCATTAGGATTTCGGGATTCGAGTTTTAAAGGAAGTATGTTGTATTTGCTAACAAGTTCAGCCGGTACAAGAGCAATGATTTCAGTAGCGATAGATACATCAATTAAACTCACCCTCTCTATTCCGACCTGTAACGCAAGCGCTTCGTTTAGCTGGGACTGTGTTACATAACCAAAATCTATTAAAATCTCTCCAAGACGACGACGGTCTTCTGTCTTATCCGCCTGTTCTGCCAGAGCGATTTCAAGGTTTGATTCCTCTAAATACGATTTTTCGCAAAGTAATTCGCCAATTTTTTTCTTTCGTCGCAATGTCATTTCTTATCTGTTTGCCTCAAAAAACGTTTCTTTATGGTTTTAACTATCTATAAAACAAGTACTTAAGTCCAAAATACACCATGCCATCCTTGCTAAGTTATTTTGCTCCTGAAAGAGCACTAAAGAACACTCATGCCCACGACTGTACATTCAGACGCTTGAGAGGGCGATTTTCTTACAAAAAAATTATTTGAAAACCAGTATTTTCAAACTTTACGGGATTCAATACCAACGCTCCGTTATTTGCAAATTAACAGGGTAATATTAATTTGCTTTCTTAACTACTTATTATACAAGAAGATACGTATAATAAAGCAGAAGAATGCTAAATGGAACAATCAACAAAAAACAAAGATAAATTTTGTAGTATTTACAATTAATACAAAAAAACTTAATTTTTGTTACATTTGTTATATTATTTTCGGACAATACACTTCATTTTGTACAGTTTTTTATATAAAAAGCACGATTTTATAGAACTTTAACCTGATGGGAATATGTACATATATCAATAATTATTTTTGTAAATTAAGCTAAAAACAATCTTTCAGTATAAGTTAATTGTTATGTACTATACTAATTGTTCATTAAAAAGCGAATATTATAGGAACTTGCCATGAGATTACAAATATTAAATTCGTTTTGAGGCTGAATATTCTTATATTGAATAAATTAAAATATACTGGTATGCTTTCAGTGATTTATTAACAATTTTCAGGTGAAATTTATAGATGGATGCGAAAAATTTAGAAAAATATACATCTGCGATAACTCTCTCGGATATGGAGATTTTTGTTTTCCCAGAACTGATGTACAGTATTGTTCTTGCAAATATTATGAGCCAGGTTATCTGGAAATGGCGTGATCTGGATTGTTTCAAAAAACTCGAAGGCAAAACCCGCTACAAGAAATTAATGCGTCTGAAGCAATTTATCATGGACGAATTCGATTTCAATCTCGATCTCGAAACCTGGGGCCTTACAAACCAGCAGGCGGAATTAAAACGTTTCGAGAAATTCATAAGCCCGGAAGAAATAGCCAGTAGTAATGCTTTATTCGGTTATCACGGTGACAAGTACTATTTCAACGTAGATATTCGCAGGCATTTCGGCCTCGATAAATACAACAGCGATATAATTCCATATTGGAAGACTGAAACAGTGGAGGCGATGGATGCTTTTCACCTGAAAGACGGGTACGAGAGAGCTGCCGGT
>JAFGPS010000041.1 GCA_016936075.1 Sedimentisphaerales bacterium | reverse complement strand
GAAACAGACTTGTTCGGCGAACAGGTAGTTCTCTGCGGCGGTCTTACAGCTCTTATCAAAGCCGGTTTCGAGACACTTTGCGAAGCAGGCTACCAGCCGGAGATTGCATATTTCGAATGTATGCACGAAGTGAAACTCATCGTTGACCTGATGTATCAGGGCGGCATTAACTATATGCGTTACAGCATTTCGAATACCGCCGAGTATGGCGATTTATCACGCGGACCGAGAATTGTCACTGAACAAACAAAGGCTGAAATGAAAAAGATTCTTGGCGAAATCACTTCTGGCGAATTTGCTAAAGAATGGGTAGAAGAATACAAATCCGGCTGCAAGAATTTCAACGCTCTCTATGAAAAAGACCATGATTGCCAGTTGGAAACAGTCGGTAAAAAATTACGTAAAATGATGAAATGGATTAAATCAAAAGAAGTTTAATATGAAATAATCCAAAATAGTCAGGATTGAAGTAAAGGGCAGTTGCTAACAAGTGACTGTCCTTTTTTTATGAAAGCTGCTCAAATTCCCAAACAGGATTATCGGTTCGCCAGAACAGTTCGGGTAAGGTTATAAATTCTACTGGAACTTCTGTGACATATTCTTTCATCTGCTCGGCAAGATGTTTCATTCCCGGCTGCTCTGATTCCATGTGGCCGATATAAATAAGAGCTTTTTTCCTTCCGGCTTTTATCGCGTCAAGAACATAACCAGCACTTTCCCACTCGTCTGTTTCGCCAAATATAAATGCATCCACATCATCCCTGCCCAGCGCAGGGACACATCTATCTGCACCGGCGTTTCCAAGACTTGTCATGACATTTTTGACAATCATTTCCGGGTCACCTTCAACTCGTATAGTTCTGGTATTAAATTTTTCAGCTATTTCCTGAGCTAATTTCGCAAGTGAAATCGGAGCCAGCTCAAAGAAATTTCTGCCGGCATCCAGATTAATGTTATTCTCCCAGCCCATTACTTTCATTAAAGTTTGCTGAATCGCATCGGGCATACCTATATGCAGAGCATCATGCAAGTGTAGCACGACCATGTTTTTTTTTCGAAGAAGTCTCGTTTGTATTTGTAAACTTCATCATTCTGAAACGGAGCTGTATTATCCTGATGGCTGAAAAAAGTCGATTCGTGAGTTATAATCATATTGAGACCTTTATCAATCGCACGTTTGGCAACATCGAGTGTAACCATTATGCACGAAGCAACTCCTGTAACTTCCATATCCATGTTGCCCGCGGTGATTTTATCTATCCGGCCGACTCCAATTTGTTCCGAGCCAAGTTTTTCTCGCATACGTTCGATTATTTGTCTTGCAGTGATTGTCATTTTTTATTACTCCTGTATTTTCCAATACATTTATATTCCGTTGTTCTTAGTACTTCCACTCAGGCTTGTCTGCGAACCATAACGGCTCAGGAAAATCGATATATTCGATTGGTACTTCTTTGACAATTCCTTTGAGCCACTCGGCACAGAATTTCATGCCGGGTACATCTGAATTTAGATGACCAAGATAAATTACCGCTTTGTTTTTGCCGGTCGAATAAATATCTATAGCATATTCATTCACGTCCCACTCGTTCGCTTCGCCGATTATAAGAACATCTATATCATCCCGTGACAATATATCTACTGCCTGATTCAATGATGTATTTCCATAACCTATAAAGGCAAGGTTTACGGGCATTTTCGGATCGCCCATAACTCGAAGAGTTTTTATATTAAGTTTTGTCTCAATATCTTTCGCAAGCTCCAGAAGCGACTTGCCTTCAAAATTAAGCAAATTCGAGTTTAAATCATCTGCATGCTTTTCCAAATCCATCAGGTTCGTGATACCCTCGACATAGCCGCTCGGATTTCGTCCGAGCCACTGGTCGTATAGGCGATACACAATAACATTATTCTTTTCGAGATAATCACGCTTATATTGAACTACTGAATCATCCGGATATAGATTCAAATCATCACGCTGCGAGTAAAAAGTCGGCTCATGTGTAATGACCATATTGAGTCCTTTTGCGGCCGCTCGCTCGATAACGTCAAGAGTTGCCATTATTGATACTCCAATACCCGTTACAGGCATATCTTCATTACCTGCGATGATCTTATCAACACTCAGTCTTGGTAACGGCACGTTTAGATTGCTTTTAATTCGTTCAATTACCTTTGAGGCAGTGAGAGTTGAAGAATCCTGAGAATAAGTTAATTTCGTCGCTGCGATCACACCCAGAGAAGCAATAAGAAAATCCCGGCGTGTCGGATTATGAGTAGTCATTATGTCGATCTCCTCGATTTGTAAAATATTCTTTTACTTTCATTCATTATCATTTATCATATTACAAAAATGAAAAGTTTTCAATTCCAAAAATAATGTGTGGATTAGACCAAAAATGAGCAGGAAATAATAAGTTGATAAATCAGCGGCAATTACATCGCTGAATGTAACTGCCCCATAACAGGTAATATTGCTCATGACAGATATGTTAATATTAGGCTTAATCGTCTTACTTGGATTTATAGGCGGCGAATTCGCAAAAAAATTCGGTTTACCGAAAG
Organism: Sedimentisphaerales bacterium; assembly: GCA_016936075.1. Classification (GTDB taxonomy): domain Bacteria; phylum Planctomycetota; class Phycisphaerae; order Sedimentisphaerales; family Anaerobacaceae; genus JAFGPS01. The sequence goes on along the minus strand of JAFGPS010000041.1, from coordinate 4,206 downwards.
TTACCGGTTTTATTATAGCCGGTATAGTTCTAAATCCGAATCTTACCCATGTTGTGCCCGTTGATTTTACAAAACATACGGAACTTCTTATCAATATTGCTCTATCGTTTATAACTTTCGCGGTCGGTGGTACATTACACTACAGTAAGATTAAAAAGTTGGGCAAACAGATTTCTTATATTACTTTTTTTGAAGCCGAAACATCTTTCGTTTTGACAACAATCGGTATAATTTTAGTTTCGCCACTTTTCATCCAAATGGAAGGGATGCACTGGTTAACAGTCTTTATACCAGTGGGCTTGCTAATGGGTTCGCTTGCATGTCCGACGGACCCTTCTGCTACTTTAGCGATTGTTCATCAATACAAAGCTAAAGGCCCGTTTCTTCGACAATTATGGGTATAGCAGCTCTTGACGATACGTTCGGTATTATTAATTTCAGCATAGCGGTTGCTATAAGTTCCATCTTAGCGGCTCATGAGAATTTCAATATTCACAGTTCAGTTGTAATTCCCCTATATCAGATTTTCGGCGCTATCGGATTCGGTATAATAGTTGGATTCATTTTCAACTGGCTCACAATTAAATTGCAAAGAGAAAACGAAGGGACACTCATTGTAGCAATATTAGCTATGCTCGCATTAACATTCGGTATTTCCTCACTTTTATCAATAGATGAACTTCTCAGTATTATGACGGTGGGAGCAATCGTTGTTAATTTTAATCCGAAAAAGGAAAGCATCTTCCACATGCTCGAAAGATATACGGACGAATTGATTTTTGTTTTCTTCTTCACACTAAGCGGCATGCATCTCGATTTTTCTCTTTTCCTCAAGTATCTTCCCTTGGCATTATATTTTGTTTTATTCAGAGCTATCGGGAAAATCAGCGGTGCAATTATCGGTTCGACTATCGCAAAGAGCGATAATAAAATAAAAAAGTTCGCATGGGGCGGCCTTATACCGCAGGGAGGAATCGTAATCGGATTAGCATTGCTAATTAAGCAAAATCCAGCGTTCACTGACTTTTCAAATATCCTGATAAGCATAACGATAGGAGCTACGGTAATACACGAATTAGTAGGCCCGGTCATTTCGAAGAAAATGATACAAGCCGCGGGCGAAATTAAAAGCACAGCTTGATAGTTTTTTTCATGGTGTAAAAAAACTACTCATTAACTCATAAACTAATATACTCATATACTAAAAAAAGAGTGGGTCTGTAAGCCGAGTTCTGTAAATGGCGATCATTTATCTTGGTTGGCTGTTGCCAGACAACTCTCCCGTAAAACGGGATGCAACCTACCCGCTGGCCGAGCGGCGAGCCGCTCTCTCCGGGCCGGATTACCAGCATGCTTGGTCTTGCAGGCGGTGGGGTTTTCACTGCCGATACAGTCACCTGTATCGCGGTGCGCTCTTACCACACCTTTTCACCATTGCCTGTACCATAAAGGTCATCGGCTGTATACTTTCTGCTGCACTTTCCCGCGGGTCGCCCCGGGTGGCCGTTAGCCACCACCGTGCCCTGCCCTGCTCGGACTTTCCTCCCTGCTTAGCATAAAGCTACGCAGAGTGATCACCCAACCCACTCTTTTATATTATACGATTGAGCGAAAGATTTATTATAACAGAAATTGCTGATTAAGTAAATTATCAGCATGTTTCCGAACTAGGTGAAATCTCTATATGCTTATTGAAATTCTTATCGTCTATTTCTGTGTAATCCATTCTGTAATGTACACCCCTGCTCTCACATCGCATTTGTGCGGCCTGGGTCATAAGTAAACACACCGTCAACATATTCTGGCATTCCCAACCTTCGGGGTTATCGAAAACTTTGTCCATAACATATCGCTGCCAGAACATGATAATTTCCTTTGCCTCAATTAAAGGCTGCTCTGTACGCGTAATACCCACATTTCGCCACATAAGTGAACGAAGAGAGTTTCTTACATCGTCTGTATCAAGTCGAGTTCGGCCGGACTGAGGAATTTGGTAATTTATTAAAGGATGCTTTTGACTGGTCGTTCGTGCTGTTGCATCCTGGGCGGCAAGCTTTCCTGCGATTTGTCCGAAAACAAGTCCTTCGAGTAATGAATTACTACCGAGGCGATTTGCTCCGTGCAAGCCTGTAGCGGCAATTTCACCGCACGCGTAAAGATTATCGATATTCGTTCTTGCGAAGCTATCTGTTTTAACGCCGCCAATCATATAGTGTGCACTTGGTCTTACTGGAATTCGGTCACGACTTATATCAATATCAAAGCCCTCTAACAAGTCACTGATAAAAGGAAATCTCTCCTTAAAGAACTTCTTATTAAAGTGACTTACATCAAGATATACGTGAGTCGCTTCTGTTTTTCGCATTTGCGAAAGTATTGCCCGGCTTACAACGTCACGCGGCGCAAGTTCGGCGGACTCGTGATATTCCTTCATGAACTTTCTGCCCTGATTATCGACAAGAATCGCACCTTCACCTCGTAATGTTTCAGATATTAATGCTCGTGTTGCACCTGCGATGTAAAGTGTTGTCGGGTGAAACTGGATAAACTCCAAATCGCGAAGAACAGCACCTGCACGATACGCCATTGCAATTCCATCGCCGGTTGCCACTTCCGGATTTGTTGTCTCACGATACAAACGCCCTGCTCCTCCGGTTGCGAGAATCGTATTTATCGCCCAGATTATCTGTGTTCCCTTTTGATTATCAAGACCGATTATTCCAGTACATGAATTATTATTTTCACCATTTGTAAGCAAATCTATTGCATAGAAATTTTCCAGAACTCTTATACGCGGATTTTCTTTTACTTTTCTAATCAGAGCTTCGGCAATCATCCTGCCTGTTTCGTCACCATGTGCATGCGCTACGCGAGGATAGCTATGGCCTCCTTCAAGAGTTGCGGCGACTTTGTCATCAATCAAATCAAATTCGGTTCCCCATGTTAATAATTGTTTTATTAACTGCGGTCCGCCGCGAACAACCAAATCCACGACCTCTTCATCGCACAAGCCGCAGCCTGTTTTTAATGTATCTTCTATATGCGACTGAAATGTATCTGCTTCTTCGAGAACCGAAGCGATTCCACCCTGAGCTTTCCATGTATTGCTATCCTTGAGAGCTCCCTTGCACACAATTGTAACGTTGCAATTCTCTGCGGCTTCTATAGCCGCTCGCAAACCGGCAATACCAGAACCTATTACAAGACAATCGGTGAAAAGCTGTTGTGCGGATGCGGAATCAATTTTAGTTAAATAACGTCTCAGTTTTGTTTTTTCTGCCATTAATCTTTATGCCTGCATCTTTCGTTTATTTAGAATTCTTTATATTCCTAAGCTACTTTAGGTTATTCTTCTTTTCGTACTAATTTATTCTCATCAGGAAATAACCTATCATCATCAGAATATTTTTTAATAAATGCTTGAAGTTCCTTTGTAGAAGCTGTTAAGACTTTTACATTTTCATTATCTGCATATTGAATTGCATCAGGATAATCCTTTATAAATTCTTCGAATTCCTCATCTTGTGTTAATTTCAATAATAACTGTTGGCCGATGGAATCAACTTTTATAATAGAATGAGTTGGTATAAGGAAAAAGGCATTAAATATGAATTTTATATTGTTCGGATCCTCTTCATCCCAAGGTTCTTTGTTCGGATAAATATCCAAAAACAGATTGCTGCCAAGTTTCATTAAAACTGCGTTAAATGAGCCTTTATCACCTTCTCTATTAATAATTGATAATTGATAAGCATTGTTTGGGTCTTCTTCATTGCGTGAAAACATCCAGGTCATATCCGGATCATTTATATCATCCACCCATGCGCCAAGAAGTTTTTCTTCGAAAACTACATCTAAATCAGTAAAAAACGGATTTACTGACAGAATTGGAACACAACCGCCCAAAAGGATGGGTATAGCATAAAATAGTATTTTTTTCATTTTGTCCGCCTTTCAGAATAAATAAAAAACTTCTTCTGCAAGTACAAATATATAACAAATTATGATTTTGCATATATATTCAACCTTTATATCTAAATTGTCAATTGAAAAGATTGGCGAAAACGGATAGATTGCTAATCTTAAAATCACTTAAACTTGCCTATTTTTTAAAATAGTTACTGTTATAAGTGATTTAAGACAGATTTGTCATCTCTGAAAGCGTGTTTTATGTCAATATAATTATTAAGTTGTTTACAACAATAT
>JAFGPS010000040.1 GCA_016936075.1 Sedimentisphaerales bacterium | reverse complement strand
TAGCGGCCTGATGTTATAAAAACAATTGCGTTTACATGAACGCTATATTAAATTAACAAAGAGCAAATGCAGTGCCGAACACTATTGTTCCTGACACCTTTAAATTTCTCGGCTGATGATTATCAACCTGGTCAACTATTTGAAAAACCCATGCTTCTATTTCACTTGTTTTCATGATGAATATTGCAATAAAACCTAAAAATGTCCAGGTATATCCACTACCTCAATTACTGCTGATTATATATTACATTCCCAGTCTTTCATACGTAACTGGATCCTCCAAATAGAGAATACATCCATTTACGGTGCTTTTAAAAGTATCCGAAAGAGCAGGATCTTCATTTAATTTCTTCAAATCTGGCAACAACTCTTTCATTCTATGTTTTCTGATATACCTTGAACATCGAAAAAACAAGACAATTTCATCATCATCTCGTCCCTTTTTCATTTTTTTCATCATATTTCTAATCGCTGAAACCTTGTCATCTGCGGCAGTAAATTCCAACGTTTTTACTGCTATTTGTGCAGCTCTGCGGAGTGGATATATCTCTTTGCCTCGGGATATCACTTTAATATCACTTTTTTGAAATGTTTTAATTAGTGAATGTATTCTTTCATCATTCCTCTCTGCTAATACATGGATTCCAGCTTGAGCATATTTGTACGTCTGCTCTGAATTCATATTACGTACAATGGAATCATAAATAATATTTGAATTAATATTATCGTACTTATTTGTCTGCATTGACAATAAAATCAGAGAATCCCGAAACTTGTTATTGTCGGTTTTTTCAATATCATCTTTAAGTTCGATTTTATTGTTTCTTAAAAAAGACAAAAGAATACCTTGATAGTATCCTGTATAAGATAAATTATTAATATCTTCCAAATACTCTGTTAGCACATCTCTCAAAGCTTCTTTATCATCAAATACAGCAAGTCGCATATATGCATGCAGTCTGACATCTTTGTTAGGATTTTTAGCAGCTGTTTTATTAAGAAGGATTAGTTTCTTTTTATCTATTTCTTTGATTTGATTTGGTTTCAATGCATAAGCTTCCCATTTCTTATCCAGATGCTCAATTATTTTTTCTTTATTGTCGCTCTGCAGTACTTGTTTATCTTCCTCAGACAATGATATTTGTTCTTCATTAGCTTTTAATAAAGCCGTTTTGAATCCTACCTGAATAAAAAACAGAACCAACAACACTCCAAAGTATTTACTTCTATACATATTATTCTCCTTCTTTAACAATTTTTTATATTTGAGAGAATTTAAAGGTGTCAGAATAATCTGCAGATACCATACTGATTTATTTTCCATTTTTTTCTTCATTGGTCTTCCTGTCTTTGCTCTTGCCTCATCAAAGATAATTGTTTCTCATTTTAAAATACGCCGCATTTTTTCACTAAGATATGATGGTATATCAGTAAGAAAGTTATATCAAGTTAATTCTTTACTTACTCTGTTTTTAAAATGGTATACACTCCCTTTTGCCCATGAGACGCAAAAAAAGAAGTTTTTGATAAAACTTGCCTTTCTTGGCCGGAGATGTTATACTCCTGAAAATATTAAGGGGTATTATTATTAAGGTATGATATGACAATGAAAGTTATTCTGGATTCTGAACAGATAATCGATATTCTCAGGCATTTAACAAATGATATCATTAGTAAGATTCCCGCCGGTCAGGAAATAGCCGTAATAGGGATTCGCAGCAGGGGAGAAGTACTGGCGCAGAGACTCGCGTCAATACTCTCGAAGAAACTGAAAAAAGAAGTTCCCTGTGGCACGCTTGATATAACGTTATACCGTGACGACCTGAATCTGCCTCAGAATTCTTCTCAACCTGATGTACGCACGACGGAAATCGGTTTTAATATTGACAATAAAATAATAATACTTGTCGACGATGTTTTGCATACAGGAAGGTCGGCTCGTGCGGCAATGACCGCTTTAATAGATTTGGGCAGGCCGCAGGCGATAAGGCTTGCTGTGCTTATTGATAGAAATGGGCGTGAATTTCCGATACAGGCTGATTATGTAGGCTTCACGGCAGACGCAGAACCGGATGAAATTGTGTATGTTCATCTTGTAGAATCAGATGGTAAAGATGAAGTCGTCATTAAATAAGGATGTTTAGACAAAGATGGCTTTTATGAGAAAAACAAAACAATTTAATTGGAATCGCAAGCACTTGCTTGGATTAAGAGAGTTAAGTGCCGAAGAGATTACATATATTCTCGATACGGCAACCGGATTCGAGCAGGTCAGTACGAGGTCTGTTAAGAAAGCACCGCCTTTACGCGGCAAGGTTGTTGTGAACCTGTTCTTCGAGGATAGCACTCGTACGAGAAACAGTTTTACTTTGGCCGCGAACAGGTTAAGCGCAGATGTTATTGAGTTTACTCAAAAAAGCAGTTCTGTAAGCAAAGGCGAAACTCTTCTTGATACGGCAAGAAATCTCGAAGCAATGGGAATTGATATTGTAGTGATTCGGCACAACGCTGGCGGAGCGGCGAGGTTTTTGAGCAGGAACATACAGGCGGCCGTCGTAAACGCAGGTGATGGTTTTTGCGAGCATCCGACACAGGGACTTCTCGATGTCTATACAATTCGCAAGATAAGAGGTTCTCTTGAAGGTCTCAAGATTGCTATCGTGGGTGACATTGCTCATTCGAGAGTTGCTCGCAGTGATATGTGGGCAATGACAAAGCTCGGAGCAGAAGTGACATTTGTCGGGCCTCCGACACTTATGCCTTCACAGGTTAGCAAGCTGCCGGTCAAAGTAAGTTACTCACTTGATGAAGTGATAGAAAAAGTTGATGTGATTAATATGCTCCGTATTCAGTTCGAAAGACTTGGCGGCAATCCATTCCCCTCGATACGAGAATACTCACGTTATTTCGGCTTGACAGTCGAACGTATGCAAAAAGCCAAGCCTGATATTTTGGTAATGCATCCGGGACCGATTAACAGGGGGCTGGAAATGGAAAGCGAAGTAGCAGACGGAAAAAACAGTGTGATTCTCGAACAGGTTAAAAACGGATTAGCCGTAAGAATGGCCGTATTATTTCTTGTAAACCAGGCAGCAATGGTGACAAAGGAAAAATGAAAAAGCGAATATTTATATCCGCGTTCCTGATTCTCATTCTCTTACAGCCATACTATTTAAATATCGCACTTCATGCACAGGAAGGTGATGCCGCTCATAATGCACGAATTCAAGGAAAGGTTCTTGATGCACGGGATAAACCTGTTGCAGGTTCTGTTGTAATTTTATGTGACCAGAAAACAGGCTCCCCGATTTGCACAGGAACATTTGCTTTATTATCAGAAGCTTTTGTTGGAGGCCAAAAAGGTCTTGTATTTGCCGTATCGAACGAATTGGGGGAATTTGTTTTTGAAAATATCCCGGCAGGTGAATATCGTCTTGTAGCACAAATCTGGAAAGATGCGAAAGAGATAACGGATATTTTCGAAAAGAACGGCGAGGTAATAGAATTAAATGGTGTCGCAGAAAAAATTGTAGTAGAAGAAGGGCAAATAACTAATACAGAGATTCACCCATTGGGAACAGGAGGATTACGAATTGACGAGGATTTGCCTAACAGTGAAACTCTGCTTGTTATGAGTACATCACCTACCAGAGCTGATCCGATTCTTGGTTTTGCCGGCTGGGGAGGTAACTTTGTACAGAATATGATAGGTGGTAATAGAATGCCATACGGCAAAACAACTGTGCTGGGTTTACCTGAAGGCAAACTATATATAGCCATGTTCGCTGCTGATAGTATTCCCGGCTGGTTGAATGGGCAAGTGGAGATTAAAGCGAATTCAACGACAAAGTTGGAATATATTCCATTTGTGAATGGTTGGTCTAACAGCCGACATGACCCGCCGGAGGAGTTGCTTCCGGTATTTAATGAAGTTAAAGAAATTGCTTCAGATGATGTAAATTTTATTTTGGATATATATAACAAAATAGGCTTGAAAGCTGAATCTGGATTATTCGGCATGATGTCAGCAGTCAGTCCTCATCTGAAAGAAGAAGTCGAACTTCCAAGCGGACTTAAAACAACTATTGGAGACGTTGTTGCTTCTGTTTATTACATTCAGCTTCAGCAGTATACCCAGCAAAGAGAAGAACAGGCTAAGCGTGCAAGAGCCGCAGAAGAAGCAAAAGTTGTAATGGGCATGGCTGAGAAGGGAACTTATAAGGAATCTTTTATAGATTTGTATAATGTTTTAGCTAAGCATTATCCTTGTTTTGAAATGAAGGGAATTGACTGGAAAGAAGTTGGGCAGGAATTCTTGCCTCGAATTGAAAAAGTCACTAACGACGAGGAATTTGGCTTGTTGTGTTTGGAATTAGTCGCAAGACTTGAAGATAGTCATGCGAATTTGCAAGAGGGTACGGCAAAGCTTCCTGAAATATCTTTTCCTCAATATGACCCGGGATTTGCTTGTATTGAAGATGATAAAGGCCGGCCTGTAGTTTATTATGTTGATAAAAATGGAACTGCTGAAAAGGCCGGAATTAAAATCGGCATGGTTGTAAAAAGTGTCAATGGAAAAGACGCAGAAGAAGTAATCGCTGATACAATGCAGTTGTATAAAAAGTATGTTGGGTATTCAAGTGAGCGTTATCTGCGATATCATGCATACCAGTTTTTCCTTCGTCAGAATGAACAAGGTTCTATCGTAAAACTTGAATTATTTGACTTCAAGGGTAATGTAAAGAAAGTTGAACTTCCGGCTACATATAAAGTACGCTATTTACCGCGTTTGCCAGTTCCGAAAGATGGAATAGCTGATTCAGGTGAAGTAACATGGAAAATGCTGGAAGGTGACATTGGTTATATTTATGTCCGGCGAATTGGTGATAACCTGATTACTTTGCTTGATAAAGCGGTGGATGAATTGACAAAAGCAAAAGGTATCATAATTGACGTACGAGGAAATAGCGGCGGGGGATTCGATTCGAGCAAGGCATTTTTGAACTTTGCTTTGGATAAAGATTCTGAAGAGTCTGAAAGGCCGCGATTCAAAGGCCCGATGGCACTTTTGATTGATAGTCGATGTATCAGTGCAGGTGAAGGTTGGGCTTCGTGGTTTGTCGCGACAAAAAGGGCAACGCTATTTGGTTCAGCTACCGCCGGCGCATCTTCTCGTAAAACAACATATGAGTTAAAAAATGGTTTATATAAGGTGCGGTTTTCAGTTAAAGCATATACTGGTTCGCTTGACAGGCCAATAGAACATATCGGAGTTGTACCGGATGTCCCTGTAGTTCAGAGTGCAATTGACCTTACAAAAGCACTTGATACTGTACTGGAAACTGCGAGGAAATATCTTATAGAAAAAGCAAAGGAATAATAAACGGATTTACTGCTTGTGGAAGAATAAAACTATGGATACCGAATTATTAATAAAAAATGGCAGGGTGATTGATCCTGCAAATAATATTGACAAAGTATGTGATGTCCTTATCGCTGACGGGAAAATCGCTGAAGTGGGCAAGATCGAGAAACAAGTTCCAAATGTCATAGACGCGACAGGTAAACTTGTAACTCCCGGCCTGATAGATATTCATGTGCATTTCCGCGAACCGGGTGATGAAGAAGAAGAAACAATCGCGAGCGGCTCAGCCGCGGCGGTAGCGGCAGGATACACTTCTGTTGTCTGTATGCCAAACACAAAACCTGTTATAGAAACAGAAACTGATGTAGAGTATGTTCATCGCAAGGCAAGACAGGCGAGAAAAACTCATGTTTATACAATGGGTGCGATAACAAAAGGACTTGAGGGTGTGGAACTTGCTGAAATGGGATTTATGTCCGAAGCTGGTGCGGTAGGATTTACCGATGATGGTCACGGCGTACAGGACCCTTCTGTAATGCTTCGTGCTTTGAAATATGCGAGTATGTTTAACGTTTTTATTGCCCAGCATTGTCAGGATGACAGAATCGCCGGAAACGGGGTTATGAACGCCGGTTATTATTCTACGATTCTTGGTCTTCCCGGGATGGACCCTCTTGCTGAAGAAGCTATGCTATGGCGTGACATTCAGCTTGTTAAAAAACTTCCCGAACAGAAAGTTCGCTATCATGCCCAACATATTTCTACCGCTGGTTCTGTCGAGTTGATAAGGGTGGCGAAAAAGGATTCTTTGCCGGTCACGTGTGAAGTTACGCCGCACCATTTACTTTTAACTGAAGAGAATTGCTCTGAATATGATACTAATTATAAAATGAATCCGCCTTTGCGAACGAAGAAAGATGCCGAAGCCCTCAAGCAGGCTATTGCTGATGGTCTTGTTGACGCTCTTGTTACTGACCATGCACCGCACTTGCAAAGCGAGAAGGAACTTGAATTTCTAACTGCTCCGTTTGGAATTGTTGGCCTGGAATGTGCGTTGGCACTTTTTGTAAAAGCGCTTATAGAACCGGGGATTCTGGATTGGCCGCGGCTTATCAGTTTATTGACTGATAAACCCGCAAAGGTAATCGGAATAGATAAAGGAACGCTTGGAATTGGCAAGCAGGCGGATATTGCGATAATAAATCCTGAAACTAAATACAAGATTGATATAAATACTTTTGTCTCGAAAAGCAAAAACTGCCCGTATCACGGCTGGAAAGTTAAAGGCAAAGTTGAGAAAACTATAGTGCAGGGTGAGATTCGTTATGCGTCGTGAGTGATGCGTGATGCGTTAAAAGAAATACGCAATACTCAATACGCAATACGCTAGTAAAAGATGTACATAATTGACGGCCATAATTTATTACACGCGGTAATCAAAATAGATGATGTCTCAGGCACAATAAATGATGTTAAGCTATGCCGTATAATTGACTATTATTTGCAGCTTACAGGACAAAAGGGTGAACTGGTTTTTGATGGGACAGGGCCGAGAGATAAAGAAGCGTTTGGTGATTTTGGCAATCTTGAAGTTTTCTTTGCTGGTACCAGGTCTGATGCGGATTCTGTAATCGAGGACAAAATAAAAGCAGATAGTGCACCGAAAAGGCTAATAATCGTCAGCAGTGATAGGAGAATAAGGAAAGCAGCTCGTGCAAAAAAAGCCCAGGCGGTTAAATCTGAAGAATTCTGGAACAATCTTACTAAGCAACTAAACAAAAAGCGGCATGTGCCGGAACCGTCCGCAAAACGACAGGGTTTGAGTGATAGCGAAACGAAAAAATGGCTCGAAATTTTTGGAATCGAGTAAATTTATTCTGATATATTGTTTTCAAAAAATTGGTATTAGTTTTAAGTGTCTTGGTATCTATAGTCGCAAGTATCACCTTTCAGCCGACATTACAAGTTATCAAATCATTCATTTATTACAGAACACTACTCGTGACGAAGAGCTTCTATTGGGTCGAGGCGGGCGGCTTTTAAGGCTGGGAAATAGCCGAACACGACACCCACTGCGGCCGAGAATAGAAACGCGAGAATAACGATACTCCAATTAATTACAAAAGGCATTAGCATTAATTGCGCAATCAGGAAAGACGAGGACAACGCCAGAATAATACCGATGAGACCTCCGAAAGAAGACAATACAATCGCTTCTACAAGAAACTGCATCATTACCTCACTCTCAAGTGCACCGATAGCAAGACGAGTACCTATTTCCCTCGTTCGCTCGGTAACAGAGACCAACATAATATTCATAATACCGATTCCGCCAACAATAAGACTCACGGCGGCAACCGCACTCAAAAGAGCAGTCAGAATATTAGTAGTACTTGTGAGCATAGAAGATATTTCCTTCATATCCATTACTGTAAAATCGTCCTCTTCTGTGCCCGTGATGTGTCTGCGTTCGCGCATTAATAGTTCGATATTTTTCTGAGCTTTTTCAGTAGGTATTCCATCATTTATGGAAACCTGTATCATGCTAACATCCTCATTTCCAGAGATACGCCTCTGAAAAGTTCGCAGTGGAATAACAGCGAGGTCGTCCTGATCCATGCCCATCGTATTCTGTCCTTTTGGAGCAAGCAGGCCGATTATCTGGCAGGAAAGTTTTTTAAATCTGATTATTTCACCCAGGCAGTCCTGGTTTCCGAAAAGCTGTTTTCTTACAGTTTCACCTATAATACAAACAGCCGAGCCGTTACGAAGTTCGCTTTCTGAAAATAATCTGCCGTTAACTACTGACCTGTTACCAATTGTTATATATTCATTAGTTGAGCCTGTAATTGTTGTCTGCCAGTTTTCGTTTCCAAAAACCGAAGTAATTGATTGGGATGAAACTGGCGCGATAGCCTGGACAGAGCTGATGTCCCTGCCAATGGCTTCGACATCTTCCATTTTGAACATGGAAGGAGTTGCGCCCATGCCGCCAGGCCCCATTCTTCTTCCATGACTAATCATCAAAAGATTACTCCCCATACTTGCTATCTGTTCAGTAACCTGCGCAGTGACACCGGAACCCAGTGTCACCATAGTAATAACCGCTGATACTCCGATGACAATACCAAGTATAGTCAGAAAGGAACGCATGATGTTTCGTTTCAGTTCACGTAAAGCAAGTAAAATTGCATTCCAGATCATTGTAATTTACTCCCGTTGTGTTTATCCGACTCGACAAGGCCGTCCTTAAAGTGCACTATACGTTTTGCGTAAGTGGCCATATCAGGTTCATGTGTAACCATTACAATCGTTATGCCGCGTTTGAGATTCAGTTCACAGAGCAACTCCATAATTTCGACACTGCATGCGGAATCCAGGTTGCCGGTAGGCTCGTCTGCTAAAAGAATAAACGGTTCGGTAATTATGGCACGCGCAATTGCGACACGCTGCTGCTGTCCACCGGAAAGCTCGCTTGGAGTATGTGATTCCCAGCCCGTTAAACCTACCGTATTCAGGGCCGTCATAGAAAGACGATGGCGTTCGCTGGCACTTGTTCCCCTGTAAATCAGCGGGAGTTCCACGTTTTCTTTAGCTGATGTTCGGCTAAGAAGATTATAGCCCTGAAATATAAATCCGAGATAGTTGCGTCTCAAAAGAGCACGTTGTCTTCGACTTAGCTTGCAGACTTCTATATCTCTAAATTTATACGAGCCTTTTGTGGGTGCATCAAGGCAGCCAAGAATATTCATACAAGTGGATTTTCCTGAACCGCTCGGACCCATCACGGCGATAAATTCACCTTTGTTAATGTTAAGGTCTATACCCCGAAGAGCCTCCATCGCGGCCTGGCCGTGACCGTAGACCTTGGTTATTCCCTTGAGGTTAATTACTGATTGTTCTTTGTTATTTTCTTTGTCCGGCATATTATCTTCTCTGCGACATCAGCGTATTGGTTACAAGCTCTGTTCCAGGCTTAATATCACCTTTGATGACCTCTGTCATAATTCCGTCCGATTCTCCTGTAATGATATTAATTGGTGATAACTCATTATCAACAAGAGTCCAGACTTCTTTTTCAATTTTATTATCAGTTTCTTCTGTACGTTTCGTTTCCGTCATCGGCGGTCGCGGCATTATTGCGCCAAGCAGACTTCTGGGGCGTCCCTGTCCCTGTTGCTGCTCCGGTTCCGGCGGAGTAAAACGCAACGCATTATTCGGAATAAGGATAGCATCTTCAACTTTGCTTACAGTTATTTCGGCTGTAGCTGTCATGCCGGGACGCAGTGATAAATCTGAATTATCCACTTTCAATACGGTTTCATAGGTTACTACTCCCTCGATAGTTTGTGAGCCGTATCGGATTTGAATTATTTTTGCCTCGAATTCGCGATTCGGATACGCATCTACTGTAAAAACAGCATCCTGGCCTTCCTTGACCTGGCCGATATCTGCTTCATCTACATCGACATGCAGTTCCATTTGTGTCAGGTCTTCTGCAAGAGTAAATAATACCGGAGCCTGAAACGCAGCGGCTACGGTTTGGCCCGGCTCGACAGCACGTGTAAGGACTACTCCATTGATAGGGGAGTGTATAACTGTTTTGGACCTGTCTGTCTCAAGCGTATCAAGAGCGGCCTGAGCTTGTAAAATTGATGCTTTTGCGCTGGCTTCATTGGCTTTGGCTCGCTCAAAAGCTGCCTGTGCTGCGTCAAGTTCAGTTTGTGAGGGAACTTTATTATCGCTTAACTGGCGAACTTTCTTATATTGTTCGAGTTTGCTGCTTGTCTCATTTAGAGTTGCCTGCGCCTGTAGAACATTTGCTTTTGCCACTTCGAGAGAAGCTTTGGCCTGTGTTATCTGTGAGTCGAGTCTTGATGTATCAAGTCTGGCGAGAACTTGTCCTACAGTGACTTTGTCATTATAGTCAGCATCTACGTTATCAACAATTCCTGATTCTTCGCTGCCAACCTCAACCTCGTTGGTCGGTTGAAGTGTTCCGGTTGCAGTTACTATGATAGTCAGGTTACCTTTTTTTACCTGCTGTGTTTCGTACTTCGGCATATTCTGCCCATTTTTATTTTGGAACACGTAGATAGCTATAACAGCCAGCACCAATACGATAATTGTAATAATCCAGCGTTTCGACCGCCGTCGACCATATTTACGATCCAGTTCAAGGATCTGGTCTATATCAGTATTTGAGCTTTTTTTAGATTTCATAAATTTTTCCTTTATCAATATTAATACTCATTAGAAGCAAAAGATTCCCAGCCGCCGCCAAGTGCTTTGTATAGCCTTATCACATTTGACGTTACCATACCGTCACTTTGTGCGAGTTGGTCCTGAAAACTCAGCAGTGAACGTTGTGTATCCAAAACTGTAGTGAAATCTGTCAGTCCGACTTCGAACTTTTGTGTTGCCAGTTGAACCGCAGACTGAGCGGCCTGTGCGGCTGCTCGTAAATTGTTCCTTCTTTGTTGTTCCTGCACGTAGGAGATAAGTCCATCCTCAACTTCCTTAAATGCTGAAAGGACTACAGATTTATACTGGAGCAGAGATTCATCGACAAGTGCTGATTGTACATTTATATTTTGTTTTATTGCGCCGGCATCGAACACAGGCCAGCTAAAACGTGGTCCGCCGCTTAATGTCCATGTGCCGGATGATATGTTACTCAATGAGGTTGCATCGAGGCCAAGAGAACCGTTTAATGTAAAGCTTGGGTATAATTGGGCGGTAGCAACACCAACTCTCGCTGTTTGAGCCGCAAGTGACAGCTCGGCACTGCGTATATCTGGTCTGCGACGAATTACATCCGCCGGAACTCCTATTGCGATATTCTCCGGAGCATTTGGAATTGGTTCGACTTTCTGCAATTCTTCCTGAAGCTTACCGGCTTCTTCACCAAGAAGTAAGGCGAGACTGTTCATAGACTGTTCCAATCCTGCTCTTAAAGACGGTATCTGAGAACGTGAACTTTCAAGATTATATAGCGCCTGTTGTACTGTAAGCTCATCAATTAACTGTGCTTCGTTCCGCCATAAAGTTAATTGATATGTTTCATTCTGCAAATCAATACTCGACTGCACACTATTAATACGTGCCTGATATGTACGTATTTCAACATAATTCAAAGCAACTTCCGAGAGTAAAGAAACTAATGTATTATACATATTTTCCTGTGATGCCTGCAAATCAGCATTTGCGGCCTCGACAGAGCGTCGAAGACCTCCGAAAAAGTCCATCTCCCAGCCTGCGTCAAAATTTGCCGAATAGTGGCTGGTTGTATTGCTGACATTTCTCGACCGGCTTTTAGTTGCAGAGCCGGAAGAGTTAAAACTGGGATAAAGCGAAGCTTCAGTAATCGCACGTCTGGCACGCGATTCACGAATTCGCTCGATGGCAATCTTGAGATCGAGATTATTTGCAATCGCACGCTCAATGATATCTGTTAACATCGGATCATCTATCATAGTCCACCACTTTGTCAGAGTATTTGGATCGAATTGTTCCGCAGTGATTCCGCTTTCCAATGGTGCGTGCCAATTTTGGGGCACTTGTGTTTTGGGCGGTTCATAATCCGGACCTACCGGGCTGCAGCCGGATATAAGCACAATCATGTACAACGCAATAATGTATGGAATATATTTTATGAATATTGATTTATAGAAGGTCATTATTTATTCCCAGCTTTCCGCTTTTTCTTTTTGCTATTATTTTCAGACAATGTTGAGCTGTTTCTATTTTCTTTACGAATACTATTTATTCCTGCCATGCTGAAAATTAAAACATAATCAGCAAAATCTTTTACATCAATCTCAACGACATCGTTCATATCGTTTTGGTCATCTATTGGCAATCTGCTGAGATGAATATAATGTACGAATCCAAAACACATATTTACTATATTCATATGGCAGAATAATATCTGCTTTTCGTTAGCGTCTTTTCCAAGAAGTTCCGCAACGATAGTTTTGAAACCATCGTTTAAAGTTTTCAATGACGAATGCACTATTTTATGGAGAAGTCCGGTTGGGCATGCCATTTCCTTATGCATTATTTCAATCTCATAAGTTTTCGGATCGGCAACACGTTGCAGGAAAGACAGAATCCTGCCCCTCAATCTATCCTTGGGAGATGCTTCTGGCGGAACACCGCCATCCTGAGGGTGAGCCTCTAATGACTTATCAAAAGAATATTTCCATGCTGAGATATAAAGTTCTTCTTTGCCGCCAAAATGGTAATTTACACTTGCAGTATTGACTTGGGCCACTTTGCAAATATCGGCATTCGTAGTTTCCCAGAAGCCTTTTTTCGCAAAGACCATACTTGCTGCGTCAAGCAGTCTTAGTCGTGTTTCCTGACCATCTATTCTTTGTTTTTTCATTCTGTTGTCCCATTGCTTTATAAATACTTATACTTTATAGTTTAATTATGTAATTGAATTAGTCAATAGAAATAAGTGTTTTTTGAAAAATATTTTTTTTGCACCCCCAACATACTGTTTTGATTAAAAATAATAATATGTAAATCCTTTTGCCGTAAAACTATATCTCAAAATCTTTTAACTTGATATCCGTGTTATATTTTTAGGATTCATTCGAAAGAAACTTGCTTTTGTGAATCATAAGCGGCGTCTTTATCTGATTTATTTAAAATGGCGATAGCAAATTTGTATTAAATCACCAATATTCTAAAACCACATTTTGTTATATTGCAGGTTAGAATTTCTTATTCGAGTTCAAGATACTTTACTTAGTTCCATATGGCATTAAGAATAGATTATTTTGAGTAATAAATTTAACTTGATAAGAGTGCCAAAAAGGTGTATATTCCTACTTTTCCGGAGATTGGGCAGTCCCCTTGGGATGGCCAGGCACAGGTTTTAACAGATAAATCGCCTGTTATTTTACCGGATTATAAGTTATTTGTTATGCTAATGTTATAGAAATGGAGAACATATGAAACGCAAAATAGTTACTATTGACGGAAATAGTGCGGCATCATACGTGGCTCATGCCACAAACGAAGTTATCGCGATTTACCCGATAACCCCCAGTTCAGGTATGGGAGAAATCGCAGATGCCAAATCCGCGAATGGTGAAAAAAATATTTGGGGAACTATCCCCTCAGTTACAGAAATGCAGTCAGAAGGCGGAGCCGCTGCTGCTGTACACGGTGCTCTTGCAGCGGGTGCTTTAACAACGACATTTACGGCATCACAGGGTCTTTTGCTTATGATCCCGACGATGTATAAAATCGCTGGCGAACTTCTGCCAACGGTATTCCATATTTCAGCACGTTCGTTGGCCTGTCAGGCTTTGTCAATTTTCGGTGATCATTCCGATGTTATGACATGCAGGGAAACAGGATTTTGTGAAATAGCTTCAGGTAATGTTCAGGAAGTTATGGATATGGCGCTGATTTCACAGCAGGCAGCGCTTGCATCGAGTTTGCCATTCCTGCATTTCTTCGATGGTTTCAGAACAAGCCATGAAGTACAGAAGGTCGAAGAACTGACCATGGAAGATATGAAGGCAATGATAGACGATGAAATGGTTGCCAGACATAAAGCCCGCGGCTTATGCCCGGACAGACCTATGATAAACGGTACCGCTCAGAATCCTGATGTGTACTTCCAGGGTCGTGAAACAGTAAACAAATACTATAATGCTGTACCGAAGATTGTTCAGGATACAATGGACAAATTCGCGAAATTAGTCGGCAGACAATATCATCTGTTTGATTATATCGGCGCACCTGATGCTGAAAAAGTTATTATTATTATGGGTTCCGGTGCAGATACTGCACACGAGACCATAGAATACCTTATGGGCAAGGGCGAAAAAGTTGGTGTAGTTATAGTCAGATTGTTCCATCCTTTCAGCACAGAAGATTTCATTGCGGCATTACCAAAAACCGTAAAGAAAATCGCTGTTCTTGATAGAACTAAAGAACCAGGCTCTATCGGCGAACCTTTATATATGAATATCAGAACAGCAGTCGGCGAAGCCATGGGTAAAGGTGAAGCTTCGTTTGATGGTTATCCAGTGATTGTTGGTGGCCGTTATGGACTCGGTTCCAAAGATTTCACTCCTGCAATGGTTAAAGCTGTATTCGATAACCTCGATGCAGATAAGCCGAAATACGAATTTACAGTCGGTATTATTGATGATGTTACTGACACATCTCTTGATGTTGACGAATCATTCGACGTTTCTGATGAAGGTATTATTTCAGGTCTGTTCTACGGTCTCGGCTCAGATGGAACAGTTGGTGCAAATAAAAACTCAATCAAGATTATCGGCGAGGAAACAGATAATTTTGCTCAGGCATATTTTGTGTATGATTCCAAGAAAGCCGGAGCTGTAACTGTTTCTCACTTAAGATTCGGCAATAAAGAAATCAAGAGGCCTTATCTTATTAGTAAAGCAGATTTTATCGCATGTCACAATCCGGCATTTCTTGAACAGTTCGATATGTTAAGCTCTGCTAAAGATGGTGGAACATTCCTTCTAACAAGTATGCACGGACCGGAAGAAGTCTGGGATACATTACCTCAGATGGTTCAAAAACAAATTATTGATAAGAAACTGAAATTCTTTGTTATCGATGCGATTGCAATTGCAGAAGAACTCGGACTTGGTGCGAGAATCAACGTTATTATGCAGACCGCATTCTTCAAAATCAGTAACGTTATCGATATCGAAACAGCAGTTAACGCAATTAAGACAGCGATTAAGAAAACATACGGCAAAAAAGGACAGAAAATTGTTGATATGAACAACGCGGCGGTTGACTCTGCACTCGACAAAATTTGCGAAGTTAAGGTACCTGCTCAGGTAACAAGTAAAATCAAGATGCGTCAGATGGTTCCGGATGATGCACCTGATTTCGTAAAAACAGTTACAGGTGAGCTTATGGCTTTCCATGGCGATAAACTTCCAGTCAGCAAAATGCCTGATGATGGAAAATTCCCGACTGGAACAACGAAATATGAAAAACGTAATATCGCGGTTAACATTCCTGTCTGGGAACCTGAAGTTTGTATCCAGTGCGGTACATGCTCATTTGTATGCCCGCATGGTACTATAAGAATTAAAGCGTTTGATCCGAAATTTGCCGAAGGTGCACCCAGCACTTATAAGAGTGCAGAAGCAAAAGGCAAGGATTTCGCTGGTATGAAATTCACTGTTCAGGTAGCCCCGGAAGACTGCACAGGTTGTGGTGCATGTGTTCAGGCATGTCCGGCTCAGGAAAAAGACGCAGACAAGAAGCCAACCGGCCGCAAAGCAATCAATATGGCACATCAGGAACCGCTTAGAGATCCGGAACGTGAAAATTATGATTACTTCCTGTCAATTCCGAATACAGATGCGAAGCTCTTCAAAGCTGCGTCAGTTAAGGGCAGCCAGTTGATTCAGCCTCTGTTCGAGTATTCCGGTGCCTGTGCCGGTTGCGGCGAAACACCATATGTAAAGCTGCTCTCACAGCTATTTGGTGACAGGCTTTATGTTGGAAACGCAACAGGCTGCTCGTCAATTTACGGCGGAAACCTTCCGACTACACCTTATACCAAACGAGATGATGGAAGGGGGCCTGCATGGTCCAACAGCTTGTTTGAAGATGCTGCTGAATATTCATTGGGTATGCGTTTGACAGTTGATAAATTCAAAGAAAGAGCCTTGATGCTTCTTGATCAGGTCGCAGAAAAAGGTTGTGTCGATAAGGCACTTGCCGACAAGATTAAAGTCGCGGCTTTGGCTGATATTCCTGAAAGTGAAGCAATCGAACAGCAAAGAGCAGATGTTGCCGAACTTAAAAAACAATGCGAAAAGAGCAGTTGTCCGGAATGTACATTCATGCTTGAATTAGCAGATTATCTCGTTCGAAAATCTGTATGGGCAATGGGCGGCGACGGCTGGGCATATGATATTGGTTACGGCGGACTCGACCATGTTTTGGCAAGCGGTGCGAATATCAATGTTCTTGTTCTTGATACAGAAGTTTACTCGAATACAGGTGGACAGATGTCGAAATCGACTCCGAGAGCTGCTGTAGCTAAATTCGCCGCTGCCGGTAAGCCCGGACCGAAGAAAGATATGGGATTGCTCGCAATGACTTACGGAAATATTTATGTCGCGAAAGTCGCAATGGGTGCCAATACAAACCAGACCGTAAAAGCATTCATGGAAGCCGAAGCATATCCTGGA
Organism: Sedimentisphaerales bacterium; assembly: GCA_016936075.1. Classification (GTDB taxonomy): domain Bacteria; phylum Planctomycetota; class Phycisphaerae; order Sedimentisphaerales; family Anaerobacaceae; genus JAFGPS01. The sequence goes on along the minus strand of JAFGPS010000040.1, from coordinate 22,012 downwards.
CCATCAATTATTATTGCATACGCTCACTGTATCGCACATGGAATCAATATGACTAACGGCTTAAACGAACAGAAGAAAGCGGTTGCCTGCGGTCACTGGCCGTTATTCAGATTCGACCCGAGACTTACAGAGCAGGGAAAGAATCCTCTGCAGCTTGATTCAAAGACTCCGACAGGTGATTTTGAAGAATACGTTTACGGTGAAAATCGTTATCGTGTACTGAAACAGTCCAAGCCTGAAGTCGCGGCAAAATTGCTTAAGCTCGCTAAAGGTGACGCTGAAAGAAAAATTGCTTTAATGGAGCAGCTTGCACAAATAAAATGCGAAGAAAAATGATTTTGGAGGTTCGAGGAAAATGAATAAAATATGTATGAAATTAATTTGTACATTAATAATGTTCATTGTACTTACCGGGTGTGAAAAGAATGTCGAAAAGAAAGATAGCGCTTTAGCTATTGATCCTATAGCCGAGAAGGTGACTATGCCGCCTGAATTTGCCTCGCTGGCAATTGATAAAGCAGGCGGCATAGTAGCCTGGGGCAAGGTAAGGCATTTGCAGCTTGATTGTATTGTTACTTTTTACAATCAGGATGCAGGTAATTACCTGACTGAGCAGAAATGTGATGTCTTTCCCTGGTCGAATTCCATTATTATTGCAGGAACCGAATCACGTAAAAGCTATAAATGGCAGCTTTCGCAGGGTAAATTCGATATTCTGCAGGGAACTGGTGAGATTAGCAACTTTAAGAATCAGATTAAAAGTAGTTGTTATGCTGAAGCAATTTTTAATCTTGTGACTGCACCGGTTAGATTCATGGATAAATCATTTGTTTTTACTCGTGAAGCTACCGAGCAGAATATTCAGGGAAGATGGTGCTATCCTATAACAGGGGAGCATAAATCTGAAAGTTCAGTTAGCAATATAACTTTCTATCAGAATAAAGCTGATTCAATGATAGATATGGTTCTGCTGACATGTGCCGATGACGATACTTGTTTTCTGGTTTGCGGCTATGACTATATGCAGGTTAGGGATGCTGGTATTTCGATTCCCAAACGAATTGAAATACACTTAGCTGACAAGCAGGGTTTTGCCAAGAGGCAGTTATTTAGAATAGATGTTTCCTCAGAAAAATAAAAGAATGAAAAAAGGGTGGCAAGTAATATAAAAGCCACCCTTTTTTCTTTTAATTAGTCTTCAAAACAGTTATCATTACACTCCGTATATAAATTGTCCTATGTTTATTACTTAATTGGTCGGTTCTAAAAGGACAAAAATGTTTAGAAAGATTCTACGCAGGGTAGTGATAGGATTAATCGTAGCGGTAGTTCTGGTTCTGGCAGTCTATCTCTGGGATATAAGACATGCCTATAAGCGTATCAGCGGAAAAAGCACAGTCATAACATCACCCTATGGTGACATAGAATACACTGAGAGTGGTTCGGGTCCGTCTGTTCTGGTAATACACGGAAGCGGCGGGGGATTCGACCAGGGCGAGTTAATCGTTCAGGCCGTATTAGGTGATACATTTCACTCGATAATACCTTCTCGATTTGGGTATTTACGTTCGACATTCAATAAAGAAGCCACCTGGGATGACCAGGCACGTGCATATACATATTTACTCGACAAACTGGGAATACAAAAAGTTGCGGTAGTTGCTCTTTCTCAAGGAGGTCCTTCGGCTTTATTGTTTGCTGTATTGTATCCTGAAAGGGTATCTTCTCTGACTCTCATATCCTGCGGCGTAGCATCTTCCGAAACACAAGACCAGGCACAGGCGAACAAAAAAGGCGAAATGTGGGTGACTATCTTCAAACATGATTCGCTTTACTGGACTATTACCAGGTTGTTTAAGGGTAAGTTGATGGAGTTGATGGGCGCAAATGATTCTGTTATTAAAAGTCTTACTCCAGAACAGAAGGAAATTGTTAATAATATTATTGATTATATGAATCCGGTTTCGCCAAGATATGACGGCGCAGCTTTCGATAACAAGTCTAAAATGCCTAACGAAAGGATAGCCGCTATAAAAGCTCCTACTCTTGTATTCCATGCGATAGACGATACTTTACAAATCTATCACAATGCTGAGTTCGCGGCTTCAACCATTCCGGGTGCAAGGCTTATTCGTTTTGAGAAGGGTGGACATCTTATCTTAAGTATTGAGCAATCTACCATACGAACAATCCTTCAAAAGCACATTCTTGATAATAGTGAACAATAAAATGAATAAAATAATTTTTAATGGATGATTAAAAAATAATATGACGGATGAAACTGCAAAAATAAAACTTGAAGATTTTGGTTATGACGATTTTTTTGATTCGCAATGGAAATTGATGGATTCAGCAAACTCATCCCTTGCCCGAGTAATTTCAGAACATAGGGAATCATACAAAGTTAAGAATACTGACGGTGAATATTTGGCTAAGATTACAGGAAAGCAAATGTTCAACGCGGTGACAAGAGAGGATTTCCCTGCCGTAGGTGACTGGGTTGCTATAACTAATATTGATGAAGAACGAGCTGTTATTCAAAGTGTGTTACCAAGAAAAACCATGCTCCGAAAAAAATACAGCAGTAAACAGGATACTCAGATTATTGCGACAAATGTTGATGTAGCTTTTATTGTTGAATCATTAGAAAGAGATTTTAATCTTAATCGTTTTGAACGATATCTTGTTTTAGCCAACGAAGGCCGAATAAAACCTGTTATTATATTAAACAAAATCGACCTGGTTTCAGATGAGCAATTAAATCTAATATTAGAACAGACTAAAAAAAGGTTCGAAGACATCGATATTATTTTGACCAGTGCTGTTACTGATCAGGGTCTTGGCAAATTAATTGAATATATAATAAAAGGAAAAACATATTGTTTTTTAGGCTCATCAGGTGTTGGTAAATCATCTTTAATAAATGGATTACTGCAGACAAATGAGATTAAAACAAGCCCAATAAGTGATTATACCGGCAGGGGAATGCATTCAACCACAACAAGAGAGATGTATTTTTTGAAATCAGGCGGGATTGTAATTGATAATCCGGGAACAAGAGAAGTTGGAATGGCAGAAGTCACTGAAGGTATAGAAAATATCTTTGATGAAATTACTGCTTTGGCCACAGGGTGTAAATTTGCAGATTGCACACATACGCACGAGCCTAAATGTGCAGTTCGAAAAGCTGTTGAAGAAAATGAGCTGGATATGGAAAAATATCAAAATTTCCTTAAACTGAAAAGTGAAAACGAATTTAATGATATGACCGGCCAGGAAAAACGAAAAAAGGATCGCAAGTTTGGTCAATCTATAAAGAAAAAACATGAAGAGGTAAAAAAATATAAGCCCAGATACTAATTGTTCTGGATTTTGTTTTTAAGACGATAAACTAACTACCGAAGATTTCGAAATGCTGGTTATCGCTGAAAAAGAATAAAAAGGACATTTGCATAGATTTCGGAGCATTGGTATAATAAAGTTATATCAATGAATTATTATTATTTGATAAAGGAGAAAAGCGAAAATGTCTATTAAAGATAAGCCTGAAAATGATGATTCTTCCCAACGAATTATTCTTTTATGAGAACTATGGATATAGATATTAATTCCGGAAATCTTCATATTTCATTTAGACAACCACACGAATCTGATGCTTTCGGAGTAGTAATACTTGCAGAAGATTCCAATGAAGTTCCTACTGAAAATAGAGTAAAAGAGCTTATACCAGGATTGTGGTATATGGATGAAAGATATGATGATTTTGGTCCCGATTATGAAAAATATGTAGAAAAATTGATTAAGAAAAACAAGTACCTAAAAAAGAAATAGCATTATAGAATTAAAGTTGTGCTACATGCCTCCAGTGGGTTGATATTCTGGTGGACTTAATACCACTTCGAAATTTCTGCGAATTACAGTTTTTATTTCTTCCTGTTGCGGATAAGTTATTATGCCGAAACTATTGAGTGTGTACTCGTTTTCGTTTTCGGATTTTACGTATAGTTCTGTTCGCTTTAGTTTATTCGTATCCAGTTCTAAAAAGATTTGCAATTTGAAATATTGCCGTGAGCTTTTATCGTGCCATGAAAGTTCAAATATATTTGTATCCGGGCTTTGGATTTTTGCCCATTTAGCGTTTTGCGGGATATCATCTATACTATGAAAGCGTGCGAGACTAAAAGCATAAAATGTCGAATCTTCAAGCTCGGCAATCATTTCGTTATGTGCAATATTATCAGTTTGGTGTGTACTTTCTGATGTAAATTTCGTCATTTTATTATTACGGGAAATGTCCCACAATGTAAGAAATTCTAAATTTTGCTCTGTAGTTCTTGATAATGTCATTTCCAGTGATTTTGATGCCCATACCTGTCTGAATGGATTTTCCTGTCCAGCGGCATAAAGCGATATGTTGAAGTTTTCATTTTGGGCCAAATTATTATAAATCTGCTTTGTGTCTAAGAATTTTTCAGTAAAGAGAGCGGCATATACTGACCATATTATGACTGCCATCGCTGCAACAGCAGCTATGCGTAAAGATTTTATTACTAATTTATTTCGAATCTTCATTGTACGAGTATAAGGTGCGGATTTATCGAATTCGATGAAAGCATCATTGAGAATCCGCTCATCCGTTTCTTCTCTGGTTTTCAGACTCATTTGTTCCACGAGTCGTTCTGCATTATCAGCGAGAGTCATTTTTCTCTTCTCCGTTTAATTCTGTTTTAAGCTTTGCTATGCCGTATCTGTATCTACCCTGTATAGTGCTGGTCGAAGTATCGAGCATTGTCGCGATTTCTCTGAATTTCAAGCCGCCTGTAAGATGCAGTATAATGACCTCACGCTGCTCAAAAGGCAAGTTGTACAATGCGTTAATTAAATATTGAACTTCTTCGGCGAAAATTACCACTTGCTCTGGATTGCCTGATTTTGAGGTTATCTGTCCTGCGTTTTCAAGCTCAACCATATTGTGCGATTTTTTTCGATATTTGTCCTTAATTCGGTTAGAAATACTGGCTATTAAATAATTTTTCAGATTCACTCGAAGTTCAAGTCTTTTGGCTGCCCTGGCTAAAGTGATGAATACATCATGTAAAATATCTTCTGCTGCTATTGAATCATGCAATAAAGCGGTTGCTATGGTCAGAAGATTATCTTTGTACTTCAGGTAAATTTCGCGCAGAGCTTCCTTGTTGCCTTGGTGCAATTGCGATATAAGACGCTCATCATCCAGCATCAAAAAAAGCCCTATCACTTATTTTGTTTTTACTAACTATCTATATATAAGACGTTGATATGGGAATTTTAATATAAAATTTCAGTTATTAATAAGGGAAATTTTATTTAAATTTATTTTTTGATAGCTTCGTTCAGAGATTGTGCAGATGAAATATTGATTACATTAATTTTACGACTTATCCGTTTCATAAGGCCGGTCAGGACTCTTCCAGGGCCGATTTCGTAGAATTGCTCAACTCCATCGCTAATTAGCCTTTCCATGCAGTTTTGCCATAAAATAGGGCTTGTGAGCTGTTTTACCAGTCCCTGTGCGATATCTTCGCTGTTTTGGTAATATTCTGCATTGATATTGGCAATTATCTTTGTTTGAGTTGGTTCTGAAACCTGACAGTTTGCGATTGCTTTTCCAAGGGCTTCTGCGGCACTGTCCATCAAAGAGGTATGAAAAGCTCCGGCTACATCCAGACGTACGGCTTTGATAGCTCCGTATTTGGGGGCCAGTTCTTTGGCGTGTTTACAGGCGGCTTTTGTTCCGCTGATAACTATTTGGCCGGGGCAGTTGAAATTTACAGGTACAAGAAGATGTGTTTCGTTTATATCACTTTCTTCGTCTTCTATTTCTCCTTCGAGAACTTCTTCACAGAGCATTCTGACTTTTTCTTCATCCAGTCCAATTATGCTTACCATTGAGCCGCCATTTGCGTCAGCGGCCGCCTGCATAGCCTGGCCACGCTTCTGGACGAGTCTGAGAGCATCTTCAAAACTGAGTATTCCTGCCGCGTAGAGTGCGGTATATTCACCAAGGCTCAATCCTGCTGTAATATCCGGCTTAACATCACTTTCTGGTAGTTCGCTTTTGAGAACCTCTAAAATAGCCGCTGAAGTCGTGAAAATCGCTGGCTGAGAAACAGCGGTACTATTAAGCTCATCAGCAGGGCCCTCGAAACAGAGTTTGCTTATGTCAACGCCGAGGATTTCATTTGCTTTTTGATAAATTTCTGAAGCGGCGGGAAATGCGTGATAAATATCTGCTCCCATTCCAACTGATTGTGCTCCCTGTCCCGGGAAAAGAAATGCCTTTTTCATAATACTTTGATTTACCTAACCCCTGATTTGTTTCTTAATACATACATAACGCAATTAAAATTCAATTACATTGGCGCCCCATGTAAGCCCGGCACCGAAAGCTACTAAAACAACAATGTCGCCTTTTTTAATTCTACCTTGACTGGCACACTCATCAAAAGCAATTGGTACCGATGCAGAAGAAGTATTTCCGTATTCGTTTATATTAATAAAAATTTTCTCATCAGGCAGGTTTAGTCTTTTGACTGCTGATTCAATAATACGGGCGTTCATCTGATGCGATATAAGCATATCCACATCATCGATAGTTAGTCCGCAATGATCGAGACAATGGTTGACTGTTTCTACGATTCTCCGTATAGCTTGCTGGTAAACTTCTCTACCTTTAATCTGCATATAAATTTTCTTAGGATCATCAAGTTTTTTAGAAGACGGATAACGTGAGCCATAGGCCTGGCAATTTAGTACTTCCCAGCCATTTCCATCTGCATACATCGAACTGTACATGATACCTTTTTGATTTTCCTTGCCTCGTTCGAGTATAACAGCTCCGGCTCCATCTCCAAAAAGAATACAGCTTGCACGGTCTGTCCAGTCAGTAATTTTTGTGAGTGTCTCAGCACCTATAACAAGAGCATTTTTATATCGTCCGTTTTCGATAAATTGCTGTGCGATAGATAAAGCATATACAAAACCACTACATGCGGCGGCCAAATCGAAACTCCATGCATTATTTGCCTTGATAGCTGCTTGCACAAAATTTGCGGTCGAAGGGAAAACCATCTCAGGTGTAACAGTTGCTACAATAATCAGATCGAGGTCTTTTGGATCGAGATTTGCTCGTTCGAGGGCGTTTTTTGCAGCTTCTGTAGCTAAAAGAGCAGTGCTTTCATTGTCATTGGTAATATGACGTTTTTTGATTCCCGTTCGTGACGTTATCCATTCATCAGAGGTGTCTATCATTTTAGCCAGATCATCATTCGTGAGAATTTTGTCCGGGATAAATGACCCATGACCAGAAATGATTGCATTATAAGGAGGATGATAATCGTTAACGGAGTTATTCATCAGTTTCAAGTCCCTGAGTTTTAGTATTTTGTGTTATATTTGAAAAAGAGCTATCCGATAAATATTCTATGATTTTATCGTTAATTTTTTCAGTATGAAATTTTTTGGAAGCAAATATTGCGCTCTTTATAGTTTTGCTTTGGCTGGAGCCATGGCATATTATTGCAGTGCCGTTAATACCCAGCAAAAGTGCTCCTCCATATTCATTATAATCATACTTTTGATAAATTCTTGTCATAACAGGTCTGAATTTCAGTGCCAGCGAGATGTTTTCTTCCATAAGTTCTTGTTTAATTGCTCTGAACAGGCCGTCAACAAGACCTTCGGTTACTTTGAGCATTACGTTTCCAACGAAACCGTCACAAATAATAACATCGCATGATCCACGGAAAATATCTCTGCCTTCGATATTTCCAATGAAATTTAGTTTTTTATCCGCTTTAATCAGTTCTCTGGTTTTTTTAACTATTTCATTTCCTTTTGCCTCTTCCTCACCGATACTCATTATTCCGATTCTCGGGTTTTCTATTTTTAGGAAATGCTTTGAGTAAATACTTGCCATTACACCATATTGGTAAAGATGTATAGGTTTGCATGCGATATTTGCCCCTACATCACAAATAGTTACCGGACCTCCAGGTGTTGGGAAAACTACAGTAATTCCCGGCCTGATAACTCCAGGCAGATTTCTTATTCTCATCTGGAAAGCTGCTACACAAGCACCGGTATTTCCTGCCGAAATAACTGCATCAGCCTCATTTTTCTTTCCAAGTTTGGAAAGAACAGCGATAGAACTTTTTGGCTTTTTCCGCAGACTCTCTACAGGTGCATCAGCCATACCTATAAGATCAGGTGCATGTACGACACTTATATTACCACGAGTCTTTTGAGGTGGTAAAAGTGGTTCTATTACATCTTCTGGACCGACGAGGATTATTTCATCATTATCAGCCAACTCCTTGATTGATTCTAAAGCACCGGCGATAATTTCTTTTGGTGCCTCGTCGCCTCCCATTGCATCAATAGCTATACGCATTTGTTGTGCCTAATCAGACTCCTCAGCGAGTTTAAGAGTTATTTTGGGGTTAACATAGCCGCAATTTGAACAAGCAGCGTGAGGTAGTTTTGCCTGATCACACTTTTTGCATATCGAATAATTCGTTGCCTTCAAACTATGATGGCTTCGTCGTGTACGTGTTCGACTTTTACTGGTTTTCTTAACTGGTAACATATTCAATTACTCCGAACAATTTCAAAACAATGGTATCTGAAACATCTTTTTACAATATATTATATATTATCGCATTTCATAAACCATACTAAAAACTGCTTTAATAGTTTAATTTCAGCATTTTGTCAAGATAAAATTCGCTTGAAAGTTCTTTTTTTCATAAGTAAATATTTAATCAATTTACTGTATATATTGGTGGAATTTGGTGTTTTCAGACAATTAAACGCCCTGGCTACGCAATTGGGATTAGAAATACAAACATACATTATTGTTGTATAAATAAGAAATTATTATGAAATTAACAAAACTGAAATTCTGTTGCTTAGTCATTTTATAATTGATTTTTTATTAAAACAGTAGTTTTAGAATAATATTAAAAAATATTTAAAATATTGCTCAAATCAAGCATATTAGGATATAATACCGGTTTGTGACTCAATAATTTAAATTATAAGATATATAGGAGCTAATATGTCAGGTCATTCACATTGGGCCGGAATCAAACATAAAAAGGCAGCAAATGACGCGAAACGCGGCAAAGTCTGGAGTAAAATAGCGCGTATGATAATTGTTGCCGCCAAAAACGGTGGTGGGGATCCATCTGCAAATCTTTCTTTGCGATATGCGATTGATAAAGGCAAAGCCGCAAATATGCCAAAAGATACTATTGAAAAAGCGATTAAAAAAGGGACGGGTGATCTTGGTAATATAAGTTTTGAAGAAGTTCTTTACGAGGGATATGGACCGTGTGGAGTTGCTGTCATGGTCTCTGCTTTAACAGATAATCGCAACAGAACAGGGCCGGAAATTAAAAAGATTTTTGAAAAACACGGCGGTTCTTTGGGAGCAAGCGGCTGTGTGAATTGGCTTTTCAGTCAGAAAGGACTTATTGCTGTCAATTCAGCTAATACAGATGAAGAACAGGTCATGGAAGTCGCTCTTAATGCGGGTGCAGATGATGTAATAACAGAAGGTGACATGATAGAAATCACATGCGCACCAGCCGCTTATGAAGAGTTGAAAAAAGCAATCGAAGAAAAAGGAATTTCGGCTGATATAGCTGAAATATCGATGGTCCCGCAGACTACAGTTGCAATTAATGACCAGCATAAGGCTGAAAGAATTGTTTCACTCATGGAAGCATTCGACGATCATGATGATGTGCAAAACGCATATTCAAACTTCGATATTCCTGATGAAATAATGGAGAAAATTTCTTAATAGTCAGAATTTGGTCTGTTATTAAATTTAGATAGTAATTCTTATATTAAATGTCATTCTGGGAGGTGATTTCGGTAATGCGTTGTTTGGCGAACTCGTATTTTTCTTCCCCGAGCCTGCTTACTAATTCTTTATTCGGATACATCTTTTTAAACTGCGAGCGGTATTGGTCTTCAATATTTACAGCGTTTTGATAGGATTCAATTGCTTTTTCTGGTATGACAAGTTTGTCGGAGATTAGTGCCAGATTGAAGTGTAATCGTTCATTGCCCTGGTAGCGATCTTTTGCCTGTATGGCGGCATCTAATGCTAATGTAAGCCAGCCGGCTGTTTCATCAGGGTTTGAAATTTCAGAGTGCCTCACATATGTCTGTGACAAATCTTCATAGTTCTTATAACTTGCACTATTTCTTTCGATAGCTTTTCTGAAGCATTCTTCTGCATAAAGAAGCATTTCGAATCTTTGAGACGGAGTTCTCTCGGCATTGTATACAAACATGCGTGCGTTAAGAGATAGAGCACTTCCACTCAGTTTATCGTTTTCTGCTGCCGAATCGAGAAGCTGGTAAGCTTGTTGAAGATCGCCATGAGAAAAAGATTCGTTGGCGAGTTTAATCTTTTTTGTTGAAGAAGCTACGGGGATAAGAGCATAAATCAGGAAAGCAAAAAATATTACAATAGTTCCTAAAACCGCTGGTATTTTTATATAAGTCGCAGGAGTAAAAACAAAGCTCTTCCTGTTTTTGTTATTGGCATTTACTGCTATAAGAACAGCCAAAATGGACCAGAACGTAGTATATATACCAGGTTCGAAAATTGCAAAATCTGTGAGGTTGTGCAATAGAAATCCAAGAAGTGCACAGAGAATAATTACCGCAAAACCGTTTTTTCTTATGACATTGCGTTCATTATCAAGCTCTGTATAGGTATATTTCCTTATAAAGTATAAACTTACACTAAAGACAGCTATTGGAGGTATGCATAATCTTAACATTAAGTAAATTATTACCATGACATTACCTGATTTGAATGCTTCTGTTAGCTTAATTTTACAAAGCACTAAACCAAATAAAACACAAAGTATAACATTTAATATGGTTCCCATAAGTTTGTTGTTCTTTTCAATATTATTTGTTGGGACTGCTGATATAGTATTGCCTTTTGTTGAGTTCCATAAAGGCAGAAAAATCATTAATAGAAATCCGACAAGACCGAAAATACCATATTGAGTCAAAAGGCTAAGCGGGAAATTATGCGGATCGGTTACACTCTCCAAAGCCTGCGCAGGTTTGTAATGAGAATAATAATTACTGAAATTGCCCGGTCCTACACCTGTCCAGAAATTGTCTATAAACATTTTTGCAGATGCTTCCCAGTATTGCCACCTGACCAGCATGGAAATACCTCCGGGCAAAGTCTGATGTTTTATCCCATATGAAGCTATTAATGATGTGCCTGCCACTATTAAAAGTATACTTAATATTAATATGATTTTTCGATGCTTTCTGAACAGGTCACTATATTTCTGGTATAAACCGATAAGAGTGAACGCGAAAAAAAAGCTGAAGATTGCACCTTTGCTTTTTGTTATAAAGATTGCAAAAAGCAGAACTATAAAAAATGCTTTTAATTTTGCTGGATTTTCACTTTCAATTGTTAAAGCAAATAATACAAAAATAGCTATTAAGAAAAAAGAGCCAGCCGAATTACGGGTAGTAAAGAAAGCACTGGCATTATTCGAGTGAAGTCTTTGCTCGAATAAAAAATGTTGAAGAGTACCTTTATTAATATTTAGAGTTTCCAGTGTCATATCAGGATTGTCTTCGTATTGCTTTATAGTTTCTTTATTAAGGAATAATAACTGATCTGCGCACTGATAAGCAGAAACAACTCCCATAGCCGCTATCACGGCTAATACAAGCCTGATTTTGATATTTGAATCGAGAATTTGGACCAGCAGAATCGCACTGAATATGGGAACGAACAGTGAAATGATATTATTTATTGCCAGCCTTTTATCTGATGCCGCAAAATATGAAATCACAGCGGCTGCACCAAAAATCAATAAGCCGATTTCTATACCAGTTACCTTGTATGAAAAACTTTTACTGCAAAGACTCCATGCCAGCCAGATAAAAAACGAAAATAACAATGCACCTGATATATACAGACTATACACGCTGTCACTTGCCATTAGAGTATTAGAGCTTGTTTGCATTGTAGGTCCTTCGGTATAAAGGACACGAAGAATAATTATAGCAAGATAAAAAACGAGTAAGACATACTCGAATGTCATTAGAGCTTTGCTTTTGGTTACATCATGATTATTTGTTATTTTTTTCATTTGTTGAAGTCATCTCGAAAACAGCAATAATAGATAATATCATAAGAGTTTGAATGAAAATTAAAATAGCCCCGGCAAGATTAACCTGTGATAAGAAGGAAGCTCCAAGTCCCGTGCAAAGTGTCGCAAGATACAAAATCAGTGCGGTCTGAGTATCACTGAAACCGTGTTTTCTTATACGATGGGAAAAGTGCTGTGTGTCACCGACGAAGGGACTTTTACCCTGCGTTATCCTCAGTAATGTAACACTGATAAAATCGTATAAAGGAACCGCCAGAACAATAAGCGGCACAAGTACTGAGTACCACCGCCCGCTTTGTGACTGATTATAATAAGTCGTACGCAAACTCAAAATGGCAATGAAGAATCCAATTACAAGAGAACCTGCGTCACCCATATATATTTTTGCCGGAGGAAAATTATATACAAGGAATCCCAATAATGTCCCGATGAAAACTATTGCTATACCGCTGATAAATATCTGGCCGTTCAGGGCAGCGATTGAGAAAAATATGCTGCTTGTTATAACCGCAATACCGGCGGATAAGCCATCCATATTGTCGAGGAAATTAAAGGAATTGATAATAAAAACAATCCAGAACGCCGAGAGCAGGGAAGTGATAATTTTACTTTCGATAAAAAATTCGACACGAATATCAGCAAAATACGCCGCACATATAGCGATTATGAATTGAACGATGAGCTTAAAAAATGGCCCGAGGTGTTTTTTGTCGTCCCACAATCCGAGTAGAAATAACGCTGAAACAAGAGCGAGGATAATCATTAGCTTGTCAATTTTGCTGAGAAATCCTTCTATATGAATAGTTGTGGATTCACCGAGCCAGTCGAGATGACCGGGAGCGGCAAGAAATTTCACGATTGCTATAGCGGAAAGAATAAGAGTCGCCAGAGTAGTGAAAATAGCGATTCCGCCTCCGAGAGCGACGATTTTTTCAGAAAATCTGTCCTTGGCCGGCTTGGATACAAATCCCGTTTGCAAAGCATATTTTCGCGAGAAAAAAGTCAGTACAAGCGATAGCGTAAACGAGCCTGCCAGTAAAGCAATTGATAATAACAATAATGAGTTTATACTTACTACTCCTTAATTAAGTACAGTCGAATATAGTAATTCATACTTTATTAGTTATTTTTATAATATGAATTGACTTGGTTATCAATCTAAAACCCGATTTTTCATAAATGTTATTTTTACTCCACAGCCAGAAAATTATTGCCTGAAATATACAATCGGGCCATTTTCGTATTTTTTCATCCTCCATTTTGATATGTCAATCGAATCTATAATAGTTTTTTCAAGTGATGTCATTGTTTCTACATTTGTTATCACGGCAGAAGGAGGTTTTGCTATTATTAATTCAGAAAGATTTGCTGGACTGACTGTATGTGTGATTTGCTTTTCTTCGTCTGAAAGAAAATCGGCAATTCTATAGACAAAAGAACCGCATGATAATTCGGTATAAATTTCACAGTTACCTTCTATTGCAAAAAGAGGAGCTAAAGTCAATACTAATCCTTTCTCAGGCATTTCATCTGCGATGTCCTCTGCAATTCTGTGAAGTTGTATGGGTGTCCACATTTCCGGAACAAGACTCACTGGGATTCTGTAGATTACAACCGGGTACGCCGCTACAGATATAATAACGCAGATGATAAGAAGAATAATTGATACTTTGTAGTATTTAAGAAATTTTGTTACTGATGATATGTTATTTAAGTATGAAAATGGAAACGCAAGACTTGCTATAATAAACGGAACAGGTACGGCTAAATATTGCGGCCACATTGTGATAGGAATGAAAGCTATAATGAAAAATACTAATGGTAAAAGAGCGATAAGAAATAATTTTGGCTTATTTTCGATTTTTATATTTCCCCGCAGAACAATAATCATAACAAAGAGCAATATTGCCAGAGCGAGCAATAAAAAATATCCTGGTGTTGTAAAGCTGCTAAATGTCAATCCAGCTTTATTGAAAGCTATACCCATCTCATATAGCCATTTTCCATTTAGTGCAGGTATTTTTAAGAGGTTTAAATAAAATGCTTTTGGTGCATTTCTTGTTATCCATACAGGCCAAATTAACATTGCAAATGAAGCCGCCATAAAGGGCGAAACCGTTTTTAGTCTTTGTTTGAATGAATCAGCATGGACACATAGCAGGATAATAAAAAATAATAACTCAACTAAAAACGTCGTTATTCTCATGCAGGAAGCAAATGTAAGCAACGCACCCATTACGGCAACTCGCCAGAATGCAGGTTTCTTTTTGAAATCCATCGACACAAACAACCACAAAGATAACATAACACAGAGGATGACAACGTCATGATTCCAGGCGTATCCGTTTGCATAATCAACAAGCGGATTGAAAACGTAAATAACCGCTCCGGCCAAACCCAAAAGCGTTCCAGTGACAATGGATGATTTTAAAACATGCCTGTAAATGCCAAGAATAAAAATCATTATAAGAATGTCACATATAGTTGAGATAAGCCGCCCGGTAAGCAAATAATATTGAGTACCTGTTAATTTATACACTGCGGCGTAAAGTAATGGATGGTAGGGCATTTGGGCAATGTACGAATAGTCACGGTAAATCATTTCACCTTGCGCCATTAAATAACCGCCGGTACAGTACATTTGCTCGTCTCGACCGATGGTTTTAGACATGCTGTTAGATAATGTTGCAAGTGAAAGAATAAATATTATGAAGACAGCTAAAATAGTGATATATTTTTTTGTTGCTGTTTTTGTTTCGGATTTTAAATCATTTCTTTCTTGCATTGTATCTTTTTAATTGCTCAACTAATCTTACCCTGACTTTACTTAAAAATTCCCAGTAGCATTCCTGCTTATAGTCGGGGAATGTGTATTCAAAGTGACGCCATTTGCCCTTGTCATAAACAAGCGTAACTTCTGCATACATTTTTTTGCCGATATATATTCGATGTGAAAAATTCTTGGTACTTGCCAAAATAAGCTTCGAAGGCTCAATAATTCCCGGGTCCAGATTTATCGGTCGAGGCAGAGGAAGTGACAGTGATTTAGCCAGTTTCTGCTCATATTTATTTGCCAGAATTTTAATTTTCGCTAATTTACCGGGATCGATTAATTTTTCAAAGCTTACGAATTTTCTCAGAATGCGAGTTCCAATCTCGTCATTGTAATAGTCTGTCTGGTTGAAATGCCATTCTTCACTTGATAAGTCGATTCTTCCGAATTTATCAGATAGCATATCTACTGCCGAATGCAGACATTGATGATTCGCGGCTAAAATGCCTACTATCAGTTTTACAGGCTGTGGGTCTTTTAATTGCCACATAAAAATCTAAGAACGAAGTTTATTGATTAATTCGTTTACACGAACGAGCGTGTTTTCAACTTTAACTTTTTCGCCTTCACTTTCGCGACGCAGTTTTACCTCTACGTTACCATCAGCGAGAGACCTTTTCCCTACTGTAATTCGAATAGGTATTCCAATAAGGTCCGCATCTTTGAATTTTCCTCCTGCTCGAAGTGGCCTGTCATCAAGAAGGGCATCGATATTATTTTTAAGCAGCTTTTGATAAATATCTTCAGCAGCTTTTGCGACTTCTTCGTCATCATGATTGACACAAGTCACTATAACTTCAAATGGCGCTATATTGATAGGCCAGATGATTCCATCCTTGTCATTATTCAATTCAATTGCTGACGCGAGAATACGATTAATCCCGATTCCATAGCAGCCCATTAAACATGCTTTCTCAACGTTATTTTCATCGAGATATTTCGCGTTGAGTTTTTCGCTGTATTTTGTTCCGAGCTTAAAAACCTGGCCGACTTCGATACCTTTCTTGAAAAGAAGTTTCTTTCCGTTGTATGTATCGCCTTCGCAGGCATTACGTATATCAGCGACGATAATATTGTCACCTTCCAGTTGGAAATCCCTGCCCGGCACAACATTTTTTATATGATAATCAGTTTTATTTGCACCGGTAACTCCGACTACCATCGCCGCGACACTGTGGTCGATAATCATTTTATCAACGTGTTTAGATAATCCGACTGGTCCGGCGAATCCGACTTTCGCGTCGGTCGTATCTACTATCTTAAACCATGGAGCCAATTCAATTTTTCCACCACCAGCCACGATTTTGAATTTTTCCTCATTAACCTCATGGTCGCCGCGAACAAGTGCTACTATGATTTTGTCATCTTTTGAATAAAGAAGTGTTTTAATCATTTGTTCAGGCTTTGTCTTAAGAAAATCGCATACGGCCTCTATAGTACCAACATTCGGCGTATGAACTTCTTCCATTGCCGGAATTTCTTCGTTTGCGGTCTGTTTAGCGACTGGATCAACGCTTGCTCTTTCAATATTCGCCGCATATGAGCCGTCCTGAGTATAAACGATAGTATCTTCACCCGATTCACATGGTATTGTAAACTGATGCGAACCAGAGCCGCCCATCTCACCTGTTTCAGCTTCGACGATTACATATTCCAGTCCGCAGCGAGCAAATATTTTGCAATATGTGTCGTACATCACACGATATGTTTCTTCAAGACTTTCCGGACTGCTATGAAAACTATAAGCGTCTTTCATGATGAATTCGCGAGAGCGAATAGGTCCGAAACGCGGCCTGAATTCATCCCTGTACTTCGGACTGATCTGGTACAGGTTGAAAGGGAGCTGTTTGTAAGAGTTTATTTCACCAGCGGCAAGGAATGTCACAACCTCTTCGGCAGTCGGAGCAAGAACATTTTCTCTTCCGTGCCTGTCGGTAAGGTGACACATAGTTTCGCCATAGTCAACGTTACGCCCAGTCTGCTGCCAAAGCTCCATCGGTTGAAGTGACGGCATCATTATTTCCTGCGCACCGGCAGCGTTCATCTCTTCGCGAACGATAGATGTGATTTTCAACAAGCTGCGCCAACCTAAAAGTAAATAGGTATATGTCCCGCTGGCAATTTTTCGCATCATGCCAGCGCGAAGTAATAATTGATGGCTAATAATTTCCGCATCCGCGGGTACTTCTTTAATAGTCGGTATAAGAATCCGGCTGTATCTCATTGTTTTTTTCTCTTAAATATAAAATGTTGAACTGGTCATACTGACTATAATATTACGGATTATTGACTTGCGGTTTCCAGTTTATTCGATAGATATTTTTTTCTCTTATAGCTACTGCTTCGAAGCCATTGTCTTCGGTAGTTGTAATTCCACAAACCATTTTTTCATATTTCGTTCCTTCGTTACCATCGATAACTAAAAAGGATTTGTTGCCCTCACCTGCAAGAAAAGCTACGTGTTGTCCATCTTCCGAAAAAATTGGACTACTTAAGATTTTTTCGTATTTCACTTTTTCGGAACCATTTAACACTATAAAGGATTTGTCACCTGTTGAGGCTATGTGAACCATATTTTTACTATCGGGGCTAAATGCCATTCCCCCGATTTGGTCATATTCTTTACTTGCCTGCCCATCAAGAATAACCTGCCATTTGTTTCCTTTTTTGACTACATAAACAATTCGTTTGCTGTCAGGACTAAAAAGAATGCTGTTTCCACCGATACCTTCATAAAAATCCACGATTTTTTGATCATAAACAAGGACCTGTTTACCATCTTTTTTGGCAATATAAACAACATGTTCACTGTTTGGACTAAACATTGGTGCAGTTCCAATTGCATCCATTTCAGGCCCGATTACATTATCGACAACGACGCATAATTTATTATTTTTCAGGATGACATATGCCAAATGATTGCTATCAGGACTGAAAACAACAGAGCCTTCTGTTACTCTTTCATATGCCATCGCAGGCTCATTATCCACAAAACATGACCATTGTTCTTCCTTCATCGCAATATAGGCAAATCTCTTCCCATCTGGACTGAAGCGCATTCCTCCGAATCCATCATATCCCTCGCTGACTAAATCATTTTTTATGATATAATATTTTTCACCAATTATACCCATATATGCAACCTGGTTGCTATCTGAGCTATACATCAAGCCGCCAATACCGTCAAATTTAGGACCTTCTTTTCCATCGATTATTGCAAACCATTTTTCATCTTGTTGAGCCGGATAGGCGATATGTTTGCTGTCCGGACTGAAAATAGCTGCTCCGCCGATTAAATCATATACCTGGCCTTCTTTTCCATCGATTACGAGCATCCATTTGTTGTCTTTGGAAACTGCATATGCAACGCGTTTGCTGTCGGGGCTCAAAGACAGGGTTCCTTCTCCAATTCCGCTGTATGCTTTACCGGCTTTGCCATTATTTACTACCAGCAATTGTTCACCTTGTTGAGCAATATAAAGCAAATGCTTTGTTTTAGAATCGAATACAAAAGATTCCGGCACAATAACATCACATCCAGGCCATTCTTTATCATTGAAGGAGAGATATTGTTGGCCGTTTTTAGAACTGACTATTGCAAAATCTTTTGTAAAAGGAATGATACCAAGAAGATTTTCTGGTAATGAAGCAAGTTTTGTTTCAGCAAATACATTTTTACCTGCCGAATCCGATGTTGCCCAACAGCATGGCGTCAATTGGAGAAACAGCAGGGTGATAAAAGTCATATATAGTATTCTGAATTGACATTTTTTCATAAAGCACCTTCTTTTCTCTAAGTTATTTATAGTAATATAGATATTAGATTTATCACGTTCATACATAAAAAATATGATTTAGGGTAGTTTTATAGCCTAAAATATCAGTACTTGCAAGAAGAATCGGCATTTGAAGTTGTATTCTAAAACATATAAAGTTAAATTTTTTCTTGCAAAACCTTTGTTTTATGTGTAAAGTGCCATTTTTACAAATAAATGGGCGATTAGCTCAGCTGGTAGAGCAGCTGACTCTTAATCAGCGGGTCACAGGTTCGATTCCTGTATCGCCCATTCATATAAGTAATTAAAAGGCAAGGATTTAAGAATTCTTGCCTTTTTTGGTTTTGGCTTGATTCGATGTTTTGTGTCCAATTTGTGTCAGCTAATCTTGATTTACTTTTTCCTCAAGCAGGCTGTTCATGAAGTCACTTGCACGCTTGATATCCTCAGGCCTTACCGCTAGATAATACTTCCTAGTTGTTGTGATATTAGAATGGCCGGCAAATTGCTGGACCACCTGTATTGGCAGTGCCTGTGACCAATTGGTAATTGCCGAACGCCTTAGATCATGAATGTTACATTTGGTGACTCCTGCCTTTGTCCTGATTACACCAAAGTCTCTGAGTATGTTATTTTTCACATCTTTGACTCCTGACCATTGACCTTTTTTATTCAAATGGCAGATGTGCTCTACTCTTTCAGGTGTAATGAAAATATAGGGGAAGCCTTTCAAGGACTCGGCTTGAAAATTATTAAGGTATTGGGCGGTTTCGTCCGGCATAGGAACAGTACGATTTTCATGGTTTTTTGATTCCCATTTTAAAATCTGTTCACCTTCTTCTTTGGCTCGTACATGCAACATCTGGTTTATAAAATCGATATCTGACCATGTAAGATTCAAAATCTCATTCTTGCGAAGTCCACAGCAATAAGCAACGGATAAAAAAGCTTTCCACCATAGTCTGGGGCATGCGTTAATCAATGCCTTGTATTCAGTTACACCCAGGTATTTTATCGTCTTTGGTGTAAGCTTTCGCTGTTTGATTTTGCCAAATGGATTTGTCCCTTCCCTCAAATAACCACGAGGTTCTATTGCTAAATTGAATACCCGTTTCAAAGTTCTGATGTCATGATTAATTGTGGCCAGACTCAAATTTTGTTTTAAACGGTGAGCAATAAAAGACTCTGCATCTCGAGGAGTGATCTTTGGAAGAATTTTGTTTTCGCCTAAAAAGTCGGATAGCAATCTCAAAACTCTTAACTGGCTTACGATGGTTTTATCGCTTACCTGTTTTACCATGACTTTTTTGTGTTCGGCAGTAAATCTTTTGAGGCTTATTTTTTCCGGATCATCTTGCTTTCCGATGTTTGCCAATTCCTGCATTTCAAAAGCAAATTTTTCAGCTTGTCTTTTCTTGTCAAAGAGCTTGCCACGTCTTTTACCATTTGTTTCATACCATCGGACTACCCAGCAATATCTGCGATATTTGGGCCAATCAGACGCAGGCATTTTTTTGCCGTTTATAACTGGTACCGGCTCCAACCATTTTCGGCTGACTATTACTTTTGTGCTAATCATAGCAACTCCTTTCTGCGATAAACGCATCAAAAAGTTGCCAGTAGCAACTGACCAACTGATTATATCCGATATACTTTTGAAGCGCAACGAAAAAAAACATGTCGTTTAATCCTCTGTTTTTATCTTCAAAAAGTGTTCTAATTCATCTTTTAGATACCACACTCTTCTTGCATATTTAGTCGCTTTGAGTTCTCCTCTGTCTCGCCAGTAAGTCAAAGTTCGTATCGCTGATTTTGGAGTATGCCCTGTTTGGTCTAGCCGCAGATACAT
This sequence comes from Sedimentisphaerales bacterium, assembly GCA_016936075.1. Taxonomy (GTDB): domain Bacteria; phylum Planctomycetota; class Phycisphaerae; order Sedimentisphaerales; family Anaerobacaceae; genus JAFGPS01. The sequence goes on along the minus strand of JAFGPS010000040.1, from coordinate 1,342 downwards.
CGCGGCTTCTACCGGCGTCATTAACTCAGGAAAACATTCCGGTCTTTTAGGCCAGTCTTGATTATTATTATCATTAATCATTATATTTTTAATTTATCATCCTTTTTTACTTCCTTATCGGAAACGAGGGATTTAAGTGTGGGTGAATGCAAAAATCCCTGTCTCTGCGAATTAGCAGAAGTAAGATCGATTTCTGAGAAATTGTTACGGTAAGTACCACGGGATTTCCCAGGGGATTCTGCTTCATTAAAATGTGTGGTTCGGGGAGTATTGTAGGTTTTCTCATTTTTTTAAATAGTTTACATATGGGTATCAACAACATTATCAACAGAATTGAAATCCCCATAGCCATATAAGGCAGCAGAATTACCTTGAATGAATCTCCAAAAATATTTTCCATTCCAATAATACACAATGCTGATACACATCCGGAAATAACAAGTGCCGGAAATGTTTCAAGGTTAAATGCAGATTTTGCCGGTTTGTATATTGCCAGCACCAGTATTATAAAAAATAAAACTATAATTATTTGATTAATATTCGTATGCATGAAATTTCCTTTCTAAAGTGTTATGCCGCTTTTAGAATTGTACCGAGAATGATCCTGACAATTGCAAATGCTATCAGAGCTATAATCAGTTTCCCTTTTTTACCCATAAATTAAACTGCTCTCTTGTAACAGTCATTTGAAGTTGTTTTCCTTCGCAAAAAAGTACTATCTGGGATTGTGTTTGAACAGAGAGACTGATTTTTAACTGTTCAATCTTCTGGCTCATTTCCTGAAAAAAAATGGCGTGTTCTTGTTTTGACGGTCTGAACTTATTTACTGATTCGAACTCTTCAATAAGTTTGTCACTAATTCGGTCATTAAAATCACGTCCACCGATTTGCGGATCGCCATCAGTAGCAATAATATCACATACGTTCCCTTTAGTCTGAACGATAGATACATCGAATGTACCTCCGCCAAGATCATATACCAGGGCAGTTGAGTTATTTTGCTTGTGAAGGTCGTTACCTAATGCGGCGGCTGTTGGTTCGTGCGGTAAAGTAATCGCCTGCATTGCGGGAGTCTTCGATAATATCTATTAAACGTCGTTGTTTGTTTGAGAGTACCTAAGGCACTGATGCGATTTTTGGCTTAGAGCCAGGTTTATTATAAATAATAAAATTTCGAGAAAAAGTTGCTATTAAACAATTGAACTGATTTGCTCTTTGCAATATGAATCAGTCGAATCATTATAAGCCTAAAATATGGCTCTAATTGATATGGAATGTAAATCAATGATTCAGGATGAGAGTCTGGAGGAAGTAATCAAAGCAGTCAAAGAGTTTATTGCTC
>JAFGPS010000005.1 GCA_016936075.1 Sedimentisphaerales bacterium | reverse complement strand
TAATGATATTATGGGACATGAAGCTTACCAATCCGGTCTTGATTGCAGCGTCCTTATGCTAAACAGGCACTATATGGCTATACGCGTCATTGGTGCTAAAAGGGCATTTTCTTTACTCTGCCGGAACATTGCGGAAGTAATTTCCTTCGAAGAAGGCCAGTTTTCCAACTACGATTTCAATAGCTGGTGCGAAGTAAGCCAATTCAGAAGTAATTTCAAACCCAATTCTCACGACTGGATATCTACAGTTAATTTAGATATTGCCGTACCGAGAATTATCAGATTACTGTTCTATGACCGCCTGCCGCGAAATGAGGTGAAATTTAATCGCAGAAATATTTTCGCCCGTGACAAAAGCAGGTGCCAATACTGCGGCAAACGATTCCCGACCCGGGAACTGTCACTCGACCATGTAGTACCCAAAAGCTTGGGCGGTAAGGCTTCATGGGATAATATCGTATGTGCCTGCCCGGAATGTAACGTAAGAAAAGCAAACCGAACACCGGAACAGGCCGCTATGCACCTTATTAAATTGCCCGAACAACCAAAACACAACCCAATGGTCCACGTGCATTTAGGCCACGAAAAATACAGAAGCTGGAAACAATTCCTCGACCACGCCTACTGGTCAGTAGAGTTGAAGTAACAATATAGCACTACTCTTTAGCCTCAACCAAACCAACCGCCCCTTCCCCAATAGCAATAAGCCCATACGGCGTACTAACAAATCTATGTACCGGCTCACCATCAAGAATGTTATTATCTATAATTTGTGCTTCTTCAGTTCCTTTTCCTATTTCACCTATAAAGATTTGATTGGGCCCTAACCTTGCCCAAACCTTGTTATTATGAATTGTACCAGTTGATAAATCCAAAGCTCCCTGAATAATATAGTTACCAAAGTTAATACCTTTGAAGAATTTTAAAGCAGAGAATTATAAAGGCATCGGCACGTAATAATTGGCCGATTTTCATGATCGAATTTCTATCTTGAAGTCCGGAAGCACTTAATTGTTGTTCTTCAAGGATTTTGTCAATTTCGGCTCGTTCGAGCAATTTGATACCATCTTTTTGCGATAATTCCACTTGAAGCAGCGATACCATAGCAGATTTGTCCAGAGATGGAGATTCATCTGTTATAATAGCAATTCTTATTGTTTTGCTGGAATTGGCAAAAGAAAAGTTGGCCGTGAGTAATATCAAAACTGATATCAAAAGGATATTTTTGACATGCATTGTTTTTGTATCCTCATATTAAAATCACAATATAATCGCATATTTAAAATTTCAGTTACACAATATAGAGCCTTTGTGCCGTCAAAAATTTCAAAAAAACTCGACTTTCGGGGACATTTTACTGAAAAATAGTAAGAAAAGCCATAAATTTCGTTTTATAACCTGCAAGATGTTTACATTCTCTTTAAAATCCGGATTCCAGAGGAGCAAATGTAAAAGTTATGTAAAAATCAATGATTTTTCGGCTTTTTTCGGAATTTATTGTAACGATTTCGCGTTTGATACGTCTATATTAAGGTAAGGCAATATGTTGCGGCATCTAAATTAAGGAAATAACGTATTTTCTTAAGCAGAGGAAGTATTATCAACAAAGCCAAATCATTGCAAATTGCTTTTTTTAGATACCATGGAGCAAGCTATTAATGAATAACTCGACAGAAACACCGTCCGCCAGAGGCGGATTTATCTCAATACTTAAAACTGACAACACACTCAAAGCGGTAGAACTTCAAAAATATAACGGTAATTTCACAATTCTATGGTCAAAAAGCACCAAAGAAAATGATCTGGATTGGCAAACTTTTGCGGAAAACTGCGGCTTACACACAAAAACAACTCTGCATGAGCATGTTCAAAGCGATAAAAATGTGGTGGTTGGCTATGATTCTACTGGTACCGCTTTTTATCGAGTAAATGTTCCAATGGTCGAAGAAAAGGAAGTATCATCCATAGTACAGTTGCAGGCAGAGAGCCGATTTCCACTTTCTGCGGACCAGATGGAACTTGCATGGCGAACCAGTAAACTGCCCAACAAACAAATGGCTATTACTATCGCAGCGGCAAGAAAGCAGAATGTACATAAATTTATCGACGAAATCAGATTTTTGAATCCGGTAAAAGCTATCCTCGATTATGAAGCAGTTGTTAAGGTATGGCTGGAAGTATTTACCGGGCAGAATAAAAATGCCGTAATCGTAAACGCAGGAACACACAATACGCAAATATGTCTTGCCGAAAAAGGATTATTATGTACCGCAGTCACCCTGGATATAGGGACAGTTGATTTCGGAGACAATGATTCGCAGGAAGATAATAAAACCTTAGAAAGACTTGTTCGTGACATAAGGAGCGTAGTGGATTTATTCGGAATGGAAAAACAGTTTGAAATGCCGGTTATTGTTCTTTCGGATGGCAGCGAAATATATGAAAATTTATCTGCTTGTCTGCAATTGGTTGGATTGAATGCAAGTTCAGCGAAACCTTCGCTTAGAAAACTGAGTTCGGACAATAAATTAGACTTAAAGGAAATCTTCGAATACCGAGCGGCGATTGGCCTTGCGCTCATGGCACACGATAGTAATAATGATGAACTGAATCTTTTTAAGTATTTATTCGAACATTTAGACAAAGAAGAAAAAAAGCATTGGTATTATAGCCCGAAAATCACCTGTTCGATAGCGGCTGTGTTACTGCTGCTATTTGTTATGGTCTCTTATGCAGAAATTGCCGGAGGTTCAAGAGTAATAAATAATAGACTAAGCAATTTAGGCTCTGAAACTGAAATTAATGATTTGGTTGAAAAACAGAAACTTTTTAAAGAAATCGCAAAACAAAGAGCAGATTTATTAGCGCTTTTGAAGCAGGTCACTCAAAGCGGCCAAGGCATTTCATATTCACAGAATAATCCAAGGTTATCAACTAATGAGCAACCAAACCAAAAACCAAAAACACCTCCAAAAAGCGGAATACAACTTGATAGCTTCCACTTCAAAAAAGGAAGCCAGGTTGCGATTGCAGGCAAGGCACAAAAAAATGAAAACTTAGAAGACTTCGAAAAGTGTTTAATGAGCTACAAAAATGATATTACAGATATTCAATTATCAATTAAATCCAGCAATGGCAGCAGCAACAGGAACACTCCCACAAAAACTAATGATAAGAATTCTCCACCAAAGCCGCCAGGCAATCCGGGTGGCTCGGGGGACAAAGGATTTGCGTTTACTATTACTTTTAATTATAAGGATTTTTCAACCAGCCAAAGAAGAAGATAGAGATATAAAATATGTTAGATAATTTAAATCAAAAAGATATGCGTGCGTTAAAACTCGGAGCAGTAGGAATAGCCGCTATGGTTTTTCTTTTAGTTGTATGGGACGTGAATGAACGCTGGACAAAAGCACAGGAATCATTTGAGACAATAAATACTAAATTAGACACATTAGATACAATTGATATGACAAAAGCAGAATACGCCGCCCTTAAGAATACTGTTCCTGTATTTGAAATGCCTGTGGAAAAAGGGGTACAAAAGTTTTTATTTCAGGACTCGCTTAACGAACAATTCAAAAAATCCAACATCAAAAGCCAGCCGTGGGAGGAGATTAACTGTAAGAGCAAGCTGCTGACCGGCTATGAAGTATTAGCATTGAAGACAAGCGGCAAATGCAATATTACTCAATTAATCGACCTGCTTGCCAAGCTTAAAGAAAATCCCTATTTAATAAGCATCGAAGAATTAATGATAAAGACTGACGAGAAAAATAAACAGCAGGTAAATTTCGAGATGACATTATCAACTCCAGCTAAAAAAATCAGTAAAGGCTAATTATGAAACTTGATTATACAAAAGGACATGAAAAATTAATTTCAGTTACATTGTCCGGCATATCAGTACTATTTGTCGTCCTGATATGTATGAAAATTGTATCTTACTACAAATTATCGACCAGAGCCGGTAATATTGAAGAAATGGCCCAGATAATTATTGCGAATGATTGCAATAAACCTGATGACCTGGATAAATATCTTGATACAACAAAGGAAATGGCGAACAACTTAAAAAAGAGTAATTTGTTTGCACCGCCTCCGCCCAAAAAGAATCCAGTAACACAGGTGCCGTGCATAC
>JAFGPS010000039.1 GCA_016936075.1 Sedimentisphaerales bacterium | reverse complement strand
TACTTATCGGCATATCATTATTTTGGATAATATTTACAAATCAACCAAAACCACAAATTATGCCGGAAAATCCCGTTTCCGAGCAATTTGTATCTGCATCCGCACTTACGGTTAAAATAGAGGAAGTATCGGGGGGAAATAATCTATCTATATCAAGCGGTCAAGAGATAGCTTCGACTAATCAGTTAAAAACCCTGATTATCAATGATAAGCACCGCCTGATAATGAACGAAAATACTACTCTTTCAATAAAGCCTATATCTGAAAATGAGCACATCGGCTGTGTTATAAATCTTGTTTCCGGGCAGATTTATGCTCATGTTGAACATGATGGAAATCCGTTTGTTGTCGAGACCGCATATGGCAAAGCTGTTATAACAGGTACAACATTCGATATTAAAGCAATGGATACCGACACAACTTTAATTGTAGCTGAAGGCACTGTTCAGTTTACCTCCCAGATTGGCTTGGTGGAAGTATCAGCTGGATACAAATCCGAGATTATCGCCAAATCCTCACCAACAACGCCGTCAATATGTGATGCTGAACAATTAACCGCTTGGGCAACCGGATATGAACTCAAAACCGCACTTGCTAAAATGGAATCCATCGTAGATTCGGATATCTCGGATCTTTTTGATATTTCGGATATTTTTACAGTCTCCTTCTCAGATACTGGCGACCTTCAAGAAATCAATTACCAGGAGTGGGTCGAGCAGAAACGAGAGTGGTTTGCACGTGAATTTCCTCAGATATTCCAGCTTAAAGAAGCCCTTGCAAATGAGCAAATTAAAGTTGATTATCCCGAACTGCTGTTTACATCAGGTAACCTCTGGCAGTTTACTTATGAGCAGGCTTTAATAAAGAAAATACCTGTTATTACTTTCAATTCGCTTCTGAAAGCAGGCTACAAATACGGCTGTGATGAACAATGGTTTTTGGAAAATATTCCTGCGTCAAAAGCATTAATGGCTAAGCCGGAAGGAATTTTAACCGGTCAAAATGCTTTCCATCAATGGTCAGAGCAATTTAAGCAGATGAAAAAATCCCAGCAATCTGATTCGGATGTATTTTTATCTTCGCTGCTTGCGTCTGTTTATTTGGCCAATACAAGAACTCTCGCATGGCTGTACATTACCAATGAGAATACCGTCTTATCAGCAGAAAACAGAACTGAAATATTGTCTTTATTACAAAACGAAGTAAATACGGCTGAAAAACTAAAAGAATACATCATCCGCCTGTTCGCCGTATCGGAAAAGCTGCCATGCGAAGAATCCAATGTTCTGATTGATCAGATAATCGATAGCGTAGAAGCAATAATGGATATCGAGGAAAGGGTATCGGAATATGAAATTGGCAAATAACATACTTCTAAAGATACTCGGCGTATTACTTTTGTTTGCTGCTGTACTCAAGGGCTGGTAGATAAGAACGAAACGGTTTGCTCAGTTGGTCAATATGAGGAATACACCAAGAAGATTAAAGATAATATTACAGCGATGATGGAAATTGAAAAGGATTTAATATTGATGAATTCTTCGACAAATAATAAGTAATAATTTTTATATTAAGGATTTTCGAGGAGAATATTATGTTAAGAAATCAGTCAGTTAGATTAAGTTATGCTTTAGTTCTTTCTATTATTTTGGCTAAGTCTACAATTTCAGTAGCAGAGAATTATGACTTGCAAAGCAGGATTAAGCAAGTCTTGATTGAGCGTCAGGAGAATATTCCAGAAAATATAGCAGAAGAATGGTCGAGAGATTTTGCAGCGATAGCACTTAAAAACTCAAATAACCAAATAACGCAATCCCAAATGGATGATATTGTGATGGGCTTAAAAGATCCCACTTTTGGTCTTGTCCCATCAAATTCACTTCATCCATTATACATAAAGCAAACGAAACTTCGACATCAAGCCAGAATTGAACATTATGTAAAATATGGTACAAATCCTCAGCAGGCAGAGGCATTGTATGGGCAAATAAATAAGGAATTGAAAAAGTGGATGTCAGAAATAGTCCTTAAATGCCCCGAAGATGAACGAGAGGATGTCAAAGATTATCTTGAACGAAAAATCATAGAATTGCAAACTATGTGGTTTAATCCTCTTAATCCGGGTTACAAGAAGGAAATAAGTCAAGAAACCATTGATGAAATGAATAATTATTTTCATGTTGTCCTTAACGACACATTTGATTCACCTCCCCGGGGGGGGCAACGTGACTACGGTGACTACGATATAATTTTGTTCGCCCCGATAGATTGTTTTGTATCTGAGTCTTCTGTCTTAGCAGAATTTAAGGAAGCTCCGGAAATGGAAGCTTTACAAAAAGAAATAATACTGAAATCTCGTGAAATTGCTTTGTGGACAGAAGAAACAGATAACAAACTTGAGTCGGAGTTTCGTAAGCAGATGAAATTAGAATCTGAATTAGAAAATTTGATGTTATCTTCATCAGCATTAATAAATCCTGCAATTTTAGAGGACATTCCTGATACAGAGCAAGAGTTAGAACCGCAGCAAAAAAAAGTTATTAGTAATATCCAACAGGATAAAGAAGAGATTGAAATAAAGCCGCAGCAAGAAAAAGTTTCTATTAGCGAACCACAAGAGAATAAAGAAGGAAATTATGATTCAATTATAAAAGGGTCTAATATCAACTTATCTGTAATAGTCATATTTGCGTTTGCTCTTTCTCTTATACTCTTGTATATTTGGAGGATAAAGAAATGTTAATCTTTTTGTGTTTAGGCCCACGCTTTCCGCCAATTATTCGGAGTATTATATAATTTCAAAGATATTTTAGTTGAATTGATTAATTTTAATGATATTCTAAATTAGTATGATGAAAATAAAGGAGATATTATGAATATACATCTGACATTAAAAAAAATAGTTACAATTATGATCGTGTTATGTAGCATTGGGTTATGTAATGCTGGTTGGGAATTCAATAATCCCACTCCACAATCTAGTCCAACAAACTCAACACCTAGTTGGGTAACTGAAGATGGAGGTAAATGGAAGTATAGATTGACAGTTGCAAAAGATAATGATCCGGTTTACATTGTGGCTAAAGCAGAAGTGATACAAAATACAAAGGATCCTGGTAATTATTACGGAGCCCTTGCATCAAGAGAATCTTGGAGTAAAGTTAAGTTACTAAAAGAATGGACTTCAGGCGGAACACCATCGCCAGTAAATTTTGAAGTAAGATGGACATGTGAATCATCAGGTGTTGCAAGTGGCAAGACAGACGGCTGGTGGAGGACACATAAGTCTCAATCTACGCATTTTACCTATTCGTCTTTGTCTTCAAATATTCGCCCAACAACCGATAAAAATTGGTCAACCGCTTCAAACTCATATATTAATCTTCAATTAAAAGATCCTGAGCCTGCTGATAACACAAGTGTTACTGATGCAATAGAGGTGTCTGATAAGACAGTAGGAGCTATAGCTGCAAATAATGGATGGGGTCCTGAAGTTTCTGCGGCAGCAATGACGGCTGTAAGTTATATTGCAAAAACATTTCAAGATAACCATACCGTTATAAGAGAGGCTCCATCAACTGATACCGAAATTTCTGATATCTTGGCAACAACTCCGACGGTCCTTACAGAGATGAGTTACGGTTGTCAGACATCTCCTAAGTATGTAGAGGTGTTGGTGAAGTCGAAAGTCCGGATGGATTTTGGAGGTTCCAGCTCCTGGGCTGACAATAATGATGCTGAAGTATATGGAGAAGCCATAAGTGAGACAACGACTTTAGAACTAAACCATTACAGCTCCTAAATAATGGTTAAATTAATCTTGGAGTCCTGCATGAAATATATGCAGGACTCTTTCTTGAAAGGGAATCGCATGATGGTCAAAAATATATTATTTCTATTATTATGTTTATCTTCTATACAGCTTTTTGCTAATGAGTATTTAAAATATGATAATGATGTTCAGAATACTGAAAACATAAAGCGCGACAATCTGGTATTGGAATACGAAGATTTAATTGATACTTGCTTGGAAAAAACAGATAAGGGGGGGCAGGATTCTCAGATTGATGTAAATGCGATCTGTATGCGTTTAAGAAATGATAGTAACTCAGTGCGTACCTTTTATGTTCTAACATATGCACTCTATTCGGGATTATACCAAATCCCAGTGAAAGCATTAGATATCGTAGATATAGAAAGTTTTAATGATAATAAGCTTGATATATATCTTCTTGTTGCCAGATCGTTAGCATGCAAATACAACAAATATATTTACTATCATGATATTGGTAAAGATTGGCCCACAAAAGATGAGTGGGGAAATCTTAAGGCAATTGCAAAAGATTGTACTTCCGCTTATGAGAAAGCTTTAAGCGAAGCGAAAGATGCCTATACAATGGCTCAGATTTCTACTGAATGGTGGCCGCTAAACAATTCTCCTTATTATATAGCAGATTCAATAATGCTCAGAAACACTTATCCTTTCAATATGCCTCAATATAATGAGAAGAAATTAAAGGAGCAAGTCGAATATTTGCGTAAAGAAATACAAAAATGTTTTTCGTCAAAAAATAGAAAAGTTGAATATCCAATAGAAATACAAGAAAAAATACTTAATACGATTACAAATCAATATGCAGAATTCGGTAAATTGGGGATTCCTGATGACGTATTCAAGGACTTTATTGAAGGGCTACCTTTGTTTCTTGATGAAGGTCATCCATTCCATTTGCATAATGAATACATGAATTTCTTTGACGATACAATGGCTTTTTATATATGGCATGCCTTAACCATACCAAAACCAAATTATGCAGAACGATTAGTCATCGATAAGAATATCAATAGAATTTATAAAATGATTCAAGTAGAAGTAGATAAACAATACTATGATAAATATTATGTACCTATAGGAGATGCAGTTTCTGAACAAACAATGAATTTTTATAATCTTACCTCGGGCAATAGGCTCTATCCATATTTCAAAAACATACCATTAAATCCTGCTCATAATCAATACAATTATGTTCTAAATAGTATAAATAAATCAAGCGAAATATTTAAGAAAAAAGTAAAAGGTTTTCCCGAAGACTCTTCTTTAGCAGAAAACAAGCTATTAGAAAGATATAAAGAAGAAGAATTCCGTACCGTAAGAACTCTAGCAGGATCTATTATAAGAGACTTGTGTAATTATACTCCGATGTATAGTTACGGGCTTCCCGATGAATTTGTTTTAAATAGTACTGGTCTATATAATGAGTTTGGTTATTATCATTTTGTGATCAAAGAGAAAAGAAAGTATGGAAACTATCCCTTAACAAAGCAAGTTATTTATAGAACTCCCAAAAAGGCCGATGGTGACTGAATGTATTTTTAAGCTATGAAATATCGGGGGACACCTTATAATGACAATAAGTTAAGCATTTTTAACCACTTTCGAGGCTTATTGATGGTTATTAAAAATGCTTTTTGGTTAGAAATCTCGGTGATTTATCTTGTAAACAAGTTGTATTTTAAGCCCAAATATGCTTAACTTAGTGCCATTAGGGACACCTTTCTAATTAAATGCCATGAAAAGCACAGTCAGGTATATATTTTATGTTAATCTTGCTATGGGTTTTTCTTTTCTTCTTTCTTTGCGGGCGGGATGCCTGCGACACATCTTAAAAATGAGATTCTAAGTTTCTTTCGCATATATCCTTTAAATCTGGTTCGGTGTTCAGAATGACCAGTCTTCGCTAAAGCTTCGCCCTGGCAGGCATTTTCTTATTTTCTCAGCGTTCCGTCTGAGCCGGATCTTTGACTTTGTATCTCTGCGTGAGTAAATATTTATTATTGAATAGTTTTCTGGATTCCCGCCCATTTGGTCCAATGGGGACTCATCAGGGCAGGCTTTTTGTGGCTATTAGCGTTGTTTTTTTAGTTGTAGGGGGGGGTATTTATATAATTTTACTGGCTTTAATGGGATATATGGCTATAATTTCGTGAAATTGAAATGGATTTCTGTTTGTTCGAGTACAAATACTCGTTCTGGCAAAAGCCGAAGCCGTAGCGGAACAAAAACGAGAGTTCCTTTCTCAGTGGGACTGCTGCGAAGGATTAATTTGATGATAAAAGAATTATTTAAGACAACACAGGCAAATAAATGTAATTGCACGAAGATATACAGCCGCTTTGGTACTTTGTTTATAAGTGCTTTTGCCTTGTTTATTTTTGTATCAGGTTCTTTTGCGGAAGAAATCTCTGAAATTAATGATTCTGCAGGTGAAGATACTTCAATAGTGCAGGATTTAAAGATGAAGGGCAAAGAATCTGTTACATTCGAGTATGATTCTAACGGCCAGATTCTCGTATTTGAAAAAAGCTTTTCAATGACTGTCGGACCAACCGAATTTTCCAGCGAAAAAGCGATTATATGGCTTGTAAAATCTACTTTGGATTCAACTGAAGGAATTGATTACACAATGACAGGATTCCTCAAGGGGAAAGTTCGGCTGAAAAGAGATTCTAAAGTTGTATCAGAAGAGCCTGAAATGGCAGTATGGTTTCGAGTAAACGGTGATGTTTCAATCACGGCTGAAAAAAAAATCACTTCTGATCCGAGAGGTATGGAACTATACGCGGCCGCTTATAATAAATTGCAGGGAGCAGATATCGGGCCGGTAAGTGAAGAAGCTAAACCGATTATACCTGAACGAAAATCGAACATACTTTCAGTTGTTTCTGCAAGTGAGCTATCGAAACCTTCGGAGGATGAAAAACCGGCTTTCAGGTACCCGATAAATCTGGCTCCGAAAAGTCAAGAAGGAATAAAAATTGAATTAGCTAATAATGTCGCTACTTTAACTGGCGGTTTTTACCTGTCGCAAAAGAGAGAGGTTGAGGGCGAAAATATTCTGCTTGAAATGCAGGCTGATAATGCAGTTATATTCTTACCTGAAGATAATAACGAACCTAATGAAAGTACTGGCAAGCTTAAAGATATTTTGTCTGCGGGAATTATTGAATCAATTTATTTGTCGGGCGATGTCGTAATGACAGAAGGCCAGCGTACGATTCGAGCAGATGAAATATTTTATGATTATAGTAAACAAAAAGCGATTGTGATAAACGCTGTGATGAAGAACTTCGATATAAAAAACGGAATTCCCATCTATGTAAGGGCGTCGAAACTTCAACAATTGGCCGCCAATAAGTTCTCTGCTGAAAATGCTGTTATAACAACGAGTGAATTTTATATACCTCAGCTTTCTCTAAATGCTTCAAGTATAATTGTAACTGATAATACAGCTATTGAGCGGCAGGAGGGGGAAGAATCGAAAAACGACTATGATGTTCAGATGCGGGATGTGAGCCTGAAATATTACAATAATAATCTTCCTTTATTCTTTCCGAGATTGAGAACCAATATGGAAAGACCTGATGTTCCTTTAAAAGATTTTCATGTAGGTAACGATAAAATATTGGGAACATATGTTGAAACGAGTTGGTACACATCAAGAATATTGGGACTCAAGGAACCTGAAGGCACTGATAGTACTTTGTTTTTGGATTATTACAGTGATCGTGGTCTCGGAGGCGGAATTGAGACCGAATATTACAGGGAGGATTATTTCGGGCGGTTTTTAGGTTATATCATTAATGACCAGGGTGAGGATGAGCTTGGCAGGTCGGTTGACAGGAAGAACCTTGAGCCGGACACTAATCTTAGAGGAAGGTTTTCCTGGCAAAACAGGTATTTTCTTCCGTATAAATGGCAGCTTACAACTGAAATCAGTTATCTTTCCGATGAACATTTTCTCGAAAGCTTTTATCGTAAAGAATATAATCTTGATAAGCCGCAGGAAACACTTATTCATATGAAACGAATCGAGAATAACTGGGGTTTGTCTTTATTGGGTAAGGTTCGGATTAACGATTTTGAAAATGTACTTGAGGAATTACCAACAGTTGAATTTCACTGGACTGGACAGTCCTTTTGGGATGATAATTTTACATTTTATAGCGATACACAGGCAAGCAGGCTTCGTCAGCGTTATGCCGACGATAGTACTGCCGCCGGTTCTCGTGATTTCTTTTCATTTATTATGACTCGAAATGAAATTGATATGCCGCTATCTTTTAATTCGATGAAATTGGTACCTTTTGTCGCAGGGACGGTAGCTTTTGAAGATGGAATGAATTTTTACAGAAATTTAGATGGTAGTATTGCACAAGGTGAAGATGATGTTTTCGTAGGCGAGGCTGGTATTCGAGGTTCGTTAACGCCATTTTGGAAGGTTTTTCCCAATGTAAAATCACAACTATGGGATTTGAATCAATTAAGGCATGTTATACAGCCTCATTTTATGACAGTTGGTTTCGCCCAAAATCATTCAGTTACCGAACAACATGATATAGCAAACGTAGGTATAACACAAAGGTTGCAAACAAAACGCGGCTCAGGTATGCAAAAACGAACTGTTGATTGGATGCGTCTAAATACAGATTTTATATGGATGAATAATTCTTCTCATAGTTCAACTGGTGCAGACCGCTTCTTTTGGAATAATCCGATTATTCCTTTGATTAATGAAGAAAGCGTATTTATTCCGCAGCAGGACAGGCGGGGCAGTGCGTCTTATGGGCCTCGGCATAATTATTTTAGTGCTGATTATACCTGGAATATGAGTGATTCGACTGTATTTTTGTCTGATATGCACTATGATTTTGAGGAAGGTGTAGTTCAGCAGTTTGATTACGGGTTTTCTCATATGCGTCAGCCGAACATAAGTTATTATGTTGGAAGCAGGTATTTGAGGAATATTGACAATGGTTACGGCGAGCATGGAACGAATGCTTTTACGTATGCAGTAACTTATATACTTGACCCGCGTTACAGTCTGGTTTATGCTGGTCAGTTTGATTTTGATTATGGTCAGGCGATACGAAATGATATTGCTCTTATTCGGAGCTATCACAGGTTGTCCTGGTCGATATTGTATACCAGGGATGAATCTCTGGATAGGCAATCAATCGAATTTAGTATTTGGCCGCAGGGTATGCCTAATCTTGCATTAGGATCGAAAAGATATATGGATTTAGGCGGTTCTGCGGGTTTTTAATTATGAATATTTAAAGGTTTTTTAGTTCAAGGAGAATGATATGGCGTTGGTTAATACCAAAAAAATGTTCGAGATGGCATATAAAAACAACTATGCTATTGGAGCTTTCAATGTAAATAATATGGAAATCACTCAGGGAATTATCGAAGCAGTATCACAAGAAAAATCCCCGTTGATTTTGCAGGTTTCCAGAGGTGCCCGCGAGTACGCAAGCAATAGCTGGTTAAAAGCAATGATTGATGTGGCAGTAAAAGAAAATCCGGAAATTCCGATTTGTATTCATCTTGATCACGGTGATACTGTCCAGACCTGCAAAGAGTTCATCGAAGATGGCTTTACTTCAGTTATGATTGATGCTTCAGGCAAACCATTCGAAGAAAACATGGCAATTACAAAAGAAGTCGTCGATTACGCACACAAATACGATGTAGTAGTAGAAGCAGAGCTTGGACAGCTTGGCGGCATCGAGGAAGACGTAGTCGGAGTTTCTCATGAGGATATTAGCAAGCACCTTTGCGACCCGGAACAGGTTGAGGAATTTGTAAAGAAAACAAATGTTGATTCATTAGCGGTTGCTATTGGAACAAGCCACGGTGCGTATAAATTCAAAAAAGAGCCGAAACTGGCTTTTGATATTCTCGAAGCGATTGAAAAAAGATTACCGAATTATCCGCTCGTTATGCATGGTTCCAGTAGTGTATTAAAGGAATTCAAGGATTTAATCAATAAATACGGCGGTGCAATGCCTGACGCTATGGGTGTTCCGGAAGATGCAATTACTCAGGCTTCGAAGATGGGTGTCTGCAAAGTAAATATTGATACAGACCTTCGCATGGCGATGACCGCTAAGATAAGGCAGATTTTTGCTGAAAAGCCAAGTGAATTCGATCCTCGCAAATATCTTGGACCAGCACGAGATGCAATTAGAGAAATGGTCAAACATAAACTGCATGTCCTGGGCTGTAATGGAAAAGCCGCGGAATGTGCGTAATTGAAATCTAAACATATTCGGAGCATTTGAGCTGCTTTCACGCAGCTCAATGTTCCGGAATAAATTTAATAAATTTTACTCGGTTTGGAAAATGCGAAAAGAAAAACAAAAAATTCATGATTCGATGTATCTTGCCTGTTTAGTAGCAATCGTAGTATCGTTTGCCGCCTGTGCGCTTACATCCCGTCCTGCTCCTGCTGATATTAACGAAGTCTTGCTTGAAAATCTCGTACCTTTGTCGGGAGAAGATAAGATTGTTAATGATGCATCGGAATTAATATGTCAAGGTGATTTTACTTCTGCTCTGGAGTTGATAGAAGAAAAAATTGGAAGCGAACCGAATGAGCTTGATAGCCAATCGCGTGAATTATTGCAGGCTGTTAAAGATTATGAAGTTATCAGCCGGCAACGTAAAGAATTCAGGGATAAGGCGTATTCAGATAAAGTGGCAAAGCTGGATGAATTTCGGGAAATGGCTGAAACTAATGATCCGAACGAGCCGAACGATATTACAGTTATTCTTTCTGCAATTGCACAGATAACCGAGCTTGCAACCCAGGAACAGAAAGAAGAACTTCTTGCCCAGCCATACGTCAAACAGGTAATACAGGAAGCGATAGATAAAGCGGCCGGCTATGAAGTTGAGGGTGAATGGATTGATGCGTATTCAAATTGCTATTTATGGCTTCCGTCTATTGATCCCAACAACGAGGTATATAAAAAATATGCAGAAGAAATTTATGAAAAAGCTCTGATAGCCGCTTCTCTTGAAGACAGTCCCTGTGAGACACGCAAGGAACGATATGAAGGTGTGGAAAAAGAGATTTTCATGCGTGCAATAATTTATTTGAACCAGAATTACGTTAGTCCTCTTGACTATGACTTAATGACTGAAAAAGCAATTGAACAGTGTCGTTTAGTCGGTGAGGTCATGGAATTCCCACCTGAAGATTATAAGAAAACGCTTGATCCAAATAGGTCATCCGATGAATATAAAACGTCTTTATCTGCATGGTCTCAGGCGCTGAATACCCTCCATGACGAAGCTAAACAAAGCTCCGACGGCATTGGCCTGGAAGATTTCCTGGAACTTTTCATGAGAGTGCTTTTATTGAACCAGGCTACAGTAAATATACCGGAACCATTTCTGGTATCACAGTTTTCTGATGCTACGTTATCTGCTCTTGATCCTCATACTGTTATTATATGGCCAAAGCAGGTCGAGGATTTTGATAAACAGATGACTAATGAGTTTTTCGGTATAGGCGTTGAAATTTCGAAACCTGCCGGTTCATTAACAGTCGCCTCTCTTCTGGCTAATACACCAGCAAGTAAATCAGGTCTTGACGCAGGTGACATTATTGAAAAGATAGACGGAGTAGAGACCAAAGATATGCCAATCAATTGTGCTGTTGATAAAATTACCGGCCCAAGGGGAACGAAAGTCACATTAACGATAAAAAGAATTGGAGAAGAAAAGACCCTCGATATTGTAATCACAAGAGATAAGATTGTTGTTCCGACAATTCGAGGCTGGCAGAGAAATGAAGCAGGGCAATGGGACTTTATAGTTGATAAAGAAGAAAAAATTGGATATATCAGGCTTACAAGTTTTTCTGCTGAGAGTTCTGACGATTTGGAACAAGCTATGGATGAGCTTGAATCTCAGGGAATCGAAGGCCTGATTCTTGATCTCAGGTATAATTCCGGCGGGCTTTTAACTACAGCTATTGATGTATGTAATAAGTTCATTTCAGAAGGATTAATAGTAAGCAGGGTACCTCGTCCCGGTAAATTGACAGTTTTTGAGGAGGCAAGGAAAAAAGGTACGCACCCGGATTATCCTCTTGTAATTTTAGTTAATTCCAGTTCCGCAAGCGCTTCGGAGATTGTCGCTGGAGCTTTATCTGACAAAGCTCAAGAAAGGGCAACTCTGGTTGGTTCCAGAACTCATGGTAAAGGCAGCGTGCAGGGTATCACGAGTATAAGCGGCAGCCGTGCACAATTGAAATATACTATGGCTCATTATCATTTGCCTTCAGGACAGAGAGTTGAAAGTCGAGATGCAATGACGAAATTAGGCAGAAAGGACTGGGGAGTTGCGCCTGATGTTCAGGTTGATTTGATAAGCGATGAAATTCGTAAAATGAGCGAAGTGCAAAGAGATAACGATGTCCTGTTCCAGGAAGCTCACGAAATGACTGATGAATCAGTAAAAAAACATACGATTGAAGAAACTCTCACTGCTGACAGACAGTTAGCGGTGGGTATTCTGGTGCTTAAGAGTAAGCTGGTCCAGGATGAAGTTATTGCAAAAGCAAATGTAAGTAAAAACTAATAATGTATCATAAAGTTCGTTGCTTTAATGTGAAGGACGATGATTTAATATAATATAGTAATATAAAGCTGGTTTGTAGAGGTATTAAGTTTGACGAATACAGAAGATATAAATAAATTCGAGAAACAGAGGCATGAAAAACTTGCTCAGTTAAAAGAATTAGGAATCGACCCTTACGGCTCAAAGTACGAAGGAGTCGAACTTGCAGAGGAAATAAAAGCAAGATATATTGAAGACGACCCGAATCAGAGAGCGAAAGCCGCGGGAAGAATTGTATTGTTAAGAGATATCGGCAAGCTGATTTTTATTACCCTTCGTGACTCCAGCGGCACGATACAGGTCGGTTTAAGCAAAAAATTATTAGAAGAACAATGGCAATTGGCCAAGCTTCTCGAACTTGGTGACACAATCGGTTCAGAGGGCCAGTTGGGCAAAACAAAAACCGGTGAAATTACTATCTGGGTGGATAATTTTGCTTTCCTCAGTAAATGCCTTCTCAATCCGCCGGAGAAGTTTCATGGACTTGCCGACATAGACCAGAGATACAGGCAAAGATATGTTGACCTTTGGGCCAATCCGGAAGTGATGGAGCGATTTAGAAAACGAAGTGCAATTATAAACACGATTCGCGAAGTTCTAATTTCCAAAGGTTTTCTGGAAGTTGAAACTCCCATGATGCAGGCTATCGCCGGAGGTGCCGCGGCCAGACCTTTTATAACTCATCATAATACTCTCGATATGGATTTGTTTTTAAGAATTTCGCCTGAGCTTTTCCTGAAAAGATTACTTGTCGGAGGTATGGAAAAAGTTTTCGAAGTAAACAGAAACTTCCGTAACGAAGGTTTGAGCAGGCAGCACAATCCGGAATTTACGATGATGGAAGTTTATCAGGCATACGCCGACTACAACGTTATGATGGATTTAACTGAAGAGATATTTGCTACCTGTATTGAAAAACATTGCTCCGGCACAAGTCTTGAGTTCGATGGCCGTACGATAGATTTCACATGTCCATGGCGACGAGCGAAATACGCCGACCTTTTGAAGGAGTATGCAGGTTGTGACATTGATGATATAGCTGCTGTAAGGAAAAAAGCGAAAGAACTTAATATTGATGAAGCTGGTATGGACGATGCAATAGTAATAAATGACGTGTTCGAAGCGACTGTAGAAGATAATCTTGTGAATCCGACTTTTGTTATAGACTATCCCGCTGAATTATGTCCTTTGACCAAACGCAAAAAAGATAACCCGAAAATTGCCGAGCGATTCGAGATGTACATCGCCGGAATGGAACTTGCGAACGCTTATACGGAATTGAATGACCCCGAAGTGCAGGAAGAAAATTTCAGAATCCAGCTTAAGGGCCAGGATGAAACGATGGCGACGATGGATAATGATTTTATTACTGCTTTGAAGTATGGTATGCCTCCAGCAGGGGGACTTGGTATCGGCATAGACAGACTTGTTATGGTTCTCACTGGAGTGGCCAGTATTCGTGACGTTATTCTTTTCCCGCTTCTCAGGACAATATCGGGTGAACCAAAATCCTGACGATTCGGACAAGTCAGACTTGTCTGACCTGTATCGAACAGCGCAGCAGATAAACTAAAATACTTTATTGTGAGAAAGCGATGTTAAAACTATTTCTATGGCTGAGATACCTGCGGAAAAAGAAGATAGTTTTTTTAAGCATTGCTGCGGTTGCAGTTTCGGTTTCATTGCTCATTGTTGTCGCGAGTCTTTTTTCCGGTTTTATCAACGCATTCGAGCATTCAATTGTCGATGCAGTCGGTGACGTAGTTATTGACCCGCCTCGTGTAATTTCAAATTATGACAAGCTTATTGAAAATCTGGACAAAGCGTCCTGCATTAAAGGCGCAACTGGAACCATTTGGGGTTACGGCCTTCTGCATGTTGGTAAAGGCAATGTGCGGGCTGTACAGGTTATGGGAATAGAACCTCAGAGAAGGTCCCGCGTAATGGGTTTCAACGAATTTTTATTTAGTAATAAATATCCTTCTTTCGCTGACTCTAATAATGTCACTAACTCCCCCGATGAAATTCGTGGATATGTAGGAATTGGTGTTTTAACAAATCCGGATGAGGAAACTGATGAGTATAATATCGAAGAAGCCCGGAAAATGCTTGGTGAAGAAGTCAGGCTTACAACGGGAACATTATCTGGTGGAGATTCTATAACAGATTTTAAGAGGCAACTCGTCAGGTTTACAATATCGGATATTGTCGAAACTGGTTTTTATGATTTTGATAGCCAGTTTATATACATGCCTGTTGAGCAGCTAAGTGAAATCATGTATCCAGACGAAGAGCTTCCTGTTGTAGAAAACATTCAAATTAAACTGGCTCAGGATGCAGATACCGAAGTGGCGCTGGCAATAATTCGCGGAATATGGGGTAATTATGTAAGAGAGTATCATAATTCCAACCAATCGCTTTTATCCCGTACAGTCATTGAAACGTCACTCGAAAGACAAGCTCCCATTATTGCCGCGTATAAGCAGCAGATGAACGTTTTGCTTGTAATATTTGGTGTAGTAAGTTTTGGCGTAGTTATATTGATATTCTGCATATTCAGTTTGATTGTACGTTTGAAACAAAAAGACATCGCTGTTATGAAAAGCTGCGGCACAACAAGCTGCTCGGTAGCCTGGATTTTTGTAGGTTTCGGAGCATGTGTCGGGATAGTTGGTTCTGGCCTTGGAATGATTTTTGGATATATTATTACAAGGAATATAAATACGATTGAACAGTGGATAAGAATAATTTTCGGTTTGAAACTCTGGAAGAGCAGCGTGTACTTATTCACGAAGATTCCGAATCAAGTTAACTGGCAGGCAATACTATTTACAATACCTATTGAGATACGTAACTGGCAGTGGATAATCAATTTTAGAGTGTATGATATGATTTTGGTTGCTATACTGGCATCAGCTATTGGAGCTATTATTCCTGCAATTATTGCTGCCAGAACTAAACCGGTTGAGATTCTTAGATATGAATAAAAGGAAAATACTAAATTAGAAAAACTAAATCCCAAACAAATTCAAATTATCTAAACTCGAATGTTTTAAACATTGGAATTTATGATTTTATATTTGTTTTGGATTTAGAAATTAGATATTAGAGTTTGTGTTTGTTATGTATAAAATTACTCTTGCATTGAAATATTTTTTGAAACGTAAAGTATCGTATTTTGCGGTCCTTGCGGTCACTCTTTGCGTATTCATAGTCGTTGTAGTTATGACTGTAATGACGGGTCTTTATGGTGAATTCAAGCAGAAAAATTATGAAATTACCGGAGACTGTGTCGTAGGAACCGACTCGCTTGTAGGATTCGCTTACTATGAAGATTTCATAAAAATCCTCGACCAGCAAAAAGAAATCTCCGCAGTTTCACCTGTAATAAAAAGTTTTGCGCTCATTAGAATAAGAGGTTCACAATCGGACCAGGCTCTTGAGATTATGGGTATTGAGCCGGAGAGTTTTTGTAAAGCTACCGGTTTTGAAAAAACTTTATTTTATAATAAGAACAGTGTATCGGAAGCTTTCAAGCCTTCTGGCGATCCGAATTTGGTAGGATGTATGCCGGGCAGCGCGTTGCTCTACCTTGATAATATTGATTTTCTAAATCAAATCCAGGTTCCGATGTACACCTTTTCCATAAGTTGCTTTCCTTTAACTTCAAAAGGTGCTCTTATGGATGCAGGCACAGGTCTTGTTCGTACCATGAATTTTTATCTTAGTGATATTTCTCATAGCGGCCTTCCGCGTGTCGATAGCTCTATGATTTATTTACCATTTGACCATGTTCAAAAACTTTGCGGCATGGATGGTTCTACAAAAAGAACTTCTTTTATACATATCAAATTTCAGCCTGAGACTAAACTAAGTAAAGGATGTGAATTAGTGCGTTCTTTGTGGAACAGCTATAGTTTGGAAAAACAGAATGAATCGCAGGCTTTTCTTTTGGAAACTGTGACTGTGCAAAGCTGGAAGGAATTCAGACGGGAAGCTATTGCTCCGATGGAAAACGAACAGGCGGAATTGATTGTTATGTTCGGCTTTGTTGGACTTACAACAGTATTTATTGTTTTGGTTGTCTTCTATATGATTATTTCTCACAAGAGCAAAGATATCGGAATCTTAAAAAGTGTTGGAGTATCGAAACTGGCTGTTATCGAATTATTTTCAATTTTTGCATTTTTAATTGGCTTGTTAAGTTCCATTATCGGTTTGCTCACCGGCTGGTTATTTCTGGCTAATATTAATAGACTTGAACGCTGGTTAGATAAAAAATTTGGTTTTGAATTATGGGACAGGTCAATTTATGCTATCGGAGATATTCCGAATCGTGTAAACTTAACGATATTATTAGTAATAGCAGCCGCGGCGATTTTCGCCTGCTTACTCGGCGCGTTTTTCCCGAGTTGGCAAGCCGCAAGAAAAGACCCTGCTGAAATTTTGCAGGTAAACCAACTTTAAAAAGTAAAAATTAAAAAAGTAAAAGGTAAAATTGAAGAAGTCATCCTTAGGGATTCCGAAATTTTGATATTGAATATTTAATTTTTAATATGAGTAATGATGTTTTATTAAAAACTGAGCATTTGTATAAGTCCTATAAAATGGGCCCGACCAGGGTTAAGGTACTTAAAGGTGCGAATATAACTGTCAGAAAAGGAGAATTCGTAGCTATAATCGGTGCTTCCGGCAGCGGTAAAAGTACATTATTACATATTTTAGGCGCCCTGGACAGACCCGACAAAGGTACAGTTAAATTCAACAATCAGGATTTGAACAAGCTTGCAGCTCGGGATTTGAACAAGTTCCGAAATAAAAAGGTAGGCTTTGTATTTCAGTTTTACCATTTATTAGACGAATTAAATATACTTGAAAATGTTTACCTGCCGGTTATGGCCGGAACAAGTGTACCGGGCTGGTTTTTACGCAGGAAATGGGCAAAAAACCGTGCAAAAGAGCTTCTTGAGCAGTTCGGTTTATCGGAAAGAATGACGCATAAACCATACCAGCTATCCGGTGGTGAACGCCAGAGAGTCGCGATTGGCAGGGCGTTAATGAATGAGCCGGTTTTGCTTTTAGCAGATGAACCGACAGGAAACCTTGACTCTGTTACAGGCAATAGTATCTTAGAGGTGCTTGAGAATCTGAACAAGGCCGGGCAGACGATAGTCATGGTTACTCATGATGAACGAATTGCCAAACGTGCCGGCAGAATTGTAAAAATTGTTGATGGTGAAATAAAAAATGCGTAAAGGCATAATATAAATTGTGAGATTTTAAACGCATGGAACAGTTAAATACAGGAAAAAAAATTATGGGATTAAAAATCTGGCTTGATGGTAAGCTTGTTGACAAGGATGACGCAAAAGTATCGGTCTTTGACCATGGATTACTTTATGGTGATGGTGTTTTTGAAGGCATCCGAGTATATGACAGCCGGATTTTTGAAAACGATGCCCATATAAAAAGACTTTTCGAATCAGCAAGGGCGATTCGCCTGAAAATCCGCCTTACTCAAGATGAACTTGCCAAAGCAATGGAAGAGACAGTTAAGGCAAATAACATTGTTAATGGCTATATCAGACTGTTGGTAACACGCGGCGTTGGTACGCTTGGCTTAAATCCGTTCCTTTGCGAAAATAGCTGCATTATTATCATCGCTGATAAAATCCAGCTTTATCCCGAAGAGCTTTATGAAAAGGGAATGAAGATAATCAGCGCCAATACAGTTCGCAATCATCCTCTTGCGATTCCGCCGCAGATAAAGAGCATGAACTATCTGAATAACATTTTAGCGAAAATAGAAGCGCTTGATAATAATGTAATGGAAGCGATTATGTATAACCATGAAGGTTTTGTTGCTGAAGCAACCGGCGACAATGTCTTTATCGTAAAGGATGGCGTTGTATATACTCCTCCTGTAGAATCGGGTTCCCTCGAAGGCATAACAAGGAAAGTTGTTATTAAGCTCGCTAAAGAGGAGAAAATTTGCGTAGTTGAGAAAAATCTGACAAAATTTGATTTGTATGTCTGTGATGAATTTTTCCTCACTGGAACAGCCGCCGAAGTTATAGGAATTGTCGATATTGATGGACGAACCATTAGCGAAGGCAAGCCGGGACCAATTACAACAAAGCTAAGAGAAAAATTCTTCAAATATGCTCACGGAAAGGAATAGGTTCGTATAGCGTTATGCGTTGTGCGTATTGAGTTCTATAACTTGAAAAACGCAATACGCAATACGCGATACGCGATACATGCCATGCAGTCATCGGCACAAAACAATATTGCAGAGTCAAACCTCGTTATCCCGTTTTACGAGACGGTTAGATTTGAGCTTGACAGGGTAAAACAATTAATAAATGAGCAATTGTTTTTCTCTTCAAGAGGTCGGCGTAATCCGAATTTAGACAAGCTTCTTGAGTCTTTGCGAAATAGAAGCGGTAAAATGATTCGTCCCGGGCTGGTTTTACTTACAGGCAAATACTATAATAATATCACTGAAAAGCATATTAGCACAGCCGCCTGTATCGAAATGGTTCATCACGCGACATTGCTGCACGACGATGTTATTGACGATGGCCTAAAGCGGCGGGGCAAGCCTACTATTAATAGCCTCTGGGGAAATGAATCCGCTGTATTGTTAGGTGATTTCTTATTGAGTCATGTTTTTAAGTTATCTTCCGAACTGGACCCGAAGGTAATAAAAGTTGTCGCGGATTCTTCAGTCAGACTCTGTGAAGGAGAGCTTAGACAGATTGTACAAAAAGATAACTGGCAAATAAGCGAGTCTGAATATATCAGTGTAATTACTGAAAAAAGTGCCGCTCTTTTCAGTAACAGTTGCTATCTCGGCGCAGTTTTAGCACAAGACGACGAGAATCAGGCAAAACTATTTTCCGATTTTGGTCTTAATGCGGGTATTGCTTTTCAGATTACCGATGACCTTCTTGATATAGTTGGGGATGAAAAGCGAACAGGAAAGACAGTTGGCAAAGACGCAGATAAGCACAAACCAACTTTAGCCGTAATACATTTACTAAATTCAGTCAATGAATCCGCGCGCGAAGAATTGATAGAAACGTATCTTAATGATGACAACGAAAAAAAAGAAGAATTCATCGAGAAGTTAAAAAATACCGGCAGCCTCGAATACGCATCAAAACAGGCTCAAAAATACGTTTTAAAGGCAATACAGGCATTGGATTTATTACCCCAAAACCAGACAAAACACACCCTTATCGAAACCGCAAAATTCATGGCAAACAGAACAAGCTAATATAAATATTGGATTCCTTTAATTGTCTTGAGATTTGTTTTTTGTAAATGATTGCGACCTATGAAAAATCCATTGATTCTATTCCTTTCTCAACTATTCCTTTCTCAACTATTCCTTTTAATCTTGTAACATTTTCTTCAACGTTGACTATAGACAAATGTCTTTCTGTATAAGGCAAGTCGCAAAATTGAATAAAATTACACCTGGAAAATATATAAAAATTAAAAAATTTATTTATATTATTATAACTCCTCATCCTTAAAGGAGATAAGTTGTCTTTTTAATGATTCAAACCTTTGTAGTAACGTTGATAAAATATTTTAACAGCGAAATTAGCTCTTTGAGCGGCTTCTTCATAGCTAAGATTATCAAAAATTATCAGTTCTTCTGTTATTTCTCTCTGATCAGAAGTGTCTATACGTTTCATATTGAGTATATTACCAACAAGTTCCTTTTTGAATTGTACTAACTTAGGCTGTTTCTTCTTCTGACGATAATAATCCGCGACTTTTATTTTGGCTGTACCGAGAAGGTATGCTTTGGAATTTTTAGGATTATTTTCCCGTTGTTTTGCTTTGAAATATTCTAAAAAGACTTGCTGCGTTAAATCCTCTGAATCTTCGGGATGTACAATCTTTGATTTAACATAACGCTTTATTTCGGGATAATGTTCTGTTTTTTCCAATTCAAATATCCAAATCTCTCATTAGTTTCTTCAAAGTTAAATATAAGGAATTGCAAGTACGAAAAATCCCTTAATCTAAAGTCTATAATCTACAGCGTTTCTCAATGGGGATTTGTTGATAAAAAAAATGATATTTTTAAATATTTTAGAAATGTAGTGTCTCCTGATTTCATATTAAACATTTTTTTAGCAATGCTTGTAAATCAGGCAATTCGTAGTTACAATAAAGCGATAATTTATTATAAGTTTATACGTATAAGTATGATACATTTGAAAGGAGATAGAATGAAAACAAGAAGAAGTCTTGGAATATTACTTACACTTGCTCTAATCCTGCCTGTCGCTACATTGGTGATAGCCAGAGGGGCCGGTGCAGGACGTGCTACGCCGCCGCCCAGACCGGAAGGTCCAGGGGATATCTACACCGCTAACGGCTGCCCCCTTGTGTCCGCACACAGCACTACACGCGCGCTTTATGCTGCCTACAACGGACCGCTCTACCAGGTCATGCGCCAGTCAGACGGCAAAAAGTTGGATATTGGCGTTGTTCAGCCATCGGCAGGAGATGCCGGCGGATATGCAGACGCGGCCGCACAGGATGCATTCTGTGCCAATACATATTGCTGGATTACTACAATCTACGACCAGTCCGGCAAGGAAAATCACCTCGTACAGGCACCTCGCGGCGGATTCAGCGGTCCGGCTATGGGCGGATTCAATAATATCCCGGTAGCAGATATGGCACCGGTTACAATTAGGGGTCATAAAGTTTACGGTGTCTTCATTGAACCCGGTATGGGGCTTCGCCAGAATGACGCGCACGGTACAGCAGTAGATGACCAGGCTGAAGGTCAGTACTGGGTTATTAACGGTCATCACTACAACTCCGGCTGCTGCTTCGATTACGGCAATGGAGAAACCGATAGCCGTGATGATGGTGACGGTACAATGGAAACAACTTATTATGGTAATGCAAGTTCATGGTATCGCGGACAGGCACCGGGGCCATGGATTATGACCGACCAGGAAAATAACCTTGTTGGCTGTGTTAATCCATCACCAAACGATAAGAACTGCGAAGACTTGCCGACGATTTCATGGCGATTCGTAACCGCTACAGCCGATGGCAAACCGGGAGGCTGGAGATCGATGGGCGGCGATGCACAGACTGGCGAATTGGCAGTTATGTTTGATGGACCGAGAGTTCAGAATCCCAACAATACATATGACCCGATGCGCAAGCAGGGTGCCATTCTCCTGGGTAATGGTGGTGATAACAGTAACGGTTCACAGGGTACTTTCTATGAAGGCGCAATGACGGCACCCGGTACTTATCCGTCAGAGTTAACAAATCAAAAAATTCAGGCTAATATTGTTGCTGCAAAATATGATGTAGAACGATTAAGAATAGCTCCAGCTTCAGCGGTTGCGACTCCTCCGGGACTCCAGACATTCTCACCAGGTTCGTCACAGGATACGACCGTGACATTCACCAATTCAACCGGCGCTCATGTATCAAACGTTCAGTTAAGCGTTGCTGTTCCAGAGGGATGGACAGCCGTAGCAATTACTAATTCTTCTATTGCCGGAGTAGTAGCACCGGGACAAAGCGTAAGTACAACATTCAAAATCACATCAGGGCCAAAAACTTTCAATGGTGACATTATCGGTAAAGCCTCCTGGACAAACTCGTTGATTGACGGGACACAAACCGAAACTGCTACAGAAAAAGTCAGAAATATCAGCCCGGTTAAAATCAATGAATACGCTATTGATTCGACTAACTCTTTTATTGAACTCTATAATGCCGGTGACAGTGAAGTTGATATTTCCAACTGGACACTTACCCACCATGCAAGAGAGTTGCCTCCATTTTCTTCAATTAAAGTACCGGCAGGGACAAAACTTGGAGCCAAAGGCTTCTACCTGATGGCTATGTCCAATTCCGGCTTGGAAGTTCAGGCGAAAAAAGGTGATTCAACTATTTATGTAAGAAATACAGACGGAATGTCAGCCGGTGATACGATTCAAATCGGAACAGGTTCAACTGTAGAAACTCGTACAATAGCAAGCATCCAAATCCCAACTCCTCCAGCCGCTGGTGGTCGCGGCGGCCGCGGTGGCTTTGGCGGCTTTGGTGGTCGTGGAGGCTCAGGACCAACAACAGTATGGCAACCCATCCCGGACGGCCCTGTTATGACAATTCCAACCGGCTCAACCAACATACCTGTCACAAGCACATCCGGTTTTGAAGTGGGTCAGAAAATGGCTATCGGTTATGGCGCAACTTATCCAACCGTTGCAAAAGCGATTGAAAAATATGAAGTAGTAACAATCACCGAGGTTGGCAAGCCCGGTACTCAGGCTTTTACCGCGGTGGATGCAAAGCCCGGCGATACCAACATCAAGGTGTCTAACGTTGCCAATATCTCTGTCGGTGAAAAGATTCGATTTGGATACGACACAGTTGACCACGGCGTTGAAACAGTAACAGTGACAAAGGTTGGCACACAATCGGCTTTTAATCCAAATTATCCCGAAAGATCAAACGGTAATTTGGACGGGGGCACTGGACTTGACCTTGCCGAGCCGCTCAAGTATCATCATTCAGCTAATATGCCTTTCAGTGCCAGGGGAACAGGTATCAGCTTTGAGCCGGCAACAAAGTTTGACCACTCGAGCAATGAACCTGTTCTGGCTCTAAACAGAAGCATCACTCTTGATAGACCGCTTAACAACGACCATGAGATTAATGCGGTTGTTCGCAGTGAAAAGGTCACGACCGCAGGTTATCAGGGAACACAAAAACCTAACCAGTGGTTCGGCGGCCCGGCACTCTCGAGTACCGCCAGTATGGTTTTACGCAATGCAGCAGGTCTTGTAGCCGATAGTCTTAATTACGGTGACCACGTTGATCCATGGGCAGGAGAAGGTTACCAGGACATATCCGGATCAGGACAAAGCGGCTGTAAAGCACCTGTACCAAGCGCAGGTCGCGGCGGTTTCGGTATGCGTGGCGGTGGTCAAACAGCCAGTGCACCAAGCAGAAGTGCGGGCCGTTTCCCGGACGGGGAAGATACTGATAGCAACTGCAATGATTTCCTATTGCAGTCTAACGGTACAAGCCTTTCGGTTACGGCAATTGCCGGCACGAATAACATCAAAGTTGCCAGCGTTTCAGACCTTGGCGCGGGTCAGACGGTTATTATTGATTCTGGCGCAAGCCGAGAAACCGCAGTCATTGCTGCGGTTGGTACGGCAGGCGGCACAACTGTTAGTGCTGCTGCCGAAGTGGGCGCAACTGTTATTACAGTCGCTGACGTAACAGGCTTTAATCCGGGCCAGACTATTACTATTGGAAGTGAAAAAGCAACAGTTGCTTCTGTCTCCGGTGGTTTTGGCCGTGGTGGTAGAAACAGTCGCGGCGGTATGATGGCTGGTCGAGGCGGTACAAGAGGCGGTCAGGGTGGACAAACCCCCGTTACAATTACAGTAACCGCACCGCTTAAATCAGCACACGCGGTTGGTGCTCAGGTCTCTGGCACAGGTATAACTCTTACTAAAGCTTTGGCCAAGGCACATGAAAACGGAGCGCAGATCGCAAGCAGTGATCCAACTCCAGGTGCACCAAATCAGTATAACAGGAGAACTCAGTAAGAACTCTTGTATAACTGAATTAAAAGGTTAAAATAGTTGTATAATTATTAATTATAGCTCCGCGGTTTTATAGTTGAGAAGCCGCGGAGCTTTCCATATTCACGCAGATATTTCGCAGGAAAGGATAGAATTTTGGTTCCTGATAAAAAGATTTCGTCCTGGCCGTGGTGGCGTTTGGTCATGTTGGCTTTGAGCGTACTTGCTCTTTCATTGAGCGCCTATCTTAGTTGGCATTATCTTATTGGCGGCGAGATAATTGGCTGCGACGGCGGAAGTCCATGCGATCAAGTATTGAATAGTCGATGGTCATCGATAGCGGGAGTATTACCTGTCAGCGGTCTTGCGATTGGAGTGTATCTTGCGATGTTAGTATGTATTTTCTTCATCGGCCCATCTATCGAGCCTTCAGTTCGGCGATTTGCCTGGATTGCAATGCTTGTAATTGTGGGTTCAGCCGCTGGAAGTGCTATATGGTTCACTATACTACAGAAATGGGTAATCGGTGCTTTTTGTCCTTATTGCACTACCGCGCATATTACAGGAATAATACTTGCGGCTTTAGTAATATGGCGAGCAGCCAAACCGTTCGGTGACTCTGCAACACAAGGTATGTTGAATCGTTTTCCTTCAATTGGTTTGGCAATACTGGGAATCGCTTTGTCTGGCATGATGGCAATCAGTCAGGTTATAATTACTCCTCCTGCTAAATATCTCGAAGGTGAATCGAGTGACACTCTGTCAACAATCGATACCAATGACATACCACTTGTCGGTTCACCGGATGCGCAATACCTTGTTACTCTTTTATTCGATTATAAATGTCCCCATTGCCAGCAAATGCACTTTATGCTCAATGAAGTGGTTCGAAGATATGATAACAAGTTGGCTTTTGTTTTATGTCCGTCTCCTTTGGATAAAAAATGCAATCCATACATTTTAGGTGAAGCCGAACAATATAAAGATTCATGCGACCTTGTAAAAATTGGTCTGGCTGTTTGGTTGGCTAATCGTGAAGTATTTTCAGATTTTGAAAACTGGATGTTCTCATTTGAATCCGGCGACCGCTGGAAACCGCGAAGCCTTGAAGCAACTAAAGCAAAAGCAATTGAGCTTGTTGGAGAGGAAAGTTTCCAAGCCGCTCTTTCGGATTCATGGATAGATGAGTATTTAGCGAGCTCAGTTGAAATTTACAGTAAGACAATCCAGAGCGGCAAAGGTGGCGGTGTCCCAAGATTAGTTTACGGCTCACGTTGGGTCACACCCGAACCATACAGCGCAGACGACCTCATCACGATTCTACAGAACAGCCTGGAAGTACCTATGCCCTGATCCGTAATTATGAAAGCACCTTTGTTAAAAAAACGTTATCGAACCTATCCTTGTGAATTATTTTATTGAACAATAATATTGATTAAAATAAAATTGCAAATATTCTCAAAAAACAAATAGGCTTTTAATACAGAGGTCAAAAATGAGCCGCGTATTTTGCAAACAGTTTGTTATAGTCATTCTTATTGTTGGGATATTTTCTGGATTTTTTCAGTCTGCAGAAGAAACACAAAAAACCGATTTATCTCAGGGAAAACTTGTGCCTCGGCCGCTATATCGGGATCCGCCATTCGATGCGCCTACTGATCCTGTACTTTGTTTCAACGCAGAACAGAATAAATGGTTTATGTATTACACCGCTCGCCGGGCAAAAGCAGAGAATGCTCCGGGTGTTCAATGGATTCACGGCTCAAGTATAGGAATGGCCGAATCGTCTGACGGCGGAGCAACATGGACGTATTGCGGTACGGCTGAAATCGACTACGGCAAAGTTGAACATCCAAACGATTATACATACTGGGCGCCGGAAGTGATTTGGCATGATGATTTTTATCATATGTATTTAAGTTTCGTACCGGGTATTTTTAACGATTGGGACCATCCACGCGAGATAGTTTATCTTACAAGTAAAGACGGCGTGAAATGGGATACAATTGGTAAAGTCAATTTGGAATCCGAACGTGTTATCGACGCATGTGTAATTCAATTGCCCGATAAGACATGGAGAATGTGGTACAAAGATGAAAAACGACCAAAGGCACTTTGCTACGCCGATAGTAATGACCTGAAAAACTGGCAGACAAAAGGCAACGCCGTAACAGATTACAATGGAGAAGGCCCAAAGGTAATTAAATGGAAAGGTAAATACCGGCTTATCGCGGATTGCTGGTCAAACGGCATGCGAGTATGGAGTTCGGACGATTGTTTGGATTGGAAGTTACAGAAAGAGCCGCTTTTCGGTTCACATGGTGACATAGTAGTAAGCGGCGATCGTGCATGGTGGTTCTATTTCGGCGGCCCAGTCCAACCTGGCACACACCGGGGCGGCCGTTCTTCATCAATCAATGTTGTCGAACTTTCCGTAACCGATGGAAAACTCCTCGCCGCCGATCCTTCACAACCTACATATCTTGACCTTAAATCCATGCGTGAGCCTGAAAAGTAAAATTTTTAATTTGAGTTAAGAAATGCTCCATACACTTTTTAATTTCCCCTGAAAGCCAGTATAAGAATTATATACTTTACATTATTATCTATTGGGATATAATTTCACAATATTATGCGGGGGCCATAAAATATTTTATATTTAAAAGAAAGGAAATTTTGAGATGCGTATACATATTATATTAATTGCTCTGGCAGCAATAGCCTGTACCTCTTGTGCGGATTTCGAGACTGGGATAGATAAAAGATTAAATTTAAAATCTATAAATAATCAAATTGGCGAAACTGTACCGGATTTAATGGTAGGTGCACAATGTCCCGGAACTCAGCAAGTATCAGTCGAATTCGTCGAGGAAGGCAAGGGCAAGAGAGTTCTTTCGTCGTTTCCTAATATCAAGGTTCGTTCTAAAGATTTCGCATTGTCTATTGAACGGTACTTTACTGAAGCCCTGGAAGAAGCGAATGTTACAGTTGTACCAACTGGAGGCAAGCTCATTAAGGTCGAAATTGAAGATGCATCCGTCAGTACTGGGTGGGGACCCGTTTTTGCTACTACAAAACTTGCAGTCAGTTTTCCAGATTGGAATTACTCTGCAATTTATACCGGCGATGCAACAAGTGGAAATATTGAAAAGGGAATCGTATGGTCTATTCATAAAGCAATAATTGCCTGCTTGAATGATCCTAAGGTTCAAAATCATATTCGTTGTATAGATTGACCTTAGGAAAATAAAAAACGTGCTGGCCTTTTTTTACTCTGTGATTTTAATCTTTGTTTATCAACAAGGAAAAAGTCAACAAATAGAACTCCTCCATAAGATATTTCAATTATGGGAAAAAGGGGTTAGGCTTTAGATAATGGGGTTTGTTTTGAGATTTTATAATGATTGTAAATTTGTGGGCAGAATACCCATAATGCTTATAAAACTTATTTTTTTATTTATATTGCACTTATTCGTTTAGGCTCTTGTGTTCAAAATAACATTTCGACAATCCTGCTTATCTGTCGTATAATGCCTATATGGTTCAAAAAAATGTTAGTGAAAGTTTGTTTGGTGGTTTTGAGCAGGCCCTGAACCAGAACGGTACAGGGCAGGCTGGTTTGGGGGCTGATGCTCCGCTTGCAGCTCGTATGAGGCCGCGAACTCTTGATGAGTTCTTTGGGCAAAGTCATTTTCTTGGGCCGGACAAGCTTCTTACGAGGATGCTTGAAGCTGGCCGTCTGAGCAGCCTGATTTTTTACGGTCCACCAGGAGTGGGGAAAACTTCGCTCGCTACTGTTATTGCGAATTATACCAAAGCTGAATTTCATCAAATGAGTGCTCCATCGGCGAGTGTGAAAGATATTCGCAATATAATTGAACATGCCAAAAAAATGCTGGCCGCTCGTGGAATACGAACCGTTCTTTTCATAGATGAGATTCATCGGTTCAACCGGGCGCAACAGGATGTGCTTCTTGAAGATGTAGAATCCGGCGTTTTGATACTGATAGGGGCCACTACAGAAAATCCGTTCTTTTCTGTAAACTCACCTTTGATTTCGCGCAGTACAGTATTTCAGTTCGAGCATTTGAATCAGGAAGAAGTTTTGAAACTGCTTCAGGCCGCTGTTAAAGATTCCGAGAGGGGGCTTGGCAAGTATAATATCGAGGTTGAAGAAAAGGCTTTGAATTATATTGCGTTAATGTCAAGTGGTGATGCGAGGAAAGCATTGACCGCACTTGAAGTGGGAGTTCTGTCTCAAGCGAAAAGAAATAAAAATCTAACGATAAAATTTAATCTTGAAATCGCGAAAGAGTCGATACAACAGAAGACGATTGATTATGACGGTACCGGGGATACCCACTATGATTTGGCAAGTGCATTGCAAAAAAGTATGAGGGGTTCTGATCCTGATGCTACAATCTACTGGCTCTCAAGAATGTTATCCGGCGGCGAAGATATCCGATTTATCGCAAGACGTATCGCGATTTGTGCGACGGAAGATGTTGGTAATGCGGACCCGATGGCGGCTGTGTTAGCCGCGGCGGCTATTCAGATTTCTGAATTTGTCGGATTGCCTGAAGCGCAGTTGGCTTTGGCTCAGGCGGCTTTGTATGTTGCGTGCTCACCCAAGTCGAATGCTTGTTCTTCAGCTATCTGGAAAGGTGTTTCAGATGTGAAAAACGAGCCGATTTTACCTGTGCCGAAACATTTGAAGGATAGTCATTACGCGGCCGCGAAAAAAGCCGGAATTGGCTCGGATTATAAATATCCGCACAGTTTTAAGGATGGTTTCGTAGAACAAGAGTATCTTCCGGCTGGAATAAAGAAAAACTATTACAAACCAAAGGATATTGGTTACGAAAAAAATATTAAGGACTATTTACAAAAACTCCAAATTTTGTTAGAAAATAGCGAATCTTCGCAAGGATAGTGAAGTTAAAAAAGGATATATGAATGGACAAGGCACAATTACGCCTGAAATTAAAAAATGACCTGCTTAATATAAATGAAAAGCAGAGGATTGAGAAAAGCAGAAAGGCTTTTCAAAATTTAGTTCAAATGACCCAGTTTCAGGAAGCTGATACTGTAATGATGTATTTATCACTACCTTACGAGATTGATACGTCAGAAGCGATTCTCCAATGCTGGAAAGCAGGAAAAACCGTTGCGGTTCCGAAGATTTCATGGGAACAGCGGCATATGATTCCCGTGAAGATTAATTCGCTGGAAACAGGTTTTTCAACGGGTTCTTCCGGCCTGAGAAATCCAATTTCGGGTGTGCCGGTACCGTTTGAAGATATTGATTTGGTTGTCACTCCCGGATTGGGATATGACAAGAATGGCAACAGGCTCGGCAGGGGTGGGTCATATTATGACAGGTTTTTTGCGAACGCAAAGTTAAAGGCCTATAAATGCGGCTATGCTTATGCTGAACAAGTTGTTGATTTTATTCCGGTTAATGAGTATGATAGACCGGTTGATTCTTTAGTAACAGACAATGGAGTGATGTTTTTTAACCATAAGAAAGGAATGTGAAATGGCTCGTATTTACGGACGGCGTGCACCACGGAGGAATCGAAACAGAATATATACTATTATATCTCTTGTTATTGTTGTTGGTATCATTGCTTATATTTACATACCCGGAGATAGTCAAACCGAATTAATTCCCAATTCAAGTAATACGACAGTTCCATCAAGTACAAATTCGGAAGGTTTTTCACAACCGACCCCGAATACTGATACATCGGAATTATCTTTACAAGCTACTACACCAAACTGGACAACCTCTTCGAGCGGCGATGTTTCATTGACAAATCAGAATACTTCTGGTTCAAATCAGTCTGAAAGAGTAAATGAAACTACCAATACACGTCTTACTGTACCTTTGGGTAATGCTGGAACGACTAACTCAATGTTGCCTCCAGTTCAATACAACAATTCCGAAGCTGATAAGCTTATTGAACAGGCTAATGAACTGCTCAAAAAGGGTATGACCCAGATAATTCCTGCTCGTGATAAGTTTAACGAAGCCTTGAGGAGCAGGACAATTAATGCAGAGCAGGTGAAGTTCGTAAAAAAGCAGCTTTCCAGCCTTGCCGATGACTGGCTTTTTAATAAATCTGTTCTGACGGGCGATCCTCTCTGTGATTATTATAAAGTGCGTTCAGGCGATAGGTTACAGGTGATTGGTGAGAAAAATAAAGTACCTTATGAAATTCTGATGACAATTAATAATATTTCCGATGCTCGGAAAATTAATGTGGGACAGAATCTGAAGGTATTAAAGGGTCCGTTCCATGCCAAAGTCAATCGTTCGAGCTTTACAATAGATATTTATCTTCAAAATACATATGTTCGTACTTTTAAGGTTGGACTGGGATTACCTGGTTCTGAAACACCGACCGGACTGTGGAAGGTAAAACCTGGTGGAAAACTCATCGAGCCTGTTTGGACGGATTCACAAGGTAAGACTCATTATCCAAGCGATCCTGATTATCCGCTCGGCTCAAGATGGATTGCACTGGATGGAGTCAGTGGTAACGCTGTAGGCAGAGATGGTTTTGCAATTCATGGCACACATGAGCCGCAATCACTCGGCACCGCAAGCTCACAGGGCTGTATCAGACTGGAAAACGGAGCCGCTGTTTTAGTATATAACATGCTAATTCCGGCATATTCGACCGTCGAAGTTTTAGACTGATTTAATTTAGAAATAATAAAAGCACAAAGACGTAATGAGAATACATCGCGTTTTTGTGCTTTTTTCTTTGCGCTATGGATTATTGTCCTCAAGCCAGTGAATCATCATAATTTCCATGTCTAATTCATCTACTTTACAATCACCGTTAATATCGCCTGCTACGATTGTTTCGCATACAGGTTTATCAAAGTATGATTTACTCGCTTCGCTTGTGCCGCCGTAAGCTCCCATATTTATATAGCCGCCGTTAGGGAATGGTTCTAATCCTATAGGACTGTTCGGGTCACCTGTATCTATACATGGGCTTGTTACATCATCCTGTACCCATGTTTGTGTATTTGGATCGTATCTTCCAGCCTGAGATTTTAAATGGTAATCTCCATCTACCTGGAAATCATCAGATAAATCCTCCGATGTGCCGTTTGGATCCCAGTAGCCATTGCGTGCAAACATCGGTTCTGTACTTAACCAATCACCTGATATCTGTGCAGATGGATCGTAAATACTATTGGGATCTTTTTCTATGAGGCTGTTTGAAACGTTTAGGCGCATTACAAAATTAATTCCTAGGTAGCCTAGTTCTATGTTATTTCCATCCTTATCAGCATGGTTTCTCCATACAATCGAATTATGCAGATATGATTCATATCCGCCTCCTAGCCCAACCGAAATGCCACCACCGATACCTCCCTCGCCTGTTCGGTTGGCGGTTACTGTGCAGTTAATAATCTGATGATCACCATGACTGCAGTAAATTCCTCCCCCCTGACATGAGGCGGCATTTCCAACCACCAGACAGTTCCTCAACAGAGCATTCCCTTTGAAAATGTATATTCCTCCAGCAGTTCCTATATCCGCAGAACGATAGAACCAATCCCAGGGATAGAAGCTCGCTATGTTTTCCTTGATGACACAATTCTCTACACGAATATCTGATAGAGAAGCGTAAATTCCTCCACCCGCCCTAGCGGAGTTACCTACAATAATACAATCAATGATGGTTGGGCTGCTCTCTGCACATAAAAACGCACCGCCACCGTGTGCTCTCGTATAGCCCTGTGTTACTGTAAAGCCCTGGACAATGGAATTCGCATCCTCATTGGAGTGAAAAT
>JAFGPS010000038.1 GCA_016936075.1 Sedimentisphaerales bacterium | reverse complement strand
GATTGAAGCATATTTAATTCGTTGGGAAATTTCTGTTTGAACTTTTCGGCGTCGAATTGCGGCTTTTTTGTATTGATAGTTTTGGAAATTATTTCATCGAGCCATTTATCGTTTTTCTCATTCATAATCATACCTGCTTAAAACCTTCACGTTTTAATGTTTGTGCCAGTTTTTTCTTTGCCCTTCTTAGTCTGCCGTTTATTGCCTGCTCGGAAATGCCCAGAACTTCTGAAATCTGGTCGTAAGAAAGTCCATCATAATATCGAAGATAAATCACTTCCCTCGACGAGTTGGATAGTTTACTTAGTGCATTTTTCACAACCTCAGATGAGTCATTATCTTTGGATTCAATTTTTATTTCAGAGAACTTTTCGCTATTGCGATGGTTATTTTCGAGCCTGGCAATATCCTTTGCTTCGTTCCTGCATATAGCCGCGAGCCAGCCAGCAAATTTTTCATAATTCTTCAACTGAGACAGTTTCACAGCAGCTCTGGCAAAACATTGCTGAGCCGCATCTTCAGCCAAATCCCTGTCGCCTGTAATCGAATGAGCGATTGCAACCATAGGCGTATAGTACCTTGCGGCTAATTCGGTAAAGCTTTCTACATTACCTTCAGCCGCTGCTTTAACCAAGACTATATCAGGCTCCCGAGACACTAAATTGTCATTCCTTAGTACTTTCAACATCTTTTCGCTGAATCAGCTATCAATATAATAGACTACCTCACAATCCCAAAATGGGCGCAAAATTTTTTTTCTTAACTCCTTTTATTTCAATACTTTAACACCTTAAAAAATGATTTCCTAAAAAAAATATAAGTTTTTTAAGAAAAATTGAACTTTCTATTTGACTTTCCAGTATACTGTATAGTAGCATACTAAAATAAAGTGATATAATTTTTCTGAAAAAGAGGTGTGTTTTGGATTTGAATAATTGGCAAACACAGTTACGCAAGGGTCTGCTTGATATCTTCGTTCTGAATCTTCTTAAAAATGGTAATTGTCATGGTTACGATATGGTTCAGAAACTCAAGAAAAACAACGGCATGGTAATTCGGGAAGGCAATATCTATCCAATCCTCGCAAGATTGCAAACTGATGGCCTTGTAACAAGTTATGCTGAAGCATCGAAAGATGGGCCGCCAAGAAAATATTTCAGACTTACTGAATCAGGCCAGAAGGTCCTTTCTGATATG
Source organism: Sedimentisphaerales bacterium (assembly GCA_016936075.1). Taxonomy (GTDB): domain Bacteria; phylum Planctomycetota; class Phycisphaerae; order Sedimentisphaerales; family Anaerobacaceae; genus JAFGPS01. The sequence continues at coordinate 2,218 of JAFGPS010000038.1, read as the reverse complement.
AATAATCATTGGGATAAAATAAGCAAAAGCATTCAAAAGTTAAGAAATGGAGCGGAAAAATGACACCTGTAAATAAGCAATGGGAGAATCTGAAAAACGATTATGTTCATCAAGTTGAAAAAGCATTGTCATCTGTAAAACATCCTCGAAGTAAAGAAGTACTCGAAGATATTCGTGAGCATTTAGACAGGCGTTTTTGGGAACTTCCACCTGACCAACAAACTCTCGAGAATTTTCAAACTATTATTTCTGAGATGGGGCCGGCTTGTGATTACGCAGAGTTGCTTGAGCCTCAGATGTCCAAATCAAGGACAAAATCACAGAAAAAGTACTTAGTTGCACTCGGATTTGCTGCTGTTATTATTTTTACACTGACGATTTTTCTGCCTCAATTAAATTCAGCTCAGGAGAAGAATACCATACCCGGAGTTGGAAGAATTGAAGATAAAATTGATTATCCATTCGTTAATGATTCCAATGTTATAGGTGCGTGGAAAAGTGTTGATTTTGTGAAAACAAAAACGGATTTTAAACCGGGAGAGAAAAGCTGGAAAGGTGAGCTTTTCCTGAATCATTTGATATTCGTTCCAAACGGCAGCTTTGATGGTGGCTTATTTAACTGGACAAAAGGATTTGTTATTAACGTACGCGAAAAGACTGCGAGTGCTTATGATATAAAAAATATTGATGATAATGTATATATGTTCGTCGAATGGAAGGGTGGCGACTATACAATACTTCACCAAAAACCTTCATATTATGTATTAAAGAAAGTTTCGCTCGATGACGTTAAATCTGAAGCAATGTTCGGCCAGACTGCCGATATTCCAATTACAAGCACTATAGATGAAAGTGGCAGAATTGCTGATAAAATCGATTACCCTTTTAAAAACGATCCGGAAGTTGTAGGTTCATGGGAAAGTGTGGATTCTGTTACGGAAGTCGAGGAATTTAAACCAAAAGTCAAAAGTTTCAAGGGTGATTTATATTTAAAGGAATTATTTGTACTCGAAGGGGGAAAAACAAACTTGGCAGTGAACTGGACAAAAGGATTGTTTCTTAATCCGGTGGATAAGACAGCTTCAAAATATATGATCAAAAAAATTGAAGGCACAACTTATATGTTCTTTGAATGGAAAACGGGCGATTATGTAGTTGCTCATAGAAAACCATCTTTTTATGTTCTCAAGAAAGTGGACAGACCTTATGTTGAGAGCAGGACTCAAGATAACATCGATTATCCATTTGTCGAGGACACACAAGTAATCGGAACATGGAAAAGCATCGATTTTGTTGATTATCCGGATCAATTCAATCCAAAAGTTAAAAATTGGATATTCGGAGAATTATATCTTAAAGAGCTGATTTTTCTCCCAAATGGTAAAACACCCAATTCATGGCAGACCTGGACGAAAGGACTCGTTCTTGATTCAGGTAATAAAACTGCCTCGAAATATATTATTAAAGAAATTGACAACTCAATATATATGTTCTTCGAGTGGAAAAGCGGTGATTATACTATCCGAGGTATGAAACCTAAGTTCTATGTCCTTAAAAAAGAATAAGCTGCATTACACCTGAAGAATTTTATTTCCATGCTTTAATAAGCTGTATACAAAACTGCTGAAAAAATGTTTTGACGGCGGCGTTTGATTGTTTTATACTCAAAAATCAATTTTTTTGTAAATAGCTTAAAGAAAATGGAGATACGAATGGATAACAGTAAAATTGTTGCTGAAGGTATAACTTTCGACGATGTGCTTCTGATACCGGCGAAAAGCGATTTTGTGCCGAGCGAAGCAAATACGCAAACCCGTCTGACCAATAATATCAAAATTAATATACCCATCGTTTCAGCAGCAATGGATACCGTTACCGAAGCCGCCCTGGCGATAGCGCTCGCACAGGAAGGCGGAATCGGTATGATTCACAAAAACCTCTCTGTCGAAGAGCAAAAACGTGAAGTCGCCAAGGTTAAACGCTCGGAAAATGGAATTATTCTCGATCCGGTAACCTTATCGCCGGACCAGCCGGTCAGCAAAGCCCTGCAACTGATGAAAGAACAAAACGTCTCAGGTATTCCTATCGTTAAAGGCCAAAAAAAACTTGTTGGAATTCTGACACGAAGAGACCTTAAATTCCTCAAGGATTATAGTGTCGAAATCAGTGCGGTTATGGTAAAAGATAAGCTTGTTACAGGCCCGGCGGGAACTACACT
>JAFGPS010000037.1 GCA_016936075.1 Sedimentisphaerales bacterium | reverse complement strand
TTGAAAATTGGGTGCGAGGAAAGATTATTTTTTACAATATTTGGAAACAGCAATTGTCTTTGCAGGATATTTGATGCAATTTCCTTTAAAGCCCATCCTACATTTCTGTGTAAATCTGCGAATATCTGCGGATAAATTAGTTGTTGAATTTTATTTTCTCTGTGTCCTCTCCCCTTGGGATGGCAAGGCCATGTGCTCTCTGTGGCTAAAATGATTCGTTTTTTTGATTTCGTTGTATTTAAACTGGATTCCCGCCTGCGCGGGAATGACAAAGTCAATAATCTGCGAAAATCTGCGTTAATCTGTGGTTATAAAAAAGAAGGGCGGCTGTTACGCCGCCCTTGTGTATATGTTAGCACTTTTCTTAAAGTGGTTATCTGTTAAGAGTCGTTTGCTTCGAACTCTGCGTCTATTACGTCGTCGCCGCCTTTTCTTTTTACATTTTCATCGGCTGGTGGCGGCGGAGGAGTTTGTCCTGCCTGTGGTCCTGGGCCTCCTGCTGCCTGCTGCTTTTTGGCCGCTTCTTCGTAAAGGACTTTGCCGAGTTCCTGGCTTACTGTGCCGACGTTTTCAATTGCTTTCTTAATCGCGTCACCATCGTCGCCTTTTATCACTTCCTTGAGATTGTTTACGGCGTTCTCTATGTTGCCGCGAACATCAGCGGAAACTTTTGCACCATGCTCTTTCAGAGTTTTCTCAGTTGAGTAAATCAACTGGTCAGCCTGGTTCTTAAGGTCAACGACTTCACGTTTCTTCTTGTCTTCCGCGGCGTGACTTTCAGCTTCTTTTGTCATTTTATCGATTTCGTCTTTGCTCAGGCCTGAACTTGATTGTATCTGTATCGACTGTAGTTTACCTGTGCCGAGGTCCTTTGCTGAGACGTTCAAAATTCCGTTTGCGTCGATATCGAATGCCACTTCGATTTGCGGTAAGCCGCGGGGAGAAGGTGGAATATCAGCAAGCTGGAATCTGCCGAGTGTTCTATTATCACGTGCGAATTCTCGCTCGCCCTGCAGGATGTGGATATCGACTGTAGTCTGGTTATCTGCGGCGGTAGAGAATACCTCCTTCTTGCTTGTCGGAATTGTAGTATTGTGATCAATCAGTTTCGTCATTACACCGCCGAGTGTTTCAACACCAAGTGACAGGGGAGTAACGTCAAGCAGAAGTATATCTTTAACACCTGCATCACCAGCAAGAACTGCACCCTGAACGGCTGCGCCAATTGCTACTACTTCATCAGGATTAAGGCTTCTGTTCGGCTCTTGTCCGAAAATTTCTTTTGCAACTGCCTGAACTTTTGGAATACGTGTCGAACCACCAACGAGCAGGATTTCTGCAATTTCGCTTGAGTTCAACTTTGCATCCGCGAGAGCTTTGCGGCACGGTTCTTTAAGTCTGTCGAAAACAGGCTCAACGAGAGATTCGAATTTACTGCGGGTAATTGTAACCTGAAGGTGTTTCGGGCCCGATGCGTCTGCTGTAATGAACGGCAGGTTTACAGTGCTTTCTACCTGGGTACTTAATTCGCATTTTGCTTTTTCCGCGGCTTCTTTGAGACGCTGATGAGCCATCGGATCGCTGCGTAAGTCGATACCTTCGGTTTTCTTGAACTCATCGGCTAAGTAGTTGATTAATATTGCATCGAGGTCGTCACCACCAAGGTGAGTGTCGCCGTTTGTGCTTAATACTTCAAATACGTTGTCGCCTATATCGAGAATGGAAATATCGAAAGTACCACCACCGAAGTCGAAGATAGCTACTTTCTCATTCTTTTTCTTTTCCAGACCGTAAGCAAGAGCCGCCGCGGTTGGTTCGTTGATAATACGTTCAACTTCAAGACCCGCGATTTTGCCGGCGTCTTTTGTTGCCTGACGCTGTGCATCGTTAAAATATGCCGGTACAGTAATTACAGCTTTGGTTACTTTCTCGCCGAGGTAATCTTCCGCGGTTTTCTTCAGGTCCTGCAGAATCATCGCTGAAACTTCAGGAGGTGTGAATTTTTTGCCGCGAACGTCAACTTTTACCAGTTCGGTTGCATCACCTGTAATTTTGTATGGGACAATCTTTTCTTCCGATGATACTTCATCATGACGGCGTCCCATGAAACGTTTAATCGAAAATACCGTGTTCTCAGGATTGGTTACCTGCTGATGTCGTGCAATCTGGCCGACGAGGCGTTCGCCTTTATCGGTGAATCCGACTACAGATGGAGTTAATCTCGAACCGGATGAGTTGATAAGAACCTTCGGTGAAGAGCCTTCCATTACTGCTACAACTGAGTTCGTTGTTCCTAAGTCTATTCCTATTATTTTAGCCATTTTTATATTCCTTTCGCAGAATTATTTTCATACTTAGGCTAATATAAAGCAAAAAACGTGCCAGAGAAAAATGATTTGTGCGGTAATTGCCTATCTTCTTGATATAGAAGAACTTATAGGAATTATCGCTTAATTAGTGATATTTGAAATACTGGTTTTTGTGCCATTTTGGCAGGTGTATGTAGTAAAAATGCCTGAACAGTTTATAACCGCGGTGAACGCAGAGGACGCGGAGAAATAGCAGTACAAGTCTTTCTTTAAATATTATCTCTGCGTTCTTCACGAACCCGGCGGTTAAATATTTATATCTTTTTTATCTAAATCACCCCTTATTTCCAGCCGATATACCCATTGCGGAAAAATTACTATTGGGCGGCTTACTTCTTTTGTTTTAACATCTTCGATCCCCAATTTAATATATGAATGATATAGGGATAATAAAATGCCAAAAATAATTCTTACGGTTAATTGCTGCCGGAGTATGAACGCAAGTTGTAAAGAATGTATCGAATTGAGAATAGGTGGACATCGTGATTGATACGAAAGTTGTCAATTTATAGAAATGCTATTTAAAGGATTTTAATTATGTCTTTTTTCAAGATAAAAGAAAATATTAGTATAGAACAGCTATGTCAGGAATTCTATGATTCAGTTGTTTTTTATGAAAGCAATCTTGATGATAAATTAGTTTCAGGTTTCCAGAATAACTCATTAGAATTTGTCTCAAAAGATATATACGAATTAACTTCTGTAAATTGCGAACTTGTTAAGCAAGAGATAAATTCGCTTTGTTTGGAACTTTTCAGTTTGGCTTTTGTTGAGCGTATGAAAAAACAAAATGAGGAATACCATATGTTTGAATCTATGTGTCTTATACGACAAATTAAATTTACGCATAAATATCTTATGGAAAGAGGGCGTCTTGATATATGGAATAATATGCTCGTCTATAACAAAGCCATAGGAGACAATCTAAAGATAAACCTTTTTACAAATAGTGTTGTTAAATGGATAAATGACGGGATAGACCAAACATATGCTAACTCTGCCGCAAACCTAATGAGTACTAATACTCGTAGAATATTAGATAATATTGATTGTTTTACAACTATATTTGCCGAACGATTAGGGATTGATATAGAACCTGATTCTAAAACTTCTGTTGCTATTCAATGGCTTATATTGAATTTATTCAGCAAAGCAAAGGCTCATTTGGAGATGATAATAATAGAAACCAATGGCATGGTAAAAAATAGACCTTGGGAATTAGTTAAATCAATTGGTTTTGGAATGGTTTGGATAATCATTTTCGGTTTTTTTATATTAGATTCAACAAGTAACAAATTATCTATGGTTATTGGAATACTTATACTGTTATTATTCTGTAGCCCAGGCATTTATATAGTGTGGTCTGGATTGCATGACTTACGGCGTCTATGGCGATTGACAAAGGGATCGCCGGTGAGGGTCTTCTGGCTCATACAATAACAAGCAATTACTTGGATAATAAGAAAGCCTTTGTTAATCAGGGGAAATCAAAATGAATATTACTGATAAAAAGAAAAAAAGAAGGTTCTTGAAAGCTGAATTGATAGTACTTCTGTGTATTATCTGTATAGGGGCTGTCAAATTAATCACTATTGGCATTGATAATACTAAGGCTGAAGTTATTACGCCGTATAGTGATGAGGCATATCTAAACCTCGCCAACACCTACAATGACGCCAATGAACAGACAAAAAGCGAGGCTGTGATATACAAAAAATTCAACGAAGGGGTCGAGATTGTGGTGGGTGACGTCCAGTTACAGAAAGAGGAGTCGGAGCAACTCAAAATGGATACCGAGGAAATGCAAAAGCTGGATGCCGAAAGTAGAGATATAGATGTATTTGTCACCAGCAGTCGGGCAGAAATCGAGGCTTGGTATTCAAAGTCTCTTGCAGACCTAAAAGCAGAAGGTGAGAGAAGGCTTACACAGCTTGAGGGCGAAAAGAAAGCTGCTTATCTCCGAAGCCTTCAGCAAATGAATAATACCACTGAGGTAAGCGAAAAACAGGTGACGGAAGAAAGCTTTGGACGAGCCAATGTGTATGTTAGCCCATTTGGGCAGGCAATAATTGATAGTTATGGGACTACGTATGGGAAAGAGATTGAGACAACACATACCAGCGTAGAGGGAAATCCGACAGCAGACTATGAGGCAACATTGTACAGACTGAAAAAGTCTGAGCAGGCGAACGAGCAGGAACTTTGGATAGCAAAAAGAAAACTCGACGCGGCCAGACAGTACAAGCTTATATATTTAGAAGAGGAAGCCCAGAGACGAAGAAATGTTTTAGAATGGAAGAAGAGATGTGTCCTAAAGAAGATGCAACAGAGCGTATCAGATAACGACACACCTTTAACGGAAGTAGTTCCTCGAATAGAAGCAATTGGCGTTTCTTATAATGGAGAATCTTATGTATTTATAGCAGGTGTATTTGCCCATGAAGGTGACACAGTTAATGATCTAAAAATTCTTAAAATACACCAAAATAAGGTGGAATTTGAAAAAAATGGTCTTACGGTAGTGGGGATTTTGAGGCCATGATCCAATCCTAAAATTTTATTTCTAATTGACCATATTTTTTTTATTTGACGCTTGCGTCAAATAAAAGCGTTTTTAGAGATTAAGAGGGAAATATGACGGAAAAACAAAAAAATAAGATTCGCGACATTTGGCAAAATAATTTTAAAGACCTAAACAAATTGAGAGTGAAAATAAAAGATAATGAATTTGATAATGACAATGAAGTATTGAGTCTATTCCCTCATAGAAAATTAGCCGGTTTATATGCGGTTGCTTCTATTTGTTACCATGAAGGAAACCACTTTAATGTAATCGAAAATACTTTATATGACCGCCTTTGTGAATGGCTGTTTAAACACTACAAAGACTGTGTAGAATCTGGTGCTGATTTACTTGACAAAGAAGAGCTTCGCTGTCATTCTGGTAATGATACAAGTAGATTTGTCAAACCCTATCACGACATTGCAGAGATATTACTTAGGCATGAATGTCATTGTTCAAAATGCACTCTCGAACAGAAACCACACCTCAACTAAAGAGAATGGATTTTATATTAAAATAATTAAGGCGCTAATGTGAATCAACAACAAGAAAAAGAGATTGGAATCATCAAAAACTTTTTTAAGACGCTAAAATTATCAATAAAACAAATAAAGCCTGGTGATAAACCCGATGTTATCGTTAAAATGTTTGATAATAGCTTAATTGGAATTGAAGTGAGGGAATATTTTGTTGATGAAAATCCAAATAAAAACGGTTCACCCGGTCAAAACTTATTTGGATTCTGGACTAAAGTTCAAGAGAATATTGAATCACTTAGGACCGAATATTCTGAATTATCAAATATTTGTACCTATATAAAATTAAAAAAAGATGAATTAAAAAAAGTTGCAACAAATCCAATTGTCAAAATTTTAGCATCTGAAATTGTTTCGTTCGTTAAAAACAATTCTGAAAATGCTGTATCAGACACAATTATAATACCAGAATGGAAAGAGAGAATATTCCGCGTTTTCCCCAATTACCCTCATATGAACAAATACGTTTCACAGATTGATATTTACAAAACTTGTTTATGCAACCCCACCAAATGGAATGCCAACGTCAATGCTTCTTTCATAGGAATCAATTATGTACAATTAGCTAAAATAATAAAGGAAAAAAATTATAAAGCCCAATATTATAAATTAGATGGTATAGATGAATTATGGTTGTTAATTGCTTCGCCACATGATAATATTTTTAATGCTATGCACCCATTTCCAGATCAAATAGATTTTTCAAATTCAAATATTCAAGAGTCATGCAAGTGCTCAAAATTCGATAAAATTTATTTCTGGTCAAGCTCTCCCCATGAATGGTATAAGCTAATTTGGCCTTACAAATAGTTACAATGTATATGTGCAAAATCGGGGGAAGTTATACCTATTTCATTATTGAATTGAGTATGAAGTCCTCAATTAGCGCAAACCGAATAAATTTACAGAGAGATTTACAAATGGGCAAAAAGAAATTCGATGTACAACAAGTGTGTGAGAATGGGCATCAAATAACTTCTCATTATAATGAGTGGCCAGAAGAGCGGAAATGTTCATGTGAAAAATGTGGTGCTTCCACCCTAACTGAATGCCCAGAGTGTAAACAAGAAATTCAAGGGGCTGAACTTAAATATAAAAATAGAAATAGGAAAACTCTTGAGGACATAGTATCAGTCCCCAAATATTGTAAGAATTGTGGTAAACCTTATCCGTGGACCCAGAAGAATATTTCGCAGACTGTTCCAGTATTAGAAGAATCTAATAAACTGCATAAAGAAGCAACGTCAGAAAAAGAGAATGAAATAAAGAAATCAATTTAGAAGCAAGAAGGTTTTCTTGAGCCAAAAGCGCCGGAGATTCTTCAAAATATTCTTTGGATTTTGAAATACGGGAGAAAGCAATGGAAACTCATATTATTAACGATAATCTGTATTAGTTAAAACTTTATCTGACACTTACTGAACAAACATGGTATGATGACAGTGTAACGGAGCGAAGGCGTAGCCGGAGCGGA
>JAFGPS010000036.1 GCA_016936075.1 Sedimentisphaerales bacterium | reverse complement strand
CTTATTTTTTTATTATTTTCCAGAATATGCAATTTTATTGTTATAAAAAGAGATTTTACTTTGTAATAAAGCAAAGGATTAGCAAATTTCGTTGATAAATCTACAGAAATTAGTATAACATAACCGAATGGAATGTCAGGAAACGCTTTTTTAAATATAAGTATTTAACAATATTAATTCTGGAGATCAGGATGAAGAACAGAATTTTACTTTCAGCAATATTACTAATTTTATCACTCATAACTGGCTGTAGGGTAACAACCAGAGAGATTACGGCTGAAAAAGACTATAGCAGGCCTCTATCGCCAGGAAAAGCAGCACTTAGAAAAATAACAAATCCAGCGGAAATACCTGACTTTTCTATTGCTTGCCTTGATTTAACAAATTTACGTGGCGCTATAAAAAATAGCCTGAATTACCTTTCAAAGCCGTCAAGTAAAGAATTTTTTCCAATTGGACTGATTTCACACAGTAAAGTAGTAGACAGTTTGAAAGAATTTGATAAGTTACTGGCTTCTGAATTACCAATAAGAGACTTGAATAAAGCGATTTCAGTGAAATTTGATGTTTATATGTCTATTGGATGTGATGATTATGGAACAGTGCTTTTCACTGGTTATTATACTCCGATTTTTGATGGTTCATTAACAAGAACGGAGCGTTTTCGCTATCCTCTATATAAAGCACCTTCTGATTTGGTTAAAGACTCAAAAGGGGAAATACGTGGCAGACGCAGTCCGAATGGAAATATTGCACCATATCCTGCAAGAAGAGAAATAGAGAGCTCAGGTATGCTCAGAGGAAACGAGCTAATATGGCTCAGCGATCCTTTCGAGGTATATATTGCACATGTGCAGGGTTCTGCCAAAATCAAGCTCCCGAATGGTAATTTAATTACTGTCGGATATTCTGCAAACAATGGTCAGGAATATAAAGGAATCGCAGATAGCCTTGTAAATGACGGCAAAATCCCGGCTGATCAGGTGAGTCTTGCGGCTATGATTGATTTTTTCAAAAAAAATCCTTCCCAAATAGACACATACATAAATAAAAATCCTCGGTTTGTTTTTTTTAGACAGGATGAAGGGGAACCAATGGGGAGTCTTAATGAACCTGTTATTGCAAAAAGGAGTATTGCTACTGATAAGTCCATTTTCCCGCGTGGTGCCCTTACATTTATCTCGACTAAATTACCGAAAGTAGAAAATGGTGTAGTTGTTAATCGTATTTATAGCGGCTTTGCGTTGGATCAGGATACTGGTGGTGCAATACGAGCTCCCGGCAGATGTGATGTATATATGGGGCAAGGTGAGACAGCAGGTAAACTGGCTGGACAGATTCGTCAGGAAGGACGATTATATTATTTGCTCCTGAAATAATAAATAATCTTGGTTAATTTAAGAAAACAAGCGTTTGACGGGCGATTGGATGAACAGTACAATAGCGGAGGTTTATCATAGAAGTTCCAGAAAAATAAATGGTTATGGCAGAAAAACAAAAAAATACTAAATTTAAAAAAACGGATTCAAATACCAAAAATCCTGAAGCCAAAGGGAATTTAGGTTTTTTACGCGCCATGCCAGAGTCTCTTTCTGCTGAAGCGGCTGTTCTGGGTTCAATGATTATCGATCCGCAATGTATCGGCATGGTTCTGGAGCACCTGAAACGCGATGCTTTTTATCGATACGAGAACCAGGAAATATATGATGCGTTAGTAAACCTGTATGAGAAAAACAAAGGCTCTGGAATCGATGCTGTATTGCTCAGGGATGAGCTTTTAAAGAAAGGATTGCTCGATGAAGTAGGAGGTGTGGATTACATCGCGAGAATTCTTGATTCCGTGCCTTCCTCTGCTAATGTCGAATATTATACCGGTATCCTGAAAGATAAAATGCTGCTTCGTGAGCTTATTGGGGTTTCAAGCAAGGTTCTCGAAATGGCTTATGAGCAAACAGGCGAAGTACGAGAAGTTCTCGACGAAGCAGAAAGTGCAATTTTTGCTGTTACAGATAAAAATATTGAAAGAAACGGTATAGCGGCTATGAAAGATTTGGTTGTCCAGTCTTTCGAGATAATTGAAAAGCGGCAGGGAACTCATGTAACAGGTTTGAGTACCGGTTATTATGAGCTTGATGATTTGACTTGCGGTCTGCAAAATGGAGAAATGATTATCATAGCAGGGCGACCCAGTATGGGAAAAACAAGTTTTGCATTGAATGTAGCCGAAAACGTTGCTTTGAATGATAAAATACCAGTAGCGGTATTTTCGCTGGAAATGGGAAGGCAGCAGCTTGCTGAGAGATTTTTATGCAGTGTTAGCAGAATCGATTCCCAACATGTAAGAAGGGGACTGCTTAGCGAGGAAGATTTCAGGAAACTCGCTGACGCAAGTAATATTTTAGCCGAAACTCCGATTTATATTGATGATACTTCATCCCTAACTCCACTTGAAATTCGAGCAAAAGCAAGAAGACTCAAGGGAATGTATAATATAAAATGTATTGTAGTTGATTATTTACAGTTGATGCATCTCGATTCAAGCAGGTCTGATTCACGTCAACAGGAAATCACAACAATTTCAAGATATTTGAAGGGAATTGCAAGGGAACTCAACCTGCCGGTTATTGTTTTAAGCCAGTTAAACCGTTCGGTCGAAGGCAGGGAGGGTCATAAGCCGAAAATGAGTGACCTTCGTGAAAGTGGTAGTATCGAGCAGGATGCAGATGTTATTATGCTTCTGCATCGTGAGGATTATTATCATCGAGGCGAAACAGAATACCAGGATACAAATACGGCTGAGTTAATTATTGCAAAGCAGCGTAACGGACCAACTGGAATTGTTAATCTTACATTCCTTGATAAAATTACACGTTTTGAAAATGCCTCACGTATAGAAGAGCCGGTAGGAGGTGTGCCATTCTAATCACTAACGACAAGTGTCTCCTAATGCAAGGATGATATATGAGTTATAAGATGATAAAATCAGTTTCGATATTAGTTCTCGCTGTTATATTTACCGCGTTGTCCGGCTGTAAGACTGGTGAAAAAGCCAGACTGACAAACTTGCAGACTGAGGGGGAATTCAGCAGCGGGGCAATTATTCAGTCGATTACTTTTGTAGACAAGGGAAAATTCAGTAATAAGACTCTCAAGAAAAAACTGGATTTCAAAGTTGGTGACAATTTCGATTCTGTTTTGATTGAGTCGGGAAGATATGAGCTTTCTGAATTTTATCGTAAGAAAGGCTATGCCGAAGTAAAAGTGACTTTGGACAATTCTGAACTCGTACATGGAAGAGTTGCGTATATTATTGATAAGGGTACAAGGTATAAAATCAAATCAGTTAAGTTTAAGGGCAATAAGTTAATTAAAACCGGTAATCTCAGGAGTATTATAAAAACAAAAACAAACGAGTGGTTTTTTTGGTCAAGTTATTATACCGAGGAGAAAATAGCTTCTGATGTAAAGAGATTGAAGGATGCATATTACCAAAGGGGATTCCTCAATTATGATATTCAGGTATTGGGACGAAGTGATATTACGTTTTTAATAGATGAAGGTCCAAGATATAAAATTAATAAAATAGAAGTTACTGGCAATAAGGAATTTGATAATGAAACTCTTCTTTCGAAATTTGAATTAGAAACCGGAAGTATCTATTATCCTTTGAAAGCAAAAGCACAAGCCGAGCGAATTCTTAATATGTATCGTGAAAAAGGATATGTAGAGGTAAATATCAAATACGAGCATAGTTTTACAGAAGTCGGAAACAATACCGTTGATATAAACTTTGACATAACAGAAGGTATAAAGTTTCGTATAGGCAGGGTAGAAATTATTGGTAATGAACAAACTCAGGACAAAGTGATTCGGAATGTACTTGAGGAATATAAATTCAGTCCTGGACAACTATATAATGCCAATATGGCTCCGCCGGAAGGTGGAGGTGAACTTGAAAGTCGCGTACGGGGAGCTACCTTAGCGGAAGAAGTATCTATTACACCTGTAATTTCAGAGCCTAACCAGGAAAGTGATATGCTGGATGCAACGGTGAGTATAACAGAGGGTCTTACCGGAATGTGGAATCCCGGTATTGCATACGGTACTGATGACGGCTTTGTTGGAATGCTAAGCTGGTCGCAGGGGAATTTTGATATTACTGACTGGCCGGAGAGTTTTGGTGAATTTATTACTATGCAGTCATTCAAAGGGGCAGGCCAGCGATTAAGCGTTAATTTGCGTCCTGGTAAGGAAATTAGCTCTTATTCTGTTTCTTTAACAGAACCCTATTTCAGGAACAAACCGATTTCGCTTAATGTTGCCGGACAGAGCTGGGAGAGATGGTACAGTAGTCATGATGAAAAAAGAACAAAGGGAACTTTCAGTTTCCAAAAACGATACAGGAGTTTATGGCGCACTAATTTTGGTTTCAGAGTTGAAAATGTTGATGTCGGGGGTATCGAATATGATGCTCCACAGGAAATAATTGATTTCAAAGGTAACAACCTTTTGATTGGTACGAAATTCGGTTTCGGCAGAGATGAAACCGATGATATGTATTTGCCGTCAAGTGGTTATGTTTTCAACTTTGATTATGAGCATGTTACAGGTGATGATGACTTTGGAATATTGGAAGGGTATGGGGTTTTCTATAAAACCTTATATAAAGATTTCCGTGATAGAAAAACAATTCTTGCAGCTAAATTATTAGCAGGGACAATTTCTTCAAATGCGCCATTTTATGAAAAGTTTTATGCGGGCGGTATCGGAAACTATGGAATCAGGGGATTCGAATATCGCGGTATAAGTGACAGAGCATTGCCAAATTATGATTATCCTATTGGTAGTGACTCTATATTCCTGGCGAATGCTGAGGTATCCGTTCCTCTTATAGGAGACAATGTTTCATTGTTATTCTTTGTTGATATCGGCACAGTCAATACTGGTCCATATCGTATTTCGGCCGGAGGAGGCCTGCAGGTTATGGTACCTCAATTCCTTGGGCCGGTGCCCATCAGGTTTACATTTGCCGAGCCAATAAGAAAAGACGATTATGACGAAACGCAATCGTTCAGCTTTTTCATGGGCGGTATGTTCCCATATTAATTTTAAAAAAAGTGTTAATTTATAACTCTTGAAAGGATTATTGTTATGAAAACTAAAATGGTTATTTTAATATGTCTGTTAGTTTTGGGGATTTCTTTTTTAAATCGTGAATATACTTTAGCTCAAACGAGCAGCCCTATTTCCAAAATTGGAATAGTTAACGTTGAACGCGTACTAATGGAATGTGATGCCACAAAAGAATATATGGAAAAAGCAAGAAGTGAAATACAAAAACTTAAAGAAGAACAAGAAAAGATGAATACCTCTATCCAGGTGCTTGAACAAGAGCTTGATTCGGGAGCTTTTAAGTTCGGCTCGTCCGAATTCTATCAGAAGAATCGCGAATTAGCTAAAAAGAAAAGCGACCTGAATTTATTAATGGATTTTAATCAACAGGAATTGAGTCTGAAAAACCAGCTTTGGCAAATGGATTTGTATAAAAAAGTCATGCAAATTACCAAAGAGATAGGCAAAGAGAAAGATTTATATTTAGTTCTTTCTGTAGAAGAGCCTGAAATGTCCCCAGACGATTTTACTCTTGTAGTTCGAACGCATAAAGTCCTTTACGGCGGCGAAGGTATGGATTTAACTGATATAGTTATTTCAAGATTGAATCAGCAAAAATAGTCAAAAAATGCTATAAATAATTCGGAGTATTTAAACTGATAATGGAGATGACAGTAGAACAATTGGCTAAACGTTTGAATGCCGATTTGAACGGAAATTCAAATCATTTTAAACGAAAGATAACTTCTATTGCACCAATAAAATCAGCAAATGAATGCAATATTACTTTCCTTACGGATGATAAACATAAAACGGCAATCACTGAATCTAAAGCAGGTGCTGTTATTGTCTCTAAATTTATTGATGGACTGGAAATACCACAGCTTATTGTTAGTAATGTCAACAAATCTTTAATAGAAACAATGAATATTTTTGCAACTAAACTGAAATCTCAAGAGGCAGGTATTCATCCGACAGCTTATGTAGCAAAAAGTGCAAATGTCGATGAAAAAGCTTCAATAGGTGCATTTGTTGTTATTGGAGATGAAGTTGAAATCGGTGCAAATACAATAATAAGCAGTGGATGCAGGATTGGTGAGAATTCTAAAATAGGAATGAACTGCCGCATTGATTATAATGTTGTGATTTATCATAATTGTTGTATAGGCAGTCACGTTATTATTCAGGCTAATAGCACAATTGGTTCGGTTGGTTTTGGATATACTTCTTTTGAAGGTCGGCATCACCTTATTCCTCATAACGGTGGAGTCATAATTGAAGATTTTGTTGAAATTGGTGCGAATTGTTGTGTTGATAGAGCAAAATTTGACAATACTATAATTGGCGCTGGAACAAAAATTGATAATCTTGTACAAATAGCTCATAATGTTGTTATAGGCAAATACTGTCTTATTGCGGCTCAGTCAGCAATATCCGGAAGTACAACACTTGGTGATGGCTGTATGCTTGGCGGGCAATCTGGTCTGAAAGACAATATAGAAGTTGGAAAAGGAGTTGTGATTGGTGCTCAGGCGGGAGTAATTAAGAGTGTTCCGGATGGTTGTAAAATGGCATGGACTCCTGCAAGTGAATGGCATAAAGGTATGCAAATAATGACTCATATGAGGCGCTTGCCGAAGATGGCAGAGCAGTTAAAGAAATTGAGTGATAGGATAAAAGAACTTGAAGTTGCAAAAGACGATACAAAATGAATGTAAACTACGCGGCAATGGCTTGTTCGGAGGTAAAGAAGCAAAAGTTGTTTTCCGACCGGCACCTGTTGATTCCGGTATAACTTTTATAAGGACAGATGTTCCGCAACCTGTGCGAATAAACGCTTTGGCACCAAATATAGCAGAGCGTAGTCGTCGTACAACAATTAAAAATGGTTCTGTGAGTATAGAAACAGTAGAACATTGCCTTGCTGCTGTTAGCGCGCTTGAAATTGATAATCTAATTATTGAAGTTGATGGACCTGAGCTTCCTGCTCCGGATTGCAGTAGTGCAGATTTTTTAAAAGTTCTTAAACGTGCTGGTGTAGTCGAACAAAATCTTGGCAGGAAAGAATATGTAATAAACAAACCTATTTCGTTATCTTCAGGAGATGCAAATATATACGCACTTCCGTATGCCGATGACGGTTTGAATATAACTTATGATCTTGATTATGGTGGTCATACCGGTATAGGAAGACAGGTTTTTAGTTGCAAGATAACACCTGATTATTTCGAAAGAAATCTTGCTCCGGCAAGAACCTTTTTACTCGAATCCGAAGCATTGCAGTTTCAGGCTCGTGGTATGGGATCACATATTAGTCCCCGTGATTTGCTTATAATCAATTCGGATGGCCCGATGAAGAATAGTTACAGGTTTGACAATGAATGTGTCAGGCATAAGATAGTTGATTTAATTGGTGATCTTATGCTTGTTGGAAGACCTTTGAGCGGAAGAATTGTCGCCTATAAAAGCGGGCATACATTAAATCAGATGCTCGCAAAGAAGCTTTATGAAGCATCGCAACAGCAGGAACGAATAAAAAAATTCGGTACTGATGCAATTTTGGATATTCGTCAAATCTCAAAAATCCTGCCGCACAGATACCCATTCTTATTAGTGGATAAGATTATTGAGATAGAAGGCGGTATGAAAATAAAAGGAATCAAAAATGTAACATTTAATGAGCAGTTCTTTCAGGGCCATTACCCTGGTACGCCTATTATGCCTGGAGTTTTAATTGTTGAGGCAATGGCACAGGTTTCCGGCTTATTATTTGCCCAGAGTCTGGAGCATACCGGTAAGCTGGCGGTCCTTCTAAGTATGGATAAAGTAAAATTACGTAAATCTGTTGTCCCCGGTGACCAGTTAATTCTTACCGCTGAGACAGCAAGATTAAAGAAAACAATGGCACAGTGTCGTTGTACGGCAATGGTGGGTGACACTTTGGCCGCAGAAGCACAAATCAGGTTTATGCTTATAGATGACGACCAAATTTAGGGATTTGAATAGAGCAGAAAAATGAATCAGATACATCCAAGTGCAATTATTCATAAAGATGCCGAATTATCAGATGGCATTACAATTGGTCCTAATTGTGTGATAGAAAAAGGAGTCACAATTGGGGAAGGTACTATACTTGAAATCAATGTTGTGATTGGTAAGGACGTTAAAATCGGAAAGGAAAATCACTTTTTCGCAAATTGTGTTATCGGCAGCCAGCCACAGCTTTTAAGATTGAATCCGGATACGAAAACAGGCGGTCTTGTTATAGGTGACAATAACAGCTTTCACGAGCAGGTAACTGTTCATCCGAGTATTTATCCCGGTGAAAATACAACTATAGGTAATGAGAATTTCTTTATGGTTGGCGTCCATCTCGGACATGATTGTATAGTTGAAGACAAAACAGTGCTTAGTAATTACGTACAAATTGGAGGTCACTGTTTGTTGCAAACAGGCGCCTGGATGAGCGGACTTGCTGCTTCACATCAGTTTGTTACAATTGGGAAATGGTCCTATGTCGCTGGTTTAACGGGAGTCAACAGGGACATAACGCCATTTCTAATCGTAAGCGGCCTTTATCCGCAAAAAGTCCGAGGCGTAAATATACGCGGTATAAGCAGGGCAGGTTTAGGCGATGATGTAAAAGAAAGTGTTAGTGAAGCTTATCGAAGACTATATAGAGGAAGCAAAGCTCTGCTGAAAAAAGCGAAGGAACTTGCCTCTGAAGATGGTTTAGACGAAAATGTAAAAGCTATGACTGACGCAATAATCAATAGCTTCGGCCACAGGTTTGGAAGGTATCGCGAGCTTAATAGAAAACATTAAATTGTGTCTTATGAATGCACAATCATTTTAGTTGTGCTATATAGAAGGTTATAAAATGCAAAAAAAAATACGAACCGCAGTAATTGGCGCAGGCAAGATGGGTGGTATTCATGCAAAGGTCTATGACCAACTCCCTCAAAGTGAGCTTGTTGCTATAGTAGATACTGATATTGAAAAAGCAAAATCCATAGCAGAGCAATATAACTGCTCCGCATACAGTGACTGTATGGATGTAGTAGGTAAAGTAGATGCAGTGACAATTTCCGCTCCTACGATTGCACATATGGAACTGGCGAAAGTTTTTATAGAAAATAATATTGCGGTATTAATAGAAAAACCTCTTGCCTCTACAGTAGAGCAGGGAGAGGAAATCGTCGAGCTTGCAAAACAAAACAACATTGTAGTTGCGGTAGGGCATTCCGAGCGATGCAATCCAGTTGTACAGGCCATTAAAAGACTCAATATCGAGCCGAAGTTTATTGAATCAAGTCGTATTAGCCCGTATCCTTTTCGTTCTACCGACGTTGGTGTAGTGCTGGATATGATGATTCATGATATTGATATTATACTCTCACTGGCAGCAAGTAAAATTAAACGGGTTGACGCTGCTGGGGTAAATGTTATTGGTGAAAGAGAAGATATTTGCAACGCAAGAATAGTTTTTGAGAACGGCTGTATCGCTAATATAACAGCATCAAGATTAGCTATAAAAACCGAGAGAAAGGTGCGATTATTCAGCAGAAAAGCTTATTTAAGTATGGACTATTTCAAGAAAAGCGGAATAATCATTAAAGCTGATCCGAACATCAATATAGTAAAACTTATTAATGAAAAGAAGGCCGCAGGTGATTTTGATTTCTCTTCAATGAATTGGGCGGAACTCCTGCAGATTGAGCCGCTTGAAATAGATGATAAAGAGCCTGTTCGCCTTGAGCAGGAAGCTTTTTTAAGAGCGGTTGTGGATAATCAATATGCACCTGAAGTAAGCGTAGAGGAAGGTCTTGCGGCTTTACAGTGTGCCGAAAAAATATTGGCTTCTGTAGAAGAAAATAAATGGGACGAAAAAATTGTTGTCTAAGAAACGAAGAGGAATAAATTATGATTAGAAAAATTAGCTTAATTGGATTATTTATTGGTGCTTTATTAATTTGTGGATGTGCTAAGGAAGAACCAGAAGCTTCTTCAGCACCTTCAACAGCTCCGAGTG
Source organism: Sedimentisphaerales bacterium (assembly GCA_016936075.1). Classification (GTDB taxonomy): domain Bacteria; phylum Planctomycetota; class Phycisphaerae; order Sedimentisphaerales; family Anaerobacaceae; genus JAFGPS01. Next base: position 27,596 of record JAFGPS010000036.1, on the reverse strand, counting down.
TGGATAACGTTGACAATGAAAGTAAACCAGTTGTAAATGAAGACGTGAGCGTTGGAAATAAGAAAGTCAAACTACAGACCACTATGGGTGATATTGTCATTGAGATGCAAAGTCAGGCCGCTCCTGATACAGTCAAGAATTTCATCCAGTATGTAGAAAGCGGCTTCTATGATGGAATAATATTTCATAGAGTTATAAAGGGATTTATGATACAAACTGGAGGATTCAATGCCCAGATGCAGCAAAAGCAACCAAATCCTCCAATTAAAAATGAATTCAAGATAAGTAATACTCGTGGTACAGTTGCTATGGCTAAGCTTGGCGGCAATCCGGATTCTGCTACTTGCCAGTTTTTTATTAGCGTAGCGGATAATAGTAGAAATCTTGACAATCAAAACGGAGGTTTCACCGTATTCGGAAAAGTTGTCGAAGGTATGGATGTTGTAGATGAGATAGCTGCTGTCCAAACAACAGTTCGCAACGGTATGAGAGATGTTCCTGCTGAAATGATTACAATTACTTCTGCTTCAGTTGTTTCACAATAGTATGTCTCTAACGAAATATATAAGGTTAATATAATAATGAAAAAAAGTTTTGTAATTGTATTATTTGCTGCTTCTTTATTAATTACTGGTTGTACACCTAATGAACAAACACAATCAATACAGGAACAGCCAACATATAACAATGTAAATATTGAAAGGAATATCGTGAGCATTGGAAATAAAGTAAAACTACAAACATCAATGGGTGATATTGTAATTGAGTTGGATGCTGAAAAAGCACCAATTACAGTAAAGAATTTTCTTGGATATGTATCAGATGGCTTTTATGATGGCTTGATTTTTCATCGTGTAATAAAGGGCTTTATGGTACAGGGTGGTGGTTTTACTCCAGATATGGATCAAAAAGATACAAATGCCCCTATCAAAATCGAATCTTCCAATGGTCTTGAAAATGATAGAGGAACAATTGCAATGGCAAGAACAAGTGTTCCTGACAGCGCCACAAGCCAGTTTTTTATTAATCATGCAGATAACAGCTTTTTGAATTATGCCGGAGCTGGAAATCCGGGCTATGCTGTCTTTGGAAAAGTTATTGAAGGAATGGATGTTGTTGATAAAATTGCAGAAGTAAAAACTACAAGACGCAGCGGCATGGATGATGTTCCTGTAGAGTTGGTTATTATTGAGTCCGTGGTTATAGTGGAAGAATAAATGATATTCTTTGAGAAGGAGAACAAAAATGAAAAAGCTAAAAGAACTTGTTTTTATTTTTGCATTAACTATTGTTTTATTCTTTTCCTCTTTTTCTTTGGCACAAGAGGCTGATAGCGATTATACAGCAGTAACTGCAAATGAGCCGAATGTTCATATCGAGGAATTAAAACTGCTCTTGAAACCTCTTACAAAAGATGAACTAATAGTCGAAGCTGATGCCTGGCTAAATTTAGTAAAAAGCAAAATTCAGGAAATCGGAAATATTGAAATTCAGATATTAAATCATCCAAAAGATACAGAGGACCAAGAAAGTACGGAACTCAAGAAGCAAATGGTAGTAACATCAACTAAGCTTCAAGAAGAAAAAACTGGACTGATTGATCGCTTTAATGTTGTTCTCGATGCTCTGAAACTTAAGGGGGGGGGGATTGATGATTACAAAACATATATAGCGGCGGTTTCCGGCATAGATATGAGTATGGAAGATATAAAGGATGTCAATGCTTTGAAAATAAGGACAGTTGAATGGCTTAAATCTCCACAGGGAGGGATGCGCTGGTTAAAAAGTATTATTTCCTTTGTTGTAATATTGGTTATCTCATGTATTTTGGCTTGCTTTGTCGGAAAAGTTACAAATCGGGCAGTAAATAAGTCGAAAAAGTTTTCTGACCTTTTAAAACAGTTTTTTGTCAGTGTAGCAAGTAAAACGGTTTTCGTAGTTGGTTTTATCATGGCTCTTTCGATGTTGGGTATTGATATTGCTCCGTTGATCGCAGGTCTGGGAGTCGCTGGTTTTGTTATTGGTTTTGCACTTCAGGGAACGCTTAGTAATTTTGCTTCCGGTCTTATGATATTAATGTATCGTCCCTACGATGTTGGTAATGTTATAGAAGCGGCTGGAGTTGTTGGTGTTGTAGATAAGATGAATCTTGTTTCAACAACAATAAAAACCTTCGATAACCAGATAATTGTTGTACCTAACGGTTCCATCTGGGGCGGAGTTATTAAAAATATCACTGGAAGTGACACTCGCAGAGTAGATATGAAGTTCGGAATAAGCTACAGTGATGATATAGCCAAAGCTGAAAAGATTCTTAAAGAGATTGTATCTTCTCATCAGCTTGTTCTAAAAGAGCCTGAGCCTGTAGTAAAGATGCATGAATTGGGAGAATCTTCTGTTAATTTCGTTTGTCGTCCATGGTCTAAAACCTCAGATTACTGGAATGTTTACTGGGATGTAACACGTGCTGTTAAGGAAAGATTTGATAAAGAAGGTGTCTCAATTCCGTTCCCACAGCAGGATGTTCATCTATATCAAACAGGTGATTGACGTAAAAAAACAATTATATAGATTGTTTTAGTTTGCTTACGTATTGATGGGCTAATCGCGTTGGTTCAGGGATACGGTATTTTATTGCACAGGCGAGTGTAATATCTATCGTTTCTTTGAGCAGGCATTTGTGCCCGACTGAAACGAAAACTGGCTTCACTCTTGTACGTGTTCTTACGACAGAGCCGATTATTTCATTTTTGTCTTTAAGTGGCGTAAATGAGCCTTTTTCGAGTGATGGTTCATTGAAATTTCCGGTTAATCTGCTTTTTGCGCAACCGAAAGTAGGTTTATCGAAAAAAAGGCCCAAATGAGCGGCCAAACCCAACCTGCGAGGATGTGCAATTCCCTGGCCATCTATCATAAATATATCCGGTACGACTTTGATTTTTTGGACAGCAGCGATACAAACCGGAGCCTCACGAAAAGAAAGTAGGCCCGGAATATAGGGGAAAGTAACTTTCTGAGTCGCACTAACTGTTTCAAATACCTCAAAATTTCCTAATTTCAAGACCACAACAACAGCTATTATCTTCTTTCCATCCTTGCTGAATGCACAATCAAGACCTGCTATAGTTTTAGGCCAAACCTTGATTTTGTGATGCTTAACCTGCCCAGAAAGTTCTTTTTGCCGTAAAACAGCCTCTGAATAAGTCAAGTTCCAGTCGTGTAAATTCTTAATTTCCATCTTTTGTTTTTTAGTATTTCTCTATCAATATGAAAAACATATTTTACCTTTGTTAATGGGTATGCTACAATTGCAAATTTGGTTATATTGAAAATTTTACAGTAGTTAATTCAATCTGAGGCAGGATGGCTAAAGCAACAGAAAAGGTGATAAAAATAACAGGTGCGTCTGAGCATAACCTGAAAAATATCGATGTTAATATACCACGTGATAAGATGGTTGTTATTACGGGTATAAGCGGCTCAGGTAAAAGCTCACTCGCTTTCGATACGATATACGCTGAAGGGCGAAGAAAATACGTAGAATCGCTCAGTACGTATGCAAGGCAGTTTCTCGAGCAGATGCAGAAACCCGCTGTTTCGGAAATCACAGGACTTCCGCCAACTATCGCTATCGAGCAGAGAAGTGCAAGCTCGAATCCACGTTCTACGGTAGCAACTACGACAGAGATTTACGATTATTTTAGATTACTGTTTGCTCGCGCGGGCCAGCCTCACTGCTGGATTTGCGGCAAGGAAATTCAGAGCCAGCATCCTTCACAAATAGTCGAGTCAATTCTTTCCTGGCCGGCGGAAACAAAATTACAGATTTGCGCCCCTATTGTATCCGGTAAAAAAGGTGAGCATAAAGACATTATAACCCATATACAAAGGGAAGGATTTGTTCGCGTACGTATCGATGGTGAGATTTTTGATATACGAAATGTACCTGAATTAAATAAGAATCAGAATCATAATATTGAAGCTGTCGTTGACAGATTGATTATAAAGGACTCTGTCAGGATTCGATTATCTGATTCAGTCGAAACAGCGTTGAAGCTTGCAGATGGGATAATTCTGGTTTTGTCTCAGGAAGCAGCCGCAGACAAAAAAAATGGCGGTAATGGAAAATGGAAGGAAACTATTTACAGCGAGAAATTCGCTTGTTCTGATCATCCCCAGGCAAGTCTTGCGGAATTGTCGCCGAGACTTTTCAGTTTTAATAGTCCTTACGGTGCCTGTCAAAGTTGTGATGGTCTTGGGACAATTCTCGAATTTGACCCGGACCTGATTGTTCCGGATAAAAGTATATCGCTTGAAAACGGGGCGATTGATGCTTGGCGTAAGGGTGGAAAAAGGATGAATATTTTTTATAACAGGCTCGTAAAACGTTTCAGTAAAAAAATGGGCATCAATAAATCCATACCATTCAGCCAAATTCCTGAAGATTTTAAAAGAATATTATTCTACGGTACGAATGAGGAAGACGAAAATAAATATAGTGTCTGGTTCGAGGGGATAATTCCAAATCTTACAAAGCGTTGGAAAAATACTACAAGTGAGTACGTAAAAACAAGATTGCATAGCTATCTTTCCGAGCAGTCTTGTCACGTATGTAATGGCGCTCGTATCAGGCCAGAAGCTGCTGCTGTGCTTATCGGTGGTATGAATATAAGCCAGCTTACTTCATTGAGCGTGGAGAAGGCTCAGATTTTCTTCAACAAGTTGAAATTGGACAAGGAAAAAACTGTAATAGCCGCTGCTATTACAAAGGAAATAAAAGCAAGACTTAAATTTCTTATGGACGTTGGTCTTGGGTATCTGACACTGGATAGAAAAAGCAGTACACTTGCCGGTGGTGAAGCACAGCGAATTCGTCTGGCAACACAGGTCGGGAGCGGTCTTGTTGGAGTGTGTTATGTTCTTGACGAACCTACTATCGGCCTTCATAAGCGTGATAATGACAGGCTGGCCGGGATTTTGCGGCAGCTTACGAAAATAGGCAACACAGTTATCGTTGTCGAACATGATGAAGATATTATTAGGGACGCGGATCATATTATTGATATCGGACCAGCGGCGGGAACACAGGGCGGGGAATTAGTTGCGCAGGGAAGCATGGAAGATATTGCAGCTTGTAACAGGTCACTTACAGGGCAATATTTAAGCGGGAAAAAAAGTATTGCATTACCTCAAAAAAGAAGGAAGTACCGTTTATCAAATTGTATTGAGATAAAAGGGGCGGCACACAATAATCTTAAAAAAATAGATGTGAAATTCCCACTCGGTGTTTTTACATGCGTTACAGGTGTTTCAGGTTCTGGAAAGAGCTCTCTTGTAAATGAGATTCTTCTTAAAGCCATGAAACGCAGATTATATAATTCTCGCGGAAAACCCGGTGAACATAAGTCGATTCTGGGTATCTCACAAATAGATAAAGTGATTGAAATTGACCAGTCACCAATCGGCAAAACTCCGCGAAGTAATCCCGCGACATATACTGGACTTTTCGATGTGATACGAAAATTATTCAGTATGACGCGCGAAGCGAAAATTCGCGGCTATAAGCCAGGCCGTTTCAGTTTCAATGTAAAAGGCGGGCGATGTGAATATTGTATGGGACAGGGAACAAAGAAAATCGAAATGCACTTTTTGCCTGACGTGTATGTCACATGTGAGAGCTGCAAAGGTACGAGATTTAATCCGGATACTTTGTCGATTACATACAAAGGTAAAAATATTTCAGATGTGCTTGATATGCGTATTGAAGAAGCGACCGATTTTTTTGCGAATTTTCCTACCATAATTAGAATATTAAAAACACTGATGGATGTAGGTCTGGGATATGTCCAGTTGGGACAGGCATCGACCACTCTTTCAGGCGGCGAAGCACAGCGTGTGAAACTTTCGGCTGAGCTTGGTAAAAGCAATACAGGCCATACATTATATTTGTTGGACGAACCTACAACAGGACTTCATTTCGCTGATATTCATAACCTTCTTAATGTTTTACAAAGATTAACTGATTGCGGAAACACTGTAATTGTGATAGAACACAACCTTGATGTAATAAAAATGGCAGATTATATTATTGATCTTGGCCCCGAAGGCGGTGAAGCGGGCGGCCAAATTGTTGCAACCGGCTCGCCTGAAGAAATTATTAAAAATCAGGATAGTTACACGGCCAAATATTTGAAGGAAACTCTTAAGAAGAAATAAGATGTGGGATTCTCAATTACGTGACATCGAGGACCTTAAAAGATTAAACTCTCAGCTTGGTCTTTCCGTAAAAGCACAGGAAGATATTTCTATATTGGCAAAACCTGTTAAGGCTGGGAAATTGTTAATACCAAATTCTCTTGTAATACAACCTATGGAAGGTTGTGATGGAGATTCGCAGGGCAGGCCCGGTGAGCGAACATTAAGACGAAATAAGAGATTCGCAGCCGGAGGAGCAGGTTTAATTTGGGTTGAAGCAACCGCAGTAGTTCCAGAAGGGCGTGCAAATCCAAGACAGCTCTGGATAAACGAGGATAACAAAAAAGATTTCGCCGCAATGGTCTCGATGATGAGACAAACTGCGGCGGAAAATTTCGGCTCGAACCACAAGCCGTTAATTGTTCTTCAACTTACGCATTCAGGAAGATACAGCAAACCTGAAAAAGAAAATCTTCCAATTATTCCGCAACGTGACCTATACAGAGATTCACTCGTTCCCCAACCATTTCCAGAGCCAAATAGACAAAGCAAAATACCGCAAGACTGGCCGGTAGTGACTGACGAATATCTTGATAATTTGCAGGATGCTTACGTTAAAGCCGCAAGACTTGCGTACGAGGCCGGCTTCGATGCGGTTGATATAAAATCCTGTCACGGCTATTTAATTAACGAGCTTCTTGCATGTTATAACAGAGAAGGTAAATACGGAAGCTCATTTGAAAATCGCACAAGATTCCTGTTGGAAACTATTGATAAAATTCATAATGAGCTTGGTGACGATGCTGCCGTGACAACTCGTCTTGGAATATATGACGGTATACCATATCCCTATGGATGGGGAGTCGATAAAGAAGATTATACAAAACCAGATTTAGCTGAACCGATAAAACTGATAAAACTTTTACAGGACCGCGGCGTTAGTCTTCTTAATATAACAGTTGCTAATCCGTATTATAATCCACATTTAAACAGGCCTTTTAATAAACCTGTCAAAGGTGGTTATGATGAGCCGGAGCATCCTTTAATTGGTGTAAAAAGGTTAATCGAGTTAACAGGCAAGGTACAAAAACAATTTCCGAATATGGCGATAGTAGGATCAGGTTATAGCTGGCTTAAAACTGTATTTCCAAATGTGGCGGCAGCTAATATATCTAATGGACTTGTCACTCTTGTTGGAGCGGGAAGAATGGCTTTTGCATATCCAGATTTTGCGAAAGATATAATTCAAAATGGAAGAATGGATCCGAAAAAAGTTTGTATCGGTTGTAGTCTTTGCACTCAAATAATGCGTGATGGCGGTATGACCGGCTGTGCTGTTCGAGATAAAGAAGTCTATGGGCATACACTCGAAAATTAAATATTTTAACGAAATAATTCAGGAAGGACTCTTCAATGGAAAAACCTGTTGCACTTGTAACCGGAGCAAGTAGAGGTATTGGTAAAGCTATAGCGAAAAAGCTTTCTGAGATTGGCTTTAATCTTGTAATCAGCTTTTTTGATTTTGATTCTGAAGGGAATCCAGATGATTCAAAGGCATTACAGAGCCAGAAAGAAATTCAGGAATCCGGAGCTATTTGTGAGATTCTCAGAAGTGATATTGGAAGCACAGAAGATAGAAAAGAACTGATAGACTTTGTTAAAAATAAATATGGCAAGTGTAATTTGCTCGTAAATAACGCTGGTACCGCACCCTTAAAGCGGCTTGATATTCTTGAAAATACCGAAGATAATTTTGACAGGGTAATCAAAATCAATCTTAAAGGGCCGTATTTTCTTACTCAGCTTATGTCAAACTGGATGATTGAACAAAAAAAGAAAACCCCTGATATTTCCTTCAGAATTGTAAGTATTGCGTCCATTTCTTCTTATACCAGTTCACCCTCTCGCGGCGAATATTGTGTGAGCAAGGCAGGTATAAGTATGATGACAAAACTTTATGCCGACCGGCTGGCCGAAAATAACATTGGTGTATTCGAGATTCGGCCCGGAATAATCGCAACAGATATGACACTTCCTGTTAAAGACAAATATGACAAGATGATTTCAGAAGGTTTGACTCCAATAAAAAGATGGGGACAACCCGAAGATGTCGCAAACGCGGTCGGTGTCATAGCACAGGGAAGTCTTGATTTTTCAACAGGTTCATTTATTAATGTTGATGGCGGCTTCCACTTGAGAAGGCTTTAATCAATTCTATAGCAGAGACTTTTATGGATAATAAATACAAATTCAACATTCAAAATTATAATACAATAATTGTTGGTTCCGGTGCAGCCGGAATGAATTGCGCCGTTCATCTATGCGAGTTCATGGAGCAGAAGGCAATAAAAGATCCCGGAAGCAGAATTGCTGTAGTGACATCAGGAATCGGACTTGGCGCATCACGCATGAGCGGCTCGGACAAACAGACATATTATAAAATCGGAACAAGCCCGGATATCGCCGATAGTGCCGAAGAATTTGCGAAAAGTCTTACCGACGCAGGGTGTTGTCATTATGATACCGCCCTTATAGAGGCAATCGGTTCATTACGTGAGTTTTATCACCTTGTACAGGCTGGTGTGCCTTTTCCTACAGATTCATTAGGGACATTTATTGGCTATAAAACAGACCATGACCCTTATGAACGTGCAACTTCAGCAGGGCCGAAGACGAGCAGGTTTATGAGTGAATGCTTACAAAAGCAACTCGAACGATATAATGTGAAAATCCATGACAGACATGAAATTATTCACCTGTTAACGTTCGGTTCAGGAGAACAAAAACGCATTGTAGGAATTGTTACTATTGATAAAACAAAGATTGATGATATACAAGATGCAGTAAATGTGTTCTTATGCTCTAATATTGTTCTTGCCGCGGGCGGTCCGGGCAAGCTATTTAAAACTTCCGTTTATCCTGAAGGACAGATAGGTATTCACGGGCTCGCATTTAAGGCTGGTTTAGTTGGTGTAAACCTTACAGAATCTCAATTTGGTTTGGCAAGTACGAAATTCCGATGGAATGTTTCCGGAACTTATATGCAGGCGATTCCAAGGATTTTCAGTATAGACAATAATGGGCAAAACGAGAAAGAATTTTTAGCTGATTATTTCCCGACAATGAGTAAGATGGCAACCAATATTTTTCTTAAAGGTTACCAGTGGCCGTTTGATCCGCAAAGAATTGAAAACTTCCAATCTTCCTTAATAGACATTCTTGTGTTCAATGAAACACAGCAGGGAAGAAGAGTGTTTATGGACTTCCTTCACAATCCAGTCGGAAATGAATCTGTGGACGAATTTGATATTGATTCGCTTGAGCCGCAGGCAAAAGAATATTTACAAAACGCGGGTGCATTACAAGATACACCTATCGAACGTCTTGCTCATATGAATACTCCAGCGATTGAGATTTACAAGGAAAATGGAATTGATTTAAATTCCGAGCCTCTCGAAATCGCGGTTTGTGCTCAGCATAACAATGGAGGTTTTGTAGTCGATAAATGGTGGCAATCTAATATTCCTCAAACTTTCATAATTGGCGAAATGGCCGGAACTCACGGTGTGAAACGTTCCGGCGGTTCCGCTCTCAATGCCGGGCAGGTTGGCGGCTTACGAGCCGCTGACTATATTGTAAATGTTTATGGTACGGAAATGCCTGACCATTCTGCAATAAATATTGAAATTAATGAGCAGGTCAATGAGGTTTTATCTGATTTAGAGAAGCATAGTAATAATTCTATACATAATCCTCAAGAGGTATTGGATGAAATCAGAAACAGAATGACTGCTTACGGCGGGCATATCAGGGAATTAGATAAAGCTCAATTGGCTCTTGATGAAGCGGTTGAACTATACAAAAAAATAAAAAGAGATGGTTTCGACTCATGGAATAAGAAAACTTTAATACAGGCAATCCAGGCCGAACACTTAGCTTTAACAAGTGTTGCTTTTCTAAAAGCTATAGTTGAATTGCTTAAGCAGGGCGGCGGCTCGCGAGGTTCTCATCTCGTTCTGGATCAGAAAGGAAAAGAAATTCACCCGGATGTAATTGATAAATCAACTGGAAAACCTCTAAGGTACAAACCAGAAAATGAATCATTAAGAAATTCCATCCTGCAAATTAAATACGATGAAACTTCACCTGATTTATTTAAAAGCCAAACGATAGAGTTGAGAAAAGTTTCAACAGACAGAAAAGCATTTGAGTCGGCATGGAGCGATTACAGAGAAGGTAATATATATTCCTGAACCAAAAAGTCAACTATAAATAGATTGACAAGGATATTTACAGTCTGATATATTGCATATTGTTAAATACAGGATAAGGAATTCTATTTTAGTAAAAACAGGGGGGAAGGAGTTTAGAGAATATGTCATCTGTATATTCACGTTACTTTTGGGTAATTTCTTTATTAATAACAGTCTGCCTTATTAATTTTCCTGCCCAAGCACAATATAGCGGCGGAACAGGAGAACCAAACAATCCTTACCAAATCTCTGAGCCTAACGACTGGATAGAGTTAATGAATAATTCAGACGATTGGGAATATGAATTTGTTTTAACCGCGGATATCGACTTGAATGGTATTTCTCTAACACCAGTTGGAACATCATCATACTCAGCTTTTACAGGTATTTTTGAGGGTAATAACTATGTAATCTATAATGCTGATATGAATCAGGCTTCCAGCGATTATGTTGGAATATTTGGTCTATTAGGACCTGACGCTAAGGTTATGAACCTGGGAATAGTGGATGCGAGCATTTCATGTTCAGGTGATTATATTGGCGCATTGACTGGATATAATAAAGGAGGAATTATAACCAATTGTTACAGTACAGGTAGAGTTAGTGGGGGTAATAATGTTGGTGGTCTTGTTGGGGACAATAGTGGCAATATTTCAACGAGCTATAGCACAAGCACGGTTAACGGAAAGGATGCTGTCGGTGGTCTTGTTGGATATAATAGTGGCAATATTTCAACAAGCTATAGTACAAGCACAGTTAGCGGAGACTATGGTATTGGTGGTCTTATAGGTTTCACATATGGAAATATAATAAATTGTTATGCCTCTGGTTCTGCAAAGGGGCAGAGTTCTGTTGGAGGACTTTGTGGATATCTTCAAAGTAGTAATGTAGTGAATTGTTATGCTACAGGATTAGTTAGTATAGTTAGTAATGCAACAGGAGGAAGAGTAGTAATTCATGCCGGTGGTCTTATTGGGATGAACTATAGTAGTGATATTCATGCTTCCTTTTGGGACATCGAGACTTCTGGTGTATCAGAAGGTATCGGAAAAAAGGCATCTGATCCGAATGAGGTTGCGGGTAAAACTACAGAACAGATGTGGACTCTAAGTACTTTTACAGACGTTGGATGGGATTTTGCAGATGAGACAGTCAATGGTGCAAATGATATATGGAAAATATTTGATGGTTTGGATTCTCCGCACTTCTGGTATGAAGAATATGGTGGAGGAAGCGGCGAACCTAACGATCCATTCAGGATCGCAACTGTAGATAATTTGTTATTGTTGAGTGAAAGTCCTGATTACTATAATAAGCACTTTATTCTTATCGACGATATTAATCTTGATCCTAATCTCCCCGGCCGTAAAGTCTTTGATAGAGCCGTTATCGCTCCCGATACAAATGATATGGAGCCATTATTTCAGGGCAATACTTTTACCGGTGTCTTTAATGGTAACGGACATAAAATTTCACACCTGACAATTGCAGGCAATGGTTATCTTGGATTGTTCGGTCAATTAGGTGGTGAAATAATGAATCTTGGTGTAGAGGAAGTCGATATTATAGCTTCAGATTTCTTCGCTGGTAGTATTGCGGGCTATATTGATCAAGGCTCTCTTATCGCTTGTTATTCAAGTGGAATAGTTAGCGGAGAAGCTGATATTGGAGGATTGGTGGGAGATAATGATGGGACTGTGACTCAGTGTTATAGTACAACTACAGTATGCGGCAACACTGTAGTTGGCGGGCTGACAGGTTGTAACTTAAATGTTTTATATCACTGCTATAGTACGGGAAAAGTAACAGGCAATTCATCTGTTGGTGGATTGTTAGGCTTAAACATTGGTGATGTTAATAATTGTTTCTGGGATATACAAACTTCAGGTCAGATTAATAGTATTGCCGGTACAGGCAAAACAACTTCCGAGATGAAAAATAAAAGTACTTTTACCAGTGCGGGTTGGGATTTCTTTGGCGAAATAATAAATGGCACTAACGAGATTTGGTGGATAAACGAAGGCAAAGAATATCCTAAATTTTTTGATGGTGAAAAAGCATCAAATCCGAGTCCGGAAGATGAAGCAGAAGTATATGATTGTACTGAAATACAATTAAAATGGAAATCGGGCTTAAAAGGAGCTGTATATAATGTTTATTTCGGGACTAATATGAATGATGTTAACCTTGCTGATGTTAATAATACATTTGGCGTTTTGTACAGTCAAAACCAGCCTGGTACCAGCATTGATGTTGTATCTCTTGATTATTTTAATACCTATTACTGGAGGATAGATGAAGTCAAGGATGGGATAATAATTATCGGTGATGTATGGCACTTTACTCTTCGAGAAAGTAGAAAGGCTCGCTGTTTCACTGGACAAACCAGAGTCTGGTCAGACGGGAAGCTTATTCCTTTTTCAAATATTTCTAAAGAACAGCTTATAAAGGGCATTGGTTGTCTTAATCAAATTAAAGAAGTTCAGATTCATGAAGGAACGTTTAATTGTTATGATGTATTATTAGAAAGTGGAGATTGCATTACTGTAGCCGATAATCACTACTTTAAGATAGAAAATGATCAATGGGTTGCACTTAAAAAACTTGAAGCCGGAACAAAGTTGAAATCTGCTAAAGGCTTGATAGAAATAAAAAGCATCATTAAAAGATTAAATCCATATACAGGAAAGGTCTATAATCTCAAAATTGCAGATTCAGACTACTATTTCGTTGGTGACGATGGAATTATAGCACGCGATTATTAAAATAGATATAATTATCTGTAGGATTCACTCTGTCATAACCGCGCAAAGCCTGCCTGTGCGTGAATGACATGCGAATGTTTGTTACTGTGAGTTATACTCCATCAGGATTTCCGCTTAAATAAGTTCTTTTACTCATAACGATTGGAATTGTCAAAAATTTATCTAACTGATTACAATAACTTTATGAAATGAGTTTAGGAAAACAAAACTTACATATTTGATAAGAAAATGTATCAAACATGGCTAAATAATAATTGTATATATCAACATCAATTCTTATTGATATTATTTTAAGAAAAAGAAAATGTAAAAAATTATTTTATTATATTGCAACGACTTGTTTTATTTCGGGAATTCTTTCTTTGAGAATTCTTTCGATACCCATTTTCATCGTCATTGTAGCGCCGGGGCAACCCTGACAGGCACCCTGGAGGCGTACATTAACTGTATTATCTTCTTCTATTCCAACCAATTCGACGTCGCCGCCGTGAGCCTGAAGGCTTGGTCTGATAGATTCGATTATTTCTTTAACGTTCTCTTCCAAAGTGAGTTCGTTACTTGTTTCGTTCTTAGAATCGCCGCAACCACATTTATCACACATTATAAAACTCCAAAAAAGTTAAATTGTTTTTAGGATTATAGCAATATTTTCAATGCTGACCAGTTTTTTTTATACGTTTTGAAAATCAATTTGTTTGAGTAACACGGGCGTTTTGTCAGTGAATACGTGGGCAAGATGCCCACGCCACGTAAAAATATTATGAAAATATTTGACAATAATGAACATTTATTCGTATAATGTAATTGTATTGGTTTGCAAAACAGACCTTTACGACCCTGAAACATCCCGAAGGGATGATTACGTGATTATGGCAGGGCATAAAAAACTCCGATTAATTCGGGTTATTTTCGGACTGAAAATCGCTTGGATTATCGGGAAATTGTTTGAAGCCATAATAAGTTGGAATAACGTTTGGGACTTATATTTTGCAGTGTAAGCAAAATGAGGTTCCGTATTTGTTTATCAGGAAAGGTTAAAATGAATGAATTCCATTTCTACTGTTTCGGCAGAAGTTGCTGAGAAATCCCAAATTAAAACTGGCGCCCAGATATTCGTCGATACACTTATTGAGCTTGGTGTCGATACAATGTTTGGATATACAGGTGCTTCGGTTATACCCATTTTTGATGAAATCTTAAAAAAATGCAGGGTATCGTCAAGTGTTTCATTGCAAGGTCAAACAGATACTTTCACAATGCCGGACCCTGTGGTAAAATATAACAAAAATATTAATGAAGAATTTCGGAGAACAAAAATGTCAGAAAAAACGTCAAACACAAAAACAGGCGCGCAAATCTTTGTTGATACACTCGTAGAACAGGGTGTCGAAACAATGTTCGGCTATACGGGCGGCGTGGTTCTGCCTTTATTCGATAAATTATATGATGCACCGATAAATTTTATCGTTCCTCGTCATGAGCAGGGCGGCTGTCATATGGCTGACGCATATGCACGAGCAACTGGCAAAGTCGGTGTTGTTTTAGCTACGAGCGGCCCGGGTGCATGCAATCTCGTTACAGGTATTGCCACCGCTATGATGGACTCGGTTCCTATGGTTGCATTTACAGGACAGGTTCGAACGGAGCTTATCGGAAACGATGCTTTTCAGGAAGCTGATATTACTGGAATAACCAGACCTATCACAAAATATAACTGCATTGTAAAAGATGTAAAGGACCTTGCGCGTACTATTAGGGAAGCATTTCATATCGCTTCAACCGGAAGGCCCGGCCCTGTGCTTATTGATTTGCCTGTTGATGTTTCAGTTAGCAAATATGATGGCAATAGTACATCTCAAATAAAATTGCCAGGCTATCGTGTTTCGAGCAAGGGGCATGCAAGGCAAATATCTAATGCGGCAAAAGCTATAAATAAATCAGAAAAGCCTGTGCTTTATGTTGGTGGTGGAGTTATTATCGCCAATGCAAGTCAGGAATTGAGAACGTTTGTTGAAAAGGCTCATCTTCCAGTCGCGATGACTCTGTTGGGTTTGGGAAGTATAGATCAAACCAGACCTGAGTCGCTTGATATGCTCGGTATGCACGGCTCAGCTTATGCAAACTACGCAGTCCAGGAATGCGATTTACTAATTGCTGTTGGAGCTCGTTTTGATGACAGGGTTACAGGTAATATAAAAACCTTTGCGCCTAATGCCAGGATAGTTCATATTGACATTGATCCGGCGAGCATTTCAAAGAATGTCCAGGTTGATATACCCGTCGTTGGTGATGCGAAAATAATTCTTAATGAATTAGCTAAGCAGGTCGAATACAAGGAGCGAGAAGAATGGTTTAAAAAGATTGCTGAGTGGAAGAAAAAATTTGCGTTTGCTTATGATAAAGAATCTTCAACGATTAAGCCTCAGTATGTTATTGAGGAGGTTTGCAGGCAAACAAATAACAAGGCTATCATTACAACCGGCGTAGGTCAAAACCAGATGTGGGCGGCTCAGTTTTATAAATATACTGAGCCTCGGCAATTTATTACTTCAGGTGGTCTTGGTACAATGGGCTTTGGCTTGCCGGCAGCAATTGGTGCGCAAATTGCAAGGCCTGATGAAGTTGTTATTGATTTTGACGGCGATCATAGTTTCAATATGACTATGACAGAGCTTGCGACCGCGGTTGAACATAATCTTCCTATTAAGGTTTGCATTTTGAATAATGGTTATATGGGAATGGTCAGACAATGGCAGGAGCTTTTCTATGGCAGACGTTACTCGAAAAGCTATCTCAAAAATCCCAACTATGAGGCATTGGCCAAAGCTATGGGAGCGATTGGAATGACGGTAGATAAAAAAGAGGATGTCTCAAAAGCTGTGGAGCAAATGCTCAAGGAAAAGCAACCTTGCGTTGTTGATTTCCGTGTTGAACCTGAAGAAAACGTCTGGCCTATGGTTCCGGCAGGCAAAAGCTTGAGTGAAATGGATGGGCTTGATATTCTCGAAAGATTAATATGATAAATAGTAAATAGTATTAAGAATGTAGGATGGGCTTCAGCCCACGCTGAATAATATAAGATGGGATAAAACCCATCCTACTTAAAGGAAATAAAAAAATGAAACATATAATAAGCGCATTAGTTGAAAATAAGCCCGGAGTTCTGGCACATGTTGCTGGAATGTTTGCTGCAAGAGGTTTTAATATTGACTCGCTCGTTGTCGGCCGAACCGAAGACCCTGATCTTAGTCGAATGACGATTGTTGTTATCGGTGACGATAGAATAGTTGAGCAGGTTCGCAAACAGTTAGCAAAGATTATCCCTGTTGTTAAGGTTCAGGATTTTGTCGGCCAGCCTGTTGTTGCACGAGATTTAATGCTGATTGCGGTTTCGTGTACGCCGGAGCAGCGGCCGGAAATTCTTTCAGTGATAGACGTATTCAGAGCCAAAGTTGTCGATATTGGACAGAAATTCATTATGATAGAAGTGAGCGGACCGGAAGACAAGATCGAGGCTTTTATAAATATGTGCAAGCCGTACGGCATTAAGAGTGTCGCAAGGACTGGCACTATCGCAATGCCAAGGCATGATAAAACAGATTATAGAACACCAAGAAACGATGATGATAAAGACTCGTAAATCACGTCGGGAAAATTTTAAAAATTCCCATAAGGGCTTGCTAAAAGTAGTTGAAGGTCCGGAAAAATGAAAAAGAGGTTTGTGGGCACCAGGGGTCTTGTGCCCACGCCTTTTCTTGTAGATAAAGTCATAATAATCTCATTAAAAGGCCAAAAACAGCTAAAAATCAAAGAATTTATAAAATTGCTTGTATAATTTTATATTACTTTATATAATAACCATCCAGCGATAATTTAATACAAATAGTGATTTCATTTTTAGGAAATAAATAATATTTATAACTATGGCATTAATAATATACTCACGTAAAAAAAATCTTAGGTTTAGCAAAAAACGAACTTTTTATTAGAAGTTTTGATTTTTGGTATTATTGAAATAAACATAAGAACATTATTCGGAGAAAAAATTAATGTCAATCGAGACTATTAAATATTCTAAAAGAAATCGAAAACACATTATAGAAAAAATTGATTCTGACGTCACAGCCTCTCACTGGCGCAACTGGAAATGGCAAATTAAACATTGTATTCGCGACCTTGATACTTTCCAAAAACTGCTTGGAATCGAACTGCCGGAAAATATTCAGGAAGACTTTAAAAAGACCACAAGTAAATTTCCAATGTCTATAACACCATATTATCTATCATTGGTAGATACGGATAACCTACTTAATGACCCAGTGTTTAAACAATCTTTTCCGTCGCCATCGGAATTAATAGTGACTCGTTCGGAAATGTCTGACCCTTTACATGAAGATAAAGACAGCCCTGTTCCCGGAATCACACATAGATACCCAGATAGAGTATTATTCCTGGTTAGTAATATGTGTTCTATGTATTGTCGGCACTGTACACGCAAAAGACAGGTAGGTGACATTGATTCAATTCCAGACAAAGAACAGATAAAAAAGGGAATCGAGTATATACGAAATACTCCCAGAATTCGTGATGTTTTATTAAGCGGCGGAGATCCCTTTCTGCTTTCCGATGAAAAACTTGACTGGATATTATCTGAACTTCGCAGCATAGAACATCTTGAAATAATACGTATTGGCACTCGAACACCTGTTGTCTTGCCTTTTAGAATTACTGATGATCTTGTTTCTATTCTCAAAAAATATCACCCTGTATGGATTAATACACATTTTAATCACCCGCGTGAATTGACTTCTTCATCAAGAAATGCACTGGCTAAACTCGCAGATGCTGGAATCCCTTTAGGAAACCAGTCAGTTCTTTTAGCGGGAGTCAATGACTGCCCGAGGATTATGAGATCACTCGTACATAAGCTCGCTTATAGCCGTGTCAGGCCTTACTATTTATATCAATGCGACCTTTCTAAAGGTTTGGCTCATTTTCGAACGCCTGTTGGCAAAGGTATAGAAATTATTGAAAGTCTTATTGGGCACACAAGTGGTTTTTGTGTTCCAACTTATGTTATAGATGCTCCCGGTGGCGGCGGAAAAATTCCTGTTATGCCGCATTACCTGATTTCATGGTCAACCAATAAAGTAATTCTGAGAAATTATGAAGGAGTAATTACAACATACAAAGAACCTGATTCCTATGAGCCGACTTTTTGTGATAGAGATTGCGATAGATGCGACCTGCAGCTTGTCTTAAATGATGCCGCAGAATACCGTGCAGTAGGAATTGAAAGACTTTTAGCTGATTATAATGAAGATGTTGCTTTGGTCCCGGAAAATAACTCTCGTCATAGAAGGAGATCATAATCATAAAAAGTATATCGTATATAGGAAAGAAAAATGCCTGATTATAAACCAGACAAAATACAGAAACTAAAGTGCGGCTCGATTATTCAGCACGGCTCATTCAATAACCGTATATATTTAATTAAAACAGGGAAAAAAGTTTCTTCAAAACTTGCAAAAGAGTTGATTGAACTGGCAAAGAAAAAGAAATACACTAAAGTGTTTGCCAAAACTCCGGCCGGTATCGCAAAAGATTTTATTGATTCAGGTTTTATACAAGAAGCACATATACCAGGCTTGTATAACGATAAGGAAGATGTATTGTTCCTCGGCTATTTTCTCGACTCAAAAAGAAAGATTGAAAAATCTAAAGAAAAAGTCGAAAAAGTTATGAAACTGGCTCGCAAAAAAGTTAACCACAGCGCAAAACCAGTTACTCCACCCAAAGATGCCATTCTCAGGCCGTGTAATAAAAAGGATGCCGAAAGAATGAGTAAGATATATAAAAAAGTCTACATGTCATACCCGTTTCCGATAGATGATCCAGAGTACATTGCTGAGACAATGGAAAGTGATTTCGATTATTTCTGTGTCGAAAAAGATAATAAAATCGTTGCTCTTTCTTCTTTTGAATTATTCAAAAATTCAAATAGTGTGGAAATGACAGACTTCGCAACTTTACCGGATTTCAGAGGGAATGGCTATGCAAATATGCTTTTAAAAACAATGGAATCGCAAACTAAAAAAAGGAAATTAAAAACAGCCTTTACCGTCGCAAGAGCGGTTTCCCCCGGTATGAATATTACATTTGCCAAGAACGGTTATATCTATGGCGGCAGACTTACGAACAATACCAACATTTCAGGCAACATCGAGAGTATGAACGTCTGGTACAAAAAGCTGTAAGGCAGTTAATAGACGAAAATGTAGCTTGTATCAATAAAAAATCAGATTGCCGACTTGATAAACAATCAATGTAATTACATATGCCAGAACGGTAAGGCCGAAGAATTGAAACATTGCCCAGCCCCAGGAGTTTGTTTCCTGCTTTGTCATTGCGATAGTTGCTACACATGGCGCATAAATAAGACAAAATAACATGATGCAAAAGCCTGTCAGTGGGCTATAATTTGCACTCAGTTTTTCGCGTAATGTCATATCGGCCTGCTCAGGATCGCCGACTGAATATGCAATAGCCATCTGTGAGACGAAAAGTTCCTTAGCGGCTGTAGCGCCAATGAGTGCAGTTCCTATTTTCCAATCGAATCCTATTGGTTTTAATGCAGGCTCTATCGCTTTTCCAAGTCTTCCTATTGCAGAGTACTCCAGTTTGTTCTGGTGTGATGATGTATCAGGTTTGGGATAACTCATTGCAAACCACAAAATTATAGATGCGGCCAGTATTATCGTACCTGCTTTTTTCAGGTACATCCATCCTCGCTGCCACATGTGAATAGAAATCGATTTAAATGTTGGTAAGCGGTAGGGTGGCAATTCCATTACAAACGGAATTGATTCGCCTTTGAAAATCGTCAAACGCAGCAACTTAATACTAATCACGGCCAATATGATTCCAATAATATAAATCAGCCACATCATCAAGGGTTGTAATTTTTCCGAGAAAAATGCCTGCGTGATTAGCGTGTATATTGTTAGTTTTGCACCGCAACTCATTAGCGGAATTACCATTATTGTCACGAGCCTGTTGCGTTTGTTCTCGAGTATTCGCGTTGCCATAATCGCCGGAACTGAGCAGCCGAAACCAATTATCATTGGAATAAAGCTTTTACCGTGCAGACCGATTTTGTGCATTATGCGGTCCATGATAAAGGCCGCTCTTGCCATGTAGCCGGAATCTTCGAGAAACGCAATCATCATAAACAAAATCAGAATTGTCGGTAGAAAAACAATTACTCCTCCCACGCCGCCGATTATGCCGTCAACTATAAGGGATTTGAACCAATTTTCACTACCCGCCGGCCAGAAGCCTGAAATTGTTTTTCCAAGCCAGCCGAAAAGATGTTCAAGCCAACTCATCGGATAGTGTCCCAGTTTGAATGTCAGGAAGAATGTTATAAACATTAAAGACAAAAATATCGGAAGGCCAATGACACGGTGTGTTACAACTGAGTCAATCATATCACTATAGTTATGACGCAATTCAGCGGTTGTTTTTATCGTCTCCTGGCAGGCTCCTGATATATAACCATATCTTCTGCCTGCCATGTAAATTTCAGGGTTTTCCCCGAGTATGTCTTTAAGAAATTCAAAAGAAGAAGTCACAATATTTTTAACTCTGCTGCTCTTAATGTGTTTACTTATATCATCGTCCTGCTCCAGCAGTTTTATTGCGAGCCATCTTGTACGATATTTTTGAGACAATTCAGGTTCTTCAGCGATTAAAGCTTTTTCAATTTTATCCAATTCATGCTCGACCTCATCGCCGTAATTAATTTTATGTATGCGTTGTTTACGAGGTTTTTCGATAGAATTTATAACTGCATCAAGCAAAAATTGCTTACCCTGGCCTTTCGTACCGACCATCTGTACAATTCTTGCTTCCAATAGCGTTGATAATTGCTGGATATCGAAGACAAGCCCTCTCTGTTCCGCGATGTCACTCATATTGAATACGAGTAAAAGAGAGACATCCATTTCCATAAGCTGCATGTATAAATATAAATTTCGCTCGATTCCAGAAGCATCTACAATATCAACAACTATATCAGGTTTTTCGTCGAGTATATAATTTCGAGCGACAAGTTCCTCTTCTGAAAATGCGGTAAGGCTGTAAGTGCCCGGCAAGTCAACAAACGTTATTTCATAATCTCCGTAGCGGCAAACACCTTGTTTTTTCTCTACAGTAACACCGGGATAATTACCTACATGTTGGTGAGAGCCAGTCAGAAGGTTGAAGATGGTAGTTTTGCCGCAGTTAGGATTACCGGCCAGAGCCGCTGTTATCTTTTTCATTGTCACAGCCTGATACCATAATTTTATTTGCCATTCCACGTCCAAGCATCACTTTTGAGCCTTTGACATTAATTACAAAAGGACCGGGATGGCTATTGCTAACAACTGATATTTCAACGTCTGATACAAGTCCCATTGATGCGAGCCGATTGTTCAATCCTCGTCCCGCTTCAATATTAACAAGCTTAGCTTTTTCACCTGAGCGAATTTTTGAAAGAGGTTTTATTTCTTTTTGTTCCATATTTATTTCTTCTCTGCTTTTTTCTTATCTTTGCAGAATGTTTTAAATTCTTTAATTATATCATACCTTTTCCGGTTGCTTTTGCCCATAAACTCAACAAAGGATAACAATCTTTCAGTAATATCAGAACCCAGAGCATGTTCTGCTTTACAAGCTGCCTGCTGGGCCACATCTTTGTTTACATCAAGTATTTCGATGAAAAATGATTTCAAAATTTCATGCTTGTTAGCAATTTCAGCAGCAGCAAGTTTGCCTGATTCTGTCAGGCTTATATAATTATATGGCTTATAATTTACTAAATTTTTCTCTTTTAATGCACGTAAAGCCCCTGTTACCGAGGCTCTCGAAACTCCAATATCCTCAGCGATATCCTTACTGCGAGTTATGTTATTTTCACCGGCAAGGTTATATATCGCCTCAAGATAATCTTCGAGAGAAGAACTCAATTTTTCGTTTTTTATTGTCATATATTTATAAATATTAAATGTAAGTTATCTCTAATATAGTTAGGAGAGCCTAACTTGTCAAGTATTTCTTTTTAAATATTTTTTCTAAATTCAATCACCTGCAAAATATAGGGGAATAAATCTTGACAAATCAGTTGAGAAATGATAATAAAGATAATATAGGAGGATAAGGGTATATCTTTCAGGCCTAAGACAAGGGAATATCAGAGGATACGGAGCTTTTTTACAGACAAAATATATCAGAACTTTGCTGATAGAAGTCGTAAAAAGAATAAAGGTTATACATAGAACGTATGCTTTCATTATAAAATTGAGAGAAAGATACAATGAAAATTAAAAGCTATGTTATTATAATAGTCATTTTGATTCTACTTAACACCTCTAATTCATCTCATGCAAACTGGACTACATTGGATTATCCAGGAGCAATAAGTACCTACGTATATGGAATAGATGGGGGAACAATAGTAGGTGGTTATTGAGATACATCCTGGAGCGGACATGGATTTGTTTATACAATTCCTGCGCCGGGAGCATTACTGTTGGGTTGTATTGGGCTTGGTGGAATTCGCTGGATGAAAAGACGAAGAACTCTTTAGTGTGTTATCGAATACATGATAATATTTATTCCCATTTGAATTGATTGCTCATACTTAACTGGTCCGAAATGTGTGCAATCGTTATCGCACCAGCCGCAGTGTATGTCGTGAGAACTTAAAAGTATAGCCAGACGATCATTAATAAATATTCCGCGAGCGCCGTGGGGCTGGCCCTGCATATATGGCAAGCCTATGTCACCGAGATCAAATACATTATGAAATATTTCATGCGATCTTGGAATTGTTTTCACAGAGCTTTTCCCGAAAACATTTTCTAAAATGTCGTATGCACTTCTGAAGAAAAAATCGCCTCCATGGTCAACAACGCAATCTTCCATGAATAAAAAGCCGCCGCGTTTTATATAATCACGCAAATTATCTTTCTGGTTTTGCGTAAATCTGAATTCATTTTCGCCGGTCATAAAAAGAAATGGGTATTTAATAATTTTATCTCTGTTATCAAAAGTAACTATATCATTAAATTGATTGTCTGTACCTATTGACGGTACAAATCCGTTATTTTCGTTAACATAAAGAATTGGTTTTGTTTTGCATCGTATGACAGTACTTAGACGTCTTAAAAGGTTTCTGTCACCTCCCGGCCTGACATGCCATTTATCAGGGGCCTGTCCTCTTCCGGGTACTCTTAAAGGAGTGAACTTTACTCTGGGCATAATAAAATCATATTTTTCAAGATCGTCTATTTCCTGCTCCTGGTTTGCGGCATTACAAATATTTCCAGACAATAATAATCCTGCCGCTGTTTTAGAAGCTGTTTTTAGAAAATTTCGTCTGTTCATTTTTCACTACTCCTTTTCAAGAAAGAATTTAGAAGACGCAAGGCCGTCCTTCATATCAATTATATATCGCCATGGCTCTTTGGATGGTTTTCCGTCACCATTGTCATCGAGTACAGGCGTTTCATTCAAAAGCAATTTTTCTTTTCGATACCAGTCTTGTATATTTTTTGAAGTTGATAAAAATACTTCCAATATTGATTTCTTATTGTCATTGTCAATATCAGTTTCACTACTGGTTAATGCGGATATGAAATATTCGCCGAATTTCATACTGAATCGCTGCTCATCTGTACAACTGCATATTATAATTCTGCCTTTTGCAGAAAGCTCTTTTACAGCAAGACCGGAAGCAGGGCAGTCAAGTACGATAAGCATAGACGATGCTTTTATATTTGTTAGCAACTGTCCCAATTCTACTTGTGTAATATCATCACCCGGTAAATTAAAGCGTAATTGTTGATTCACAACGTTTGCCTGTCCTGTATAATAAAAAATAAACTTGTCGTCGGAATTTATAACAGATTCGAGATTAGCTACTATTTTTTGTACGTTTGTAAATTGAGAGCTATTTACATTATTATTTCCTGTATCTTCAGGTATGAGAACATTTATTGTATCAGAAGCAGCTTCAGTATTATTTAGTAAATAATCTCTTAAATTAATTAAATTTATGGTTCTTGCTACTTTGAATTGTTCATCTTTACTTATGCCGCGCATAATAATCGCATACGTTTTACCTTCGGCTGAGTCCTCTAAAATCGAAGATAAACTTAATAGCACTAATAGCAATACAAAATATATTTTTCCTTTAATCAAAATATAATCCTTATACAAGCCCTTTTGCACGCCTGATAAACCATTCGAAACTGAGAAGCAGGCATATTAATCCCCATAAATACCAGTTTGGCCAGATACTTAAAACACGATTTGTATGACCAACCTGTGATTGGGCATCGAATGAATTTATAAGTTCGTTATCTACGTCGTCACTATATATATATGTTCCGTTGAGTTGTTTTGCAAGATTCTGTAAAAACTGTTCGTTAAATCTGGTATCACTCATCTCCGTTTTACGAGAGGGAAGATTCACTGCGATAGCCTTTTCTCCAAGAAAAATACCCCCGAATTCAGCCTGTGCGGAAGCAACGATTCTATCTGTCTGCATATTGTCAATTTCAGTGATATAGTAGCCTGAACCGGATGGTGACATAGAATAAATCTGATTATTTAGATTAAGGAGGACGTTTGCCTGCGATACAGGAGAATAATTGTTGTCACGTACGTACGCAATGAACTTTACTTTGTTTTCATCTGCGTTCTGTCTTTCAGCAAATAATTCAAGCCCGGCAGATTTGCCGGGTGATTGTCCAAGGTATGAAGTTAGTTGTGACAAAAGACTATACAACCAGCCTCCTTGCTTATCCTCTCGATACCAGGAAAACAGTTTCGATATATTTAGAAGGCATACTTTACCCCGGCCTATTCGCTGAATAATTATTAATGGTCTATTCCCTGAAGCGGCCAGTATGCTTGACGAAGGTTTAACCTTATCTACATTGTAATAAGCTGAAACAGCGAAATTGAAATATGGAATATCTTCGTCCGGTAAAATAATTTCATAATTCCCTTCGGGGGATAATTCCATTTGTTCTGCATCAGGAGGCCAGAGTTTTGATTCGTTTGAATTGAAAATCACAGGAAGCAGCAACTTTACTTGCGGATTATCCCAACCTGCCGGACCATAATCATCTCTGCCTGGCAGCATAACCAAGCCTCCGCCTCTTTGAGTTACGAAATTGTATAAGCCGCTTATTTGTTGCTCGCTCAATGTATCCGCACTGAAATTTCCCAAAATAATAATATCATATTTATTAAAATCTTCCTGTGTTTCTGGTAGTTGTGCGTAGCCCAATTTGTTTATTATAGAAGAAGAACGCCCAACAGTTCTAATTGCATCGAGGCAGAAATCAAGATTTATTCTTGGATCGGAAGAAAGCACTTGCCTGACCTTTCCGACATTAAATTCGGCAACCTGTGAGTAAAATAAAATATTCAACTCTTCGTTTTCCACGACATCAACGAACGTGCTTTGAATATTATTTGCAATATTTACCTCATCCTTTATAACCTTTACACGAGCTGAAAGATTATGGCTACCTAAAATATCAGCTGCTACGGTAAATTGTAAAGTTACATTTTGATTCTCTTGTTTATCGTTTTTCTTAAACTCATCTGCCTGGACATGAACAGAATCAATAACAAGATTATCTTTGAGAAGTTCAACTGTTACTGAATCATCTATCAGGTTGTTCGCGGCTGCAACCACCTCTACATTATAAATTGAATCGACCAGTGCTTTTATTGGTGCTTTTATTGTTTTTATTTCAACATCAGTACCATTGTTTCTCGAACCAACTCCAACTATTACGATAGGAAAATCTCCTCTCATAAGCGGCGAATAATTTGTTATGCTCTGGTTATCAGCCTGGCCATCGGTAAATATAATTGCACCTTTTGTTGAGTCGTTAGTAACGGAAGTTTCTTGTTCTGAAGTATTGGCTTTATCGTATTTTCCAAGTGTTTCAATAATATTTTGTATATTCGTATGATGACCCCAGCGTCTTAATAATTGTGTTGAGCCGCTATGGTAAACATCATTATCAAAGCCTAGAATTTTATATTCGGGTTCCTGGTTATCTGGAGTGTGTAATTTCTCCTCGAAAATATTCATGGCATTATCAAGCCTTGTGGTTCCTGCCTTCTCTGCAACAGACATACTTTCGCTTGTATCGAAAAACACTAAAACATTATTTTTTGAGATAGTTTCAACCAGTTCTGACCGTGATGGATTCCATAAAATTAAAATTAAAATCAAGATAGTCAGAAACTTTATTGCGATTAGAAACACTCTAAGAAATCTATATTTTCCTTTTTGAAGCTCCGAACAACGGAACGCCCAAAAGATAATTCCGGCAGCTATCGCCAAAACTGCTATTGCAACAAGATGTCCCGGGTAATCTGCAAAAATCATTTTCCATTCTCTCCGGATTTGTATTGAGCGGCTTTCTCAAAAAAATCATTCTCAATCTCAACGAATCTCGAATCTGAAGGTTCATCTTCTATTGGCTGTTCTTTTCTTTTTTCAAGCTCGATAGCAAGAAACCAGAAATGCCTGGCAATTTCTCTCGCTGTATCTTTATCACTTGAATTGCCTTCCGCTGTTATAACAAGAGTACCAGGATTAAGATTATTAGTCCCGTTGCCTCCACCACGAGATATTTGAGGAGTTACATTATTTTCAAGTAATTTCATAGCGGCCTGACGCAAAGCTTCCAAGCGTTCGCGTTCCAGTTCTGTGAGTTCATCGTCCAGCGCATCTGCATCTTCTGACAATAACTCTGCATTTTTCTTTAGCTCTTTCGCCAATTGTTTTTCCTTGCTGCTTCCCAAACCATTTTCTAATGTTATGCCGGCTGAATCAAGTTTATCTGCGGCAGATTCCATGAATTCAGAAGCTTCCTCTGCTTTCTTGTCATATTCCTGCGGCTGGTATTGCAACTCATCCATCTTCTCCTGAAATTGTTCCATATCTTTAAGAGCTTCACCAAGATGTTTCTGGACTTCTTTAGATAATTGAGACATGTTGCCTTCTGAGCTTTGCGAAATAGATTCCAGCTTCTGCTGTAATTGTGAGACATTATTCTGTAACTGAGCTTGTTTTGCTTGCAGCATTTTAAGTTGTGCTTCAGCAATAGCCTGGCTTTGTGATTGTTCATATGAATTTAGTTCAGAGATATTTGATGAATCCTGCATACCATTTTCATTATTACTATCACTACCTTGCTGTTGCGAGTTGCTTTGTTGGCTGCTGCTTCCCTGACCAGAGCCAGCTTCGCTTTGTTGTTGCGAGTTGCTTTGTTGACTGCCGCTTCCCTGACCAGAGCCAGCTTCG
>JAFGPS010000035.1 GCA_016936075.1 Sedimentisphaerales bacterium | reverse complement strand
CGACCAGCATAGGCCGCATATGCGAGCAGCCCAGCACCACTTTATTTTTCAAAGTGGTGCTGAGCGACCAGCATAGGAACTTGCGAAAAATTTCTTTAGAATAGGCACTTAAAACATGTTGCCCTCTGGAACATGGTAATTTTTCGAAGTTCCCTATTACTATTTTTCTTTCATGTGCAAAAGCCCCAGCTTTTGGCCCATTCTGACATGATCGCCTTTCCGTAATTGCATTGGGGCAAACATGTCTTTTTCGAAAAGCAATATTACAGTAGACCCCATATTGAAACGGGCGACTTCATCTCCACGATGAACAAGAGGCGCCATATTACCATAAACCTTCCGGGCCCCACGGCGAAACATTGACCTGTTCGTTTCAATTGTATCAAAATTAACAGCTATTCTTCCCACGTTCATAGCGCCGATTTTGCAAACAGCACATCTTCCAAATTCATTTTCAATAAGTGATATCATGCGCTCATTTCTGGCAAAAACTCTGGAAATAGAACGTGTAATAATCTCTTTTACAGGAAAGAGCTTTCCTGGAGCGTAAATCAACTCATTTATTTTGCCGTTAATAGGTGAATGTATTCTATGATAATCAGCAGGTGAAAGATATAATGTTATAAAAAATCCATCAATAAACAGATGATGACAATCCGAAGGAATAAGGTCAGAAACAAGATAATCCAGGTTTTTTGCCTGCATTATACGCGTACCAGTTATAATTCCAAACTCATCAATTCGACCATCAACCGGTGAAACTACACAGTTTTTCTCTTTATCAATGGAATGAACTCCATTTTTAAGTGTTCGTGTAAAAAAGTGATTAAAGGAGGTAAATCCCTTTTCAGGATATTCAATTTCTTCTGTATTAACCGCATATTTTTTTACAAACCAATCTATAAAAAGTTTTGAAAAACGTGTTAATGTCAACCGTCCAACCAGACGAGAAATCATAGCCTTTGGCAATAATTTGAATAGAAAAACAGACATTAAATGCCCTCCATGAACCTAACTATTATTTGTAAGACAAAGATAACAGATACTTTAAACGAGGCTTCTGTCAAACCCCTTTTTTATTTTTTTCTTTACAAAGTAACTCGATATAATTATCGTAATTATTGACCGCAACCAAATAGACCGCGGACGGAACTAAATAATGAAAATTGAACTATGGGGTGTACGGGGTTCTCTTCCGACTCCTTTAACCAACAACGAGTATCAGCTACGTGTACGCTCGATAATTGAGACAGCCTTAACAAATAGCAGCTCGAAAACTTCTATAGATGATATTATCAAGCTGCTTCCTTCTCATGTTTCAACATTATATGGTGGAAATACAACCTGTGTAACTGTTAAATCCAGGAAAGGAAATCTTGCAATACTTGATGCTGGCACGGGTTTGCGACCTCTTGGTGATCAACTTATTACAGAAGAAGCCGGCGAAGGAAAACTTACAGCAAATTTTTTCTTTACGCATACACATTGGGATCATATCCAGGGACTTCCATTCTTCAAGCCTCTTTATATTAAAGGAAATAAATTTATTTTTAACAGCCCCATAAGAGATCTTCATGAAAGACTGAATTATCAGCAAAAGTTCAAATTTTTTCCACGCGAATTTGATGATACCGACAGCGTCAAAGAATTTAATCAACTCAAACTTAATGAATCTTTTACAATTGATGATTCGCTTATTGTTGATTTTATTCCTCTGCGACATCCCGGCGGTAGTTTTGCATATAGATTTCGTGAAGGCGAAAAGAGCTTTATTTTTTCTACGGATGTCGAGTTCAGGGGCAACGCGGTTGAGTCATTTACTTCCGATCATGGCGATTTTTTCTGTTCTGCTGATTTACTGATTTTGGACTCACAATACACACTTGATGAAGCTTTCGCAAAATTTGATTGGGGTCACACATCATACTCTATGGCAGTTAACTGCGGTATAAACTGGAAAGTTAAGAAACTTGTACTCACTCACCACGAACCGTCATATTCTGACGAAAAACTTTCATCAATTTATAGTGATGCACAAGAGCACATGAACGCCAGCGCAAAAGCTGCTCAAATTGAGGTGCCAGAATTATTTCTTGCTACTGAGGGTATGGTTTTTGATATCTGAAAATCTTCCCTTTACTTCTCCTCTTGTTTTAGCCCCAATTGCCGGTTATACCGACTACCCTTTCCGCCTTCTTTGCAAGGAGCAGGGTGCTGGTTTGGTCTATACAGAACTGATAAGCGCCGAAGCATTATGCCGCAACAGCAAAAAAACCTATAAATTAACTAAAATTTATCACGATGAAACTCCAGCCGCTGTTCAACTTTTCGGCAGCTCTCCAGATCGTATGGCAGAAGCAGCAGAAATAGTATGCAAGATGCTCCCTAAACCAGCTTTGATTGACATTAATTCCGGCTGTTGTGCTCGTAAAATTTGCAATAACAACTCAGGTGCCGCATTAATGAAAGACCCGGATCTTGTATTTAATATTATCTCTCAAATAAAATCTGTATCTGACGTACCGGTTACATTGAAAATAAGATTAGGATTTACTCAAAATACAAAAAATTACGCCTTGATAATTGAAAAAGCCGCTTTGGCAGGTGCATCTGCTGTAACAATTCATGGTCGAACTTCAGATCAGCAATATTCCGGAGAAGCCGACTGGATCGAGATCGAAAAAGCTGCCGAATTAAGCCCGATACCTGTAATTGGCAATGGGGATATTACTTCATATAAGCAGGCAATAGAAAAACTTGAAACAACTTCTTGTAGTGGAATAATGATTGCACGTGGCGCGATTGGAAATCCATGGATTTTTTCGAATCATGAACCTTCTGATAACGAACGTTTTGAAACTGCAGCCCGGCATGCACGAATGATGTTTGATTACTATGGAGATCATGGAATAATTATGGCAAGAAAACACATGGTTAAATATTTTCATCATAAAAAGAATTCATCACAACTGCGGCATAAACTTGTAACTGCTAAAACACTTGATGAGCTTATGGAAATACTTAATCCATAACTTCATACTATAATCCCCTTTAAACGATGTTACCATTTTGAACATCGTAATTTTTCGAAGTTCCCTCTAAAATAGATAATCAGCTTACCGTATAGCAAATTATGACTTAATAATTTTCAGGCTTCGTAAGCGTCAATTTCCCAGCAGGTTGTCTCCGGTCAGGATATTTTAATCATTTCAGGTGAGAGCATATCCGGCAAGAGTTTCCGCAGTTCTTCTTTTGTTGAACATCCTGGCAGTTTTTCAAAAACATATCTCAGATAATAATATGGTTCCAGTTTGTTAGCCTTTGCACTTTCAAT